>NZ_LXSN01000013.1:0-7357 GCF_001648415.1 Eikenella sp. NML070372 | reverse complement strand
CCGATTTGGCTATACCCTGCCCCAGGCTGCCCGAATTGTCGGGAACAACGGGCAAGGCAATGCTGCCGTGGGCGCTGGAAGTGGTGCATCTGTATAACGACTGTGCGGCACGGCATGACGGGTTGATTAAGGCGTGGCCACGCTAGTCCAGCATTTACGCAATATCCGCCATATCAGGGTGGTAGTACACATTGAGCAGTATTCTTAAATCCTGGTGGCCGCTGATTTTTGCCAGCACTTCAATCGGTACTTTTTTGGATAAACGTGTGGGAGCTTCGCGGTGGGTATCGTGAAAATGCAGGTCGATAATGCCGCAGTTATCCCGCGCCCGCCTAAATAACACGTCCAAACTTTTGGCATCCACGTTAAATACCCACACATCATCAATGCTGCGCAGTTGCTCGAGCAGTTCCAGCGCACGCTTGGATAATGGCACGTCTCGGCTGTCGCCGTTTTTGGTAATCTGTAGATGGGCAAGGCGGCGCGTGAAATCCACATCTGCCCATTTCAGGCCGCAAATTTTGCCTGCCCGCATGGCAGTTTCGATGGTGAATAGAACGGCAATGGCTACCCGTTGTACAATCAGTTCCGACTTGCCGTCCGGCTGATAATAAGAGAGCGGCGCAGATATTGGTAATCTCTTGTTCGGTTGGCCGCCTGGTTCTCTCTCTGCCTTTTTTCGGGTTGCTGATTTTGCGTACGAGGTTCTCGTGCGGCAGCCCCCATTCTTTCATGGCATGTTCGCAGATGCCGGCTAGCCTTTCAAGCGGGCATGTAAATCCTGCACGCTATACACACCGAGGAGGTTGAAGCTTTTCATCCCTTCGCTCATGGCTTCGCCACCGGCCACGGTGGTGTATTGCGGTACGCGTTGGGTGAGGGCGCTGCGGCGGATGCTGTGGCTGTCGGCGATGGATTGCGGGTTGCTGGCCACGGTGTTTACCACCAGCGCGATTTCGCCGTTTTTAATCGCGTCCACAATGTGCGGGCGGCCTTCGGGCACTTTGTTGACTGCCTGTACCACCACGCCGTGCTCTTTCAGGTAGCCTGCAGTACCGCGCGTGGCGCAGACGCCGTAGCCTAAGGCTTGGAAGTTTTGCGCGGTTTTCACGATAAGCGGCTTGTCTTCTTCGCGCACGGAAAGGAAGATTTTGCCGGTGGCGGGCATGCGTTCTCCTGCGCCGAGCTGGGCTTTGAGGTATGCTTCGCTAAAGGTCTCGCCTACGCCCATCACTTCGCCGGTGGAGCGCATTTCTGGGCCGAGAATGGTGTCCACGCCGGGGAATTTGATGAAGGGGAACACGGCTTCTTTAACGGCATAGAAATCGGGGACGACTTCTTTTTCCACGCCTTGCTTTTGCAGGGAAATGCCTGCCATGCAGCGCGCACCGACTTTGGCGAGCGGCACGCCGGTGGCTTTGGAGACGAAGGGAACGGTGCGGCTGGCGCGCGGGTTCACTTCCAACACGAACACTACGCCGTCCTGCACGGCAAACTGTACGTTCATCAGGCCGACCACGCCCAGCGCGTAGGCCATGGCTTTGGTTTGGCGGCGGATTTCGTCTTGGATTTCTTCGCTGAGCGAGTAAGGCGGCAGCGAGCAGCCGGAGTCGCCGGAGTGGATGCCTGCCTGTTCGACGTGCTGCATGATGCCGCCGATAACCACGTCTTTGCCGTCTGAAACACAGTCCACATCGACTTCAATCGCGTTATTCAGGAAGAAATCGAGCAACACGGGGCTGTCTTCGGATACCTGCACGGCTTCGCGCATGTATTTTTGCAGCTCTTCGGCGGAGTGGACGACCTGCATGGCGCGGCCGCCGAGGACGTAAGACGGGCGCACGACCAGCGGATAGCCGATTTCTTCGGCTTTGACGAGCGCTTCTTCCTCGTTATGGGCGATGCGGTTGGGCGGCTGGCGCAAGCCTAAGTCGTTCAACACTTTTTGGAAACGTTCGCGGTCTTCGGCGGCGTCGATGCTGTCGGCGGACGTGCCTATGATGTTCACGCCGTTTTCAACCAATGCGTTGGCGAGTTTGAGCGGGGTTTGACCGCCGTAATGCACAATCACGCCCCACGGGTCTTCGGTGCGGACGATTTCCAACACGTCTTCCAGCGTCAGCGGCTCGAAATACAGGCGGTCGCTGGTGTCGAAGTCGGTGGACACGGTTTCGGGGTTGCAGTTGACCATGATGGTTTCAAAACCGGATTCGCGCAGGGCAAGCGCGGCGTGAACGCAGCAGTAGTCAAACTCGATGCCCTGACCGATGCGGTTCGGTCCGCCGCCGAGAATCATCACTTTCTTACGGTCGGAAGGGCGCGCTTCGCATTCTTCTTCGTAAGTGGAATAGAGGTAGGCGGTTTCGGTGGCGAACTCGGCGGCGCAGGTATCGACGCGTTTATAGACAGGATGCAGCTTCAGCGCGTAGCGGTGTTCGCGCACTGCTTTTTCAGGTAGCCCTAAAAGCTGCGCGATGCGTTTGTCGGAGAAGCCTTTGCGTTTCAGACGGCGTAAGGCGGCGAAATCCAAATCTTGCAGGCAGCCTGCACTTACCTGCTGCTCTTCTTTCACCAAGTCTTCGATTTGCGCCAAGAACCAAGGGTCGATAGCGCAGATTTCGTGGATTTCTTCCAGCGTGAAGCCTGCGCGGAACGCGTCCGCCACAAACAGCATACGCTCAGGGCCGGGGTTCGCCAGTTCGCGGCGGATTTCGGCTTTGTCTTCGCTGCGCGGATTGAAGCCGCACAAGCCTGTTTCCAAGCCGCGCAGGGCTTTTTGGAAACTTTCCTGAATCGTACGTCCCATTGCCATTACTTCGCCCACCGATTTCATCTGTGTGGTCAGGCGGTCGTCTGCGGCAGGGAATTTTTCAAACGCAAAACGCGGGATTTTGGTTACGACATAGTCGATGGACGGCTCGAACGACGCGGGCGTTCTGCCGCCGGTGATGTCGTTGCGCAACTCGTCCAGCGTAAAGCCGACCGCCAGCTTCGCCGCCACCTTCGCAATCGGGAAGCCCGTCGCCTTGGAAGCCAGCGCGGACGAACGGCTCACGCGCGGGTTCATCTCAATCACAATCATCTCGCCGTTTTCAGGATTCACCGCAAACTGCACGTTCGAGCCGCCCGTATCCACGCCGATTTCGCGCAATACCGCCAACGAAGCATTACGCATGATTTGGTATTCCTTGTCCGTCAGCGTCTGCGCCGGCGCAACCGTAATCGAGTCGCCCGTATGCACACCCATCGGGTCGAAGTTTTCAATCGAACAAATAATGATGCAGTTGTCGTTCTTATCGCGCACCACTTCCATCTCGTACTCTTTCCAGCCGAGGACGGACTGCTCAATCAGCAACTCATGCGTAGGCGAAGCATCGAAACCGCGTTCGCAAATCGCCAAAAACTCGTCTTTATTGTAGGCAATGCCGCCGCCCGAACCGCCCATCGTGAAAGACGGGCGAATCAGCGTCGGGAAGCCGACCTGTTCCTGCGCCGCCAAGGCTTCGTTCATCGTGTGGCAGACAAAGGATTTCGGGCAGGAGAGGCCGATTTTCTCCATCGTCTCCTTAAAGCGGCCGCGGTCTTCCGCCTTGTCGATGGCGTCTTCCGTCGCGCCGATCAGCTCGACATTGTATTTCGCCAGCACGCCGTTGCGCGCCAAATCCAGCGCACAGTTCAGCGCGGTCTGACCGCCCATCGTGGGCAGAATCGCATCGGGTCGCTCTTTGGCGATAATCTTCTCCACCGTCTGCCACATAATCGGCTCGATGTAGGTGACATCCGCCATTTCAGGGTCGGTCATAATCGTGGCGGGGTTGGAGTTCACCAGAATGACTTTGTAGCCTTCTTCACGCAAAGCCTTGCAGGCCTGTGCGCCCGAGTAGTCAAATTCGCAGGCCTGACCGATGACGATAGGGCCGGCGCCGATGATAAGGATGGATTTTAGGTCGGTACGTTTGGGCATGGGTGGGGTCTCTATTTGTTAAAAGGTTTTATCTATCTGGAAAATATTTTCTGCTTCAACAGCAGTAGCGATACAAATTTTCATATTGCGTTCATCAGTTGTATAGAACAATTTGATTTCGCCATCATTATTGGGGAATTTTCTGATTAAATAATTTAATTTTCTAGTAGTGATGAATTTTTGAAATTCATCATAAGAAACTTTTACAAGATTTTCAGATATTCTCATCATATCCACTTTTAATATTCACTTTCTAACTAAATCTCAATACCGCTAGCAAGCCGTAGCCTGCATGTAGGGTGTGTGCGGTACGCACGCACGCGTTCTCCATTTTCCCGGCAACCCCAACCCACCGCGTGCGTGCCGCAAGGCACGCACCCTACTAATGGATTCAAAGAATGTTTGAATAGTCCTTGCTCCAAAAGGCTACCTGAAAATCGGCAAATCCTTTTTAGCTTCGCAGAAACTCGGCCTTGCTCTGCAAGACATCATTTTCAGGTAGCCTTTCTTTGGTGTTTAGCGGGAAATTAGGCTGACGGTGAAGTTGGTTTCGCCGCGTGCGTCTTCAAAGAGGCCGATGTTGTAGCGGTGGGCCTGGCCGCAGGCGCGGACGGTCCACACTTCGCGCACCTGCAGGCGGCCGTGCACTTTGTGGGCGCTGTTGATTTTGCTGTGTACGGATTCGATGTTGCGGCAGTTGAACGAGGCGGCTTCGGCGGTGCGCACGACTTTGAGCACGTCGTCGCGCAGGATGTTGTCGCTGCCGAAAGTGGCGCTTTCGCCGCTGAAGGCTTGGCTGCCGAGGCTGGAGCAGGCAGAAAGGGCGAGGGCGGAGAGGAGGGGGATGAGTTTGCGCATGAGGATTCCTTAAATTCGGCAAAGATGGGGCGCGAGGCCAAATGCCGCCAATTATACGGCAATCTGTTTTGCTTTTCAGGTAGCCTGAGCAGTTATTTCTATCTGAATGAGTCTACCTGAAACCGTAGCTAAAACCCAATTCCGGCCAGCCACAGGCTCACGGCGAAGCCGATAAAGAGCAGGCCGGTGGTGGCGGTGCAGGCGGTGGTAACGCGGCGGTGGCGGCGGAACAGGTTGGCGAGGCGGTGTCCGGCGAAAACGAGCAGGGTGAGGTAGCTGAAGCTGACGGTTTGCATAACCAGTGCCAGCAGCAGGAAGGAGAGGGCGGGGTGCGGATAGGCGGGATCGACGAACTGAACGAAAAACGACAGCAAAAACAGGATGGCTTTGGGGTTGGTGAGGCTGAGCAGCAGGGCGCGTTTGAAGATGTGCCCGGCGGGCGGGGTGGGCGGCAAACCGGCTGCCAAAACGGGCGGAGGGGCAAACCATTTGCGCAATGCGCCGCGCAAAAGGCCGAAGCCGATGTAGGCCAGATACAGGCCGCCGGCGAGCGTCATGGCGTGAAATAGGGCGGGATAGAGCTTGAGCACGGTGCCGGCGCCGAGTACAGTAAGCAGGATTAGCACTAAATCGCCCAGCAGCACGCCGAATACGGCGCGGTAGGCTTTGCGCGCGCCGTGTTGTGCGGCTACGGAGAGGCAAAACATGCTGTTCGGGCCGGGCATGATGATGAGGATGATGGTGCCGATCAGGTAGGAGAGGGGATTGATGATGCCGAACATGGTTTTCAGGTAGCCTTTTATGGAGGCGGCTATTTTAATGAGGCAGGCGGGGTGGAAGCTACCTGAAAACTATCGCGCCGATTTATTCCGCCGTTTGCCTGTTGCCCCGCAGGCGGCTAAACTGCCCGCCAATTTGCACCCCTTCATTAAAGAGAACGCTATGTTTTTCATCCTCTCGCCCGCTAAAAACCTAAACGAAACCGCCGCCGCGCCCACCAAGGAACACAGCCAGCCCGCGCTGCTTGAGCAGTCTGCCATCCTGATGGTGCAACTGCGCGAGCTGGCGCCGCAGGATTTGTCGGCGCTGATGGGCGTGTCGGACAAAATCGCCCGCCTCAACGCCGAGCGCAATGCGGCCTGGCAGCCGCCTTTCAGCCTGCAAAACGCCAAGCAGGCGGTGTATTTGTTTAACGGCGATGTGTATGAAGGCCTCGATGCCGAGAGCCTCGCCCCGCCGCAAATCGATTGGCTGCAAGGCCATGCCGGCCTGCTCTCCGGACTATACGGCCTGTTGCGCCCCTTAGATTTAATCCAGCCCTACCGTTTGGAAATGGGCACCAAGCTGGCCAACCCGCGCGGTAAGGATTTATACGCCTTCTGGGGCAGCCTGATTACCGAATTGCTGGCCGAACGCATGGCCGAGGCGCAAACCGATGTGCTGGTGAACCTGGCTTCGCAGGAATATTTTAAGGCCGTGCAGCCGGCCAAACTCGGCGGCCGCCTGATTACCCCCGTGTTCCAAGACGAGAAAAACGGCCGCTACAAAATCATCAGTTTCTATGCCAAACGCGCCCGCGGCCTGATGCTGCGCTATGCCGCCGAACGCGCCATCACCGAGCCGGAGCAGCTGCTGGATTTCAACAGCGAGGGCTACACCTTCTGCGCGGCGGCTTCTTCGGAAAACGAATGGGTGTTCCGGCGCGGCAAGCAGTGATGCGCGGCAGGCTGTGATGGGGAAGCGGAGGCTACCTGAAATTTGGGAATGCAGCCGGGGCGGCATTTTCGTTTTGGGCCGGTGTTTTCAGGTAGCCTTTTGTCGAGCCCACACTAATCGGCTTTGCTGTTTTCTTCTCCTTTGCCAACCGACAGCGGTGCATTGTTTTGCACCGCGTGCCGCCACATCAAGTAGGCTACCTGAAACCCAACCGGGCGTTTTCAGGTAGCCTGCTGGTATTTTGGGGAGAGTCCCTCGGCCGAATGTGGTTTTTATGTTACGTTTTTTCGCAGCGGCAACGCGGGGCTTGCTCGGCGCGTGAGGCCAGGTATTAAGCGGCTTTCGGGGCAACGGGTTGGGTGCCGGTTGAGTAATGTGCCAATTAAAAAAGGTGGCTAATTTGGCTGATTTGGCCGCCAGGGGAAATTATGGGTTTTTCAGCGGGCGATCAGGGTTTATAATCCGCCCAAAATTGAGTTGCGGTGCTGGCGCGCCGCGTGTGCGTAACAACGTATAGCTAAAATCATTTTTCGTTGCTGTTCAATAAATTATGGCAGAAAAGGTTTTGGCTATACGCCTTTTTGAAAGGAACCGAAATGAGTTCTTTCGATGGTAGTTCTGCTGCGGCGGTGGCCGCGGCGCCCGCACCGGCTTCTTCCGGCAGCACCAAAGTGCGTCGTCATTTAAAGTCGCGCCATCTTTCGATGATCGCCATCGGCGGCAGCATCGGCACCGGCCTGTTTATGGCCAGCGGCAGCGCCATCCATATGGCAGGCCCGGGCGGCGCATTGGTGGCTTATGCCGCCATCGGCCTGATGG
>NZ_LXSN01000012.1:0-27210 GCF_001648415.1 Eikenella sp. NML070372 | reverse complement strand
CGGAAACCGACCTGCCGTAAAAAGTCGGCAATGATTTGGTATTTATCCTGTTCGGACATTTCATCCTCCGTTTTCAGGCGGTGCCGCCCGCAGGGCCCGGACCGTGCCTTAAATCTTGATGCAGGCGAGCAGCGGCGATGCCGGGGCGGTACCGCGCGCCGTCGCGGCGGCCTTTATACGGGGCGGGATAAATCGGACAGGTGTTCATCGTGCGGCCGCCGGTTCGGCGGCGTGCTGCCCGGGGCTAATCCCTGCCGCGTCTTCAGGCAGCCTGCTGTGGATTTGGTCGTCGTAAAAACCGCCGCCGGATTGTGAGTAATGCAGTGTCATG
The DNA here is from genome assembly GCF_001648415.1 of Eikenella sp. NML070372. Taxonomy (NCBI): domain Bacteria; kingdom Pseudomonadati; phylum Pseudomonadota; class Betaproteobacteria; order Neisseriales; family Neisseriaceae; genus Eikenella; species Eikenella sp. NML070372. The sequence continues at coordinate 26,879 of NZ_LXSN01000012.1, read as the reverse complement.
CCGTTCCTCCCGTTTAGCGTCCGATAGCGCGGAAGAAAAAGCCTTGGAAATCGGCAGCATTCGCACCTTGCCCCCATGTGTTAACCAAGGCATTAAATCCGGTGGCCGTTAAATCTCCCGCGCCAATCGTTATATCTGTGCCGACCGCGCCGGAGCTGCCGCCGCTTTTGACGGTGATTTGCACGTTGTAGCACTCATTCGGGAAGGCGATTGGGAACGTTACCTTAACCGGCCCTTCCCCCTGCCAGCCCATCGGCACGAAGCCCCATTGGTCGATGAGGCCGTTGGGCAGTTTGGTGTAGCCGTTGGCGCCAGCCTGGTGCTGCATGGCGTCGGCCATCTGCCGCCTAACCGCTTCGCCCAAGTCGCTGATGTCGGCGGCGCGGTGGGTATGGTTTTTGTCGGCCTTGTCCTGCAACTGTGCGGCCAGCGTGGAGGCATCCAGTGCTCCGGCATTGGTCACTTTGCCGTAAGCCTTAATCCAAAATACGATGTCATCCAAGCTGTCTTTGGCTTTGATGCACAGCACCATGCCGATGTATTTCGGCGTGTTGTCCTGATAATAGGGCGTGGGCGTGAATTTGTCGGTGTATGCCCTATCCCATGTCAGCAAAGTAGCGTGTTTTTGCGAGTAGCTACCATTCAAAGCATTAACGTGGTCCTGCCCGTATTTGTCGCTTGATTGGTTGCTACCCTCGGTGCCGGAAAGCTGCCCCAAACTGATAAATTTCTGGTCACCGACTTTGACCTGCCCGGGGTAGTAATTTTCATAGGGCAGCGGGCGCAAATTGAGGTCGTCGTTACCGTAGGCGGCGAAGGCAATCATGTGATGATGGTCGCCTACCGCCCACGGGTATTGCTGGCCGATTTGGCCGCCGCTGCCCACGTTGCGCACAAAGTAATCATCTACCGGCTTGACATCGGCAATGCTGCCGTACTGCGCCACCAGCTTGCGGTACAGCTCGGGATAGGCGGACTGCGTTACTTTTGCTGCAATCTCGTCGTACTTAATCCAGCCGTCCGGGATGTCGCCAAACGGGAAATAGGCGGTCATGCCGATGTCGGAGCGCGTGAGGTTGGGCAGCTTGTTGCCGCCTAATACGCGGTGCAGGTCGGGATAGGTGGCTTGGGCAAAGGTGCTGCCGTCGGCCTTTAAAAAGCCGACCGGGTTCGTTACAACGCGCGGGAAGGCCACGATACTGCCCAGCGGCAGTGATTTCCGCACCGCCTCTTCGGCTTTGTCGTAAGCCGTTTTAACGGCCTTGGAGGTGGCGGCCACATCTTCGCGGTCGCTGTTTACCGCCGAGCTGAGCTCCACCCTGCCCAGATTCGGGTTACTTTTAAGAAGGTTCAGCAGTTTTTTAACCTCCGGACTGGCCAGTAATCGCAGCGCTTCAGGCAGCGAGCGGGATAATGCCAAAATCTGCCGGGCCAATTCCTTACCGGTAGCGGTGTCGGTGGCCGGCACCTGCGGCGTTCGGGCCTGCAATTCCATCAGCTGCTGTATCAACATCGTCAGCCGGTCGTGCACCGCATTCAGCACATCGGGGTAAAAGCCGCCCTGGTTGGTTAAATCCACCTGCTGCAAAGGCCGCACATTGCTCAACACCACTGCCTTGCTGCCAGCAGGCAAAGGCATAGCCAGGCGTACCGTGCCGCCCGGCCGAACATCCTGATCGGCGTTCAGGGATACCGTGCAACCCTGTCCGTGAGACAAGGTACGCTCCACCCCGTTTTCATTGATCACCACCACAATTTCAGTCGGCAGAAATACCTTGAAGCCGAACGGTAATGATGTATTCATGCCATCGCCTAAATAAACATCACTACGCCTGCTTTCGCGTTCAATCGTCATAAAAAAGACCCTCCGGAGTTACCGTGTCTATGGTAACTGCCGAAGGGTGGTTTTCGAGTGTACCTGGCTAGTTCTGCTCTTCGCTGAACATATCCAGCCTTCTCCTCCAGTCGTCCACTTGCCCGCCCGTTTTCAATACGCCGCGCACCGGCAGGCCGAGCGTCATGGTAATCAAAGTGGCCGCGTCGTACACCCCCTTGCGTTTCTGCCGGTAGGCGGCATCCGGCTCTATCGCCTTGGCGACAGACCACGGCGCGAGCAAGGCTGCTTCCGCCATACTCAAAGCCGGCGCACCGCCCAAGCGGCTGCCGTAAGCCTTGCCGTTGAAGCGGTTGTACAAGAACGTACCCACCTGCCCCACGCCGGGAATCATGGCCAGCCCGTTTTTTATCTGGCCGTCCAGCAGGGCAGTTTTCAGTATCTCATCGGCGTAGCCGTCGCCGTCATCGTCTTTCAAGCCATAGCCGACGGCGGCAATCAGTTCCGCCCCCGCCGCCGGTAGGAAGTAGCCCATCATAAACAAATGCGCCGCCGCCAGCTTGTTCCGGCGCAAACCGCCCTGCCGCATCAGCTTCACAAAGCCGTTGCCCAATAGGTTGGCCTGCATATTGAAGTAGCCCATAAACTGCGTGAACAGGCGCACAAAGGCCGTGCCGCCTTCCACCCGGCTGATGTCTTCCGGCAGGGTCGAGCCTTGCGTTTGGCGGATGGTGCCGTCGGCAAAGAACGCCGCATCCGCCTCATTCATCCCCTGTTCCAAAGCCTGCCGGTAGGCTGCCGTCCAAATAATCGGCTCCATGCTGTTGGCCATCGCCTGCTGTAGGAAGTAGGCATTGCGGTTAGTCCAGTTCTGCGCCTTCTGGAGCAGATTAGGGTTAATCAGCGTTTCTTGGATAAAGTCATCCATTGCCGCAATTTCGTTATCCATGCGGCTGCGCATAAACTCCGAATGCTCCGCTACTGACTGTTTCATCTCTCTGTAGTTGGAAACAAAGTCTAATGATGCCGCCGCCATGTAGCGGGTTTTCACTTTTACACCGGCCAGCAAGAAACCGGTAATCTGCTGGATGGTATTCACAGTGTTGCCAAACATCAATGCCATCCCTGCGCGTTGCCGCATCACAGACCAAAAGCGGTTGAAGCCGCCATCCGCCTGAATTTTGGTTACGGTGCGCTGTTTGGCCGCACGGTTCAGCCACGGCATCAGCATGGATTCCAACGCCTTATGTTGGTGGCGGTTCAGCTCCGGCGTGATGTCGGACAACAGGCGGCGCACATCGCGCACCGGCACTTCCATATTCGAGAACAAGGCCACCTGTTCGGCGTGGCTCATCAGCCGTGCCAAATCCAACACCAGCGGGCGGTTGTATTCCACCCGCGCCTTGGTAAAGCCTTTGGCCGTGGTCGGGAAGGCGTAATCCATCTTCTCGTTTTCTTGGGTAGCCAGCTCGCGCATCTGCGCGTCCACCACCAGATCGGCATCAATCTGCGCCGGCACGTAGCCGCCGCGAAACTCGCCCCACGGGGTTTGAATCGGGTTGGCGGCAATCTCGTCAAAGTAGTAGCCAAACACCTCGAAATGCGCCTGCTGGGCTTTAGCCTTGCTCTGTTCCAGCAAATCCCACACCCCCTGTGCAAACTGCCAATGCCGCTCTTGGATAACCCCTTCTTCCTGCATGCGGTTGATAAACGCTTCCCAGCGCGCGGTATTCAGCCCGTCCAGGGTATCTTCGCCCCAGCCGCGCCCGATCAGCAGCTTGCGCAGGTTGCTCTCGTTGCCGCTGTGCAGCATGGCGTGCAGCAGTTCGTTAAAGGTAAAGGTGTAGTTCAACTCGTGGCTGTGGATTTTCGGGCGGTCGAAGTCCTGCTGGATGGGTTCTAATAAAGCCTTAAAGCCCTGCTTGAACTCATTGGTTTGCTTGCGGTAGGCTTCCGCGCCCTGCTTGATCGGGCGGTAGATGTAATTCAGGAAGCCTTGGCCCATCGCTTCCGCCCAGCTTTCCACGCGGGTGGCGCCATACACCAGGCTGCGCAGATTCCAGCTCATCTCTTCCCGCTTGCCGACTGCTTGGTTGGTGGTTACGCCCTTGGCATCCGGTTTGGCCGCCCGCAACTCTTCCCGCAGCACTTCGGCGGTTTGCTCACGGTCTTGCAGCCTGCCGTCAATCCGCACCTGATGCTCGCGCTTGGCCTGCTCGCGCAAACCGGCCAGCTGGTCGTGGATAGCCTGCAATTCGTCACGGCTCAGCTCGTTAAACTGCTTATGCTCGCCGTTGCGCTTCACATCCTCCAACGCCCGCTGCCAAGCCTGCCGTACTGCCTCTTGGTTCTCGCCCTCATATTGCGCAGCGGTTTCCAGATATTCGGCGGCGGATAAGCCTTTCCGCGGCGCAATGCCGTACAGCCCCACCACCGCGCGCACCACTTCCGTTAGCGCCGCATCGTGGGTTTTGGCGCTCTTGTCGCGCGGCTTGTTCGCCCACTTCTGCCATTGGCCGCGGATTTTATCCGCCTGCTGCCCGGCTTCGGCGGCCGCTTGTGCCAACGCGGTTTGCAGGATTTGATTGCGCTTCTCCGCCGCCGCTGCCGCGGTATCGCCCCTCTTCAACGCCGCTTCTGCCTGGCGTGCCGCCTTGGCCGCCATGCGCCGGTAGCGGGCAGGGCTCACGTCTTTCAGCTGCAGGCGGCCAACGGTACGCTGCGCCGCCTCTTTCGCCGCTGCCGCCAACAAGGTGCGGTTGCCCACCGCTTTGGCCAGCGCGTTGTATTCACGGGTCAGCACGCGCAGCCGCACTTCATTGTGCGCCGCCTCGTCTGCCGCCTCCGCAATCGCTTCCGGCGTGGCCAGTTCGCCATGCCGTTGCAGCATCAGGTTATCGGCCAAGCCTTCCACCACCCGCTGCGGCGGCGGAGCCTGCACGATGGCGCGTGCCAGCTCTTCGCCCGAGCCGAAGTAGGGGTTGCCGTCTTCATCCAGCACCATCTCGGCAATCAAATCCGGATGCCAGCCGTGGGCACTGTTTACCATCTTGCGCTCACGCAGCAGTTGGATTTCGCTATCACTCAAGCCCAATTCACGCAAGCCGCCCTCGTCAAAGCGCACCGCATACACCGCAAACGGATTTTCAACATGCCCGCCGGCCTTGGTTTCCTCGCGCGGCACAAAGGCCGTGCTGTATTGCCGCTCGCCGCGATGCTCGTCAAAGAAGCGTTCTTCCAGGTCGCGTAAATCCCATTTGCCGTTGCTGTCCAGCGGCAGGTAGCCATACTGCGCCAACCGCTCTGCCATCTCGTCGATACCCAACCCGTTCTTGCGCCGCAACACCGGATAGCCCGCCGCCACCGCTGCAATCTTGTCTTGGCGGTCAAAGCCCCATTCGCGCACCAGTTCGTCTTTATTCAGGCCGCCCAGTTTGGCAATCGCCGCAAACAGGCTGTCGTGAGTTTCATCCACCTGCGGGCTAAACTTTGTCGTTCCTGCACGGCCGATCTTATCCGCATCAGTCAGTTTGGCAGTCAGCTTCTGCCATGCCTGATACACCGGCTGGCGCATCACTTCGCGCCGCGCTTCGGTTTCCGCTTCAATCCGTGCCGCCTTAGCCTCGCGCCGCAGCGCGCGCAGCTGCCTGGTGCGGGCATTGCGCCCATACTGCATATCGCGTACCGCCTTGGCCGAGAGCTGTTCTTGCGCCTCGGCGGTGGCCGCCTGCCCCAATGCCTGGTAGTCGGCAAACTCTTCCGCGCTCATGCCTGCCGCTTCAGGGTCGTCAAACAGCAGGGCCATGCTGCGGTTTTGTTCGGCCAGCGCGATTTCCTCATCGCTCGCCAACAGGCGGTCGAATACCCCGCGCACCTCGTCGCTCAGCTGCACGTCCAACCGGGTCAGGTTCTGATACACCCGCAGCATCCATGCCTTCATGCGCTGGAACACGCTGCGCATTTCCAAGCTGGGCGCCCTGCCTTCCATAATGTAGGCTTCAAAGCCGCGCGCCAGCTGCTCGTGGTAAGGGCGCTGCTGCTCGAAGGTAAGCGCATTCCACGCCTGCAAATCCGCCAATCCCAGCCAGTTCAAAGTCGCCTGCATATCCGCCAAATGCTGCCGCTCGCCCAAGCTCAACGCTTCGCCGCGTGCCGCCTTCGCTTCCAGCGCATTGGCGATATTCAGCCCGGTGTGCAGGAAATAATGCCCCAGCTCGTGAATGGTGGTGGAGAGGTCGGCATTCTCCAGCAGGGCAATGGTGTTGCTGCCCGGCATAAATGCGCCGCGTGCCGCTTGGTGCAGCGTAGATTGTTGCTGTGCATCTTGATTGTTTTCGGTATTAGCGGTAGTATTGCCATATGCCCCCTCCCCGTTTCGGACGTTGAGGCTTTGGTCGATGATGTTCTTCGCAACATTTTCGGATATTGCCGTTGGGGGATACTTCCGCATCGAAATCGTGCGGAAGTCTTTCTTTTTGCGGCTGGCTTCGGCGATATAGGCCACCAGCGCATCATCAAACCGTTTCAAATACGCAACCCGTTCCGCTCCTTGTTCAGACTGAAAGCCCGTTACCACCTCATCAGGGGAAGTAACAATTTCAGGAATGCGCGTTAAATCTTCAGCCGTTACCGCAATCTGTCCACGTGCCGCTTCCGTTTCAGCGTTCCCGTGTTCTTTGTAGATATGGTAAGCGGCAGATTTGCTGATGGAGTGTGAGTATCCGTTAGTGCCGGGCAGTCCTGTATCGGCCGCATTCTCCAGTGTCCAGAATACTGCCTGATTTTGAGCGGCTTCGTTTCCGTCTTCAGTCCAAACGCTCAACGCATCCTGCGGATTGGTGCTGTGCACCCAACCTTTCGGCGGCGAAGCAGCCAGTGCCTGATTCAATGCCGGCGCATTACCGATATCCCCCACGATATTCAGCTTGTGCGCCTGCCACATTTCCGGAATCGGGATGCCCAAACGCTGCGCCTGTGTGGCCACATAGCTGCCCACCAGCGCCGCATAGCTCTGGTTGGCCTTGCGGTCGAACTGCCCCACCTGTTCCAACTGGCCGGCCACTTCCTGCTCCACCGCCTGCCTCTCGGCCTGTATCTGCTGTTGTGCCGCGCGCTCCTGCTGCCGTGCCTGCTCCTCAAGCTCCTGCCGGCCTTCCGCTTGGGCGGCCGCTTTCTGCTCTGCCGCTTCCGCCAGCGATATGCCGTCCGGCTCGAAGCGGGCAATCCGGCGCAGCGGGTCGGCCAGCTCTTTATTGGGGGAAATCAGCGCCACCCATTCGTTCTGCGGCACTTGGATGTCGCCGCCCTGCTGCAGTGCTTGGGCATACTGCGCGGCAATGCTCGGCGAAGCCTTGGCCGCTTCCTCCGCCAAGCCGGATTGGTTCAGCGCCTGCGCATCCAAATACAGATGGTGTTTGTCGCCCACCACATCGTCCACCACTTCGCCGAAGGTTACCGGGTCGCGCTGCGCCAGTTTGGACTGCTGCGCCGCCTCATCGATTTCCGCCTGCACCTGTGCGGCCGCTTCCGCCCGCGCCGCCCGTGCTAATGCGCGCTCCTCATAGGTATTACTGAAGACCTCGTGCGGCGTGCCGAGCATTTCCAGTACCATTTCCCCAGCAATAGCGGAAGGATCATGCTCGCCGGTTAGTTGTTGTGCAATAAACTCGCCGCCGCCACCCATTGCAGCCTGCATCGCCACTTCTTTACCAGTGGACAGCATCATCCTGCCTGCCCCTTGCCCGGTAGCCGCTTTAACAAAGCTGCCGGCGAAACCAAAAGAAGCCCCGTCCAATACACCAATTGGCAAGCCACGCTGGTTAGCTTTTGTGTTGATTTGCTCCATTTGTTTATTATCAGCCAATACACGGCTGACATTGCCAACCATATCGGAAGACGGCATATCCGCCACCCGTTTCACTACCTCGGAAGAGATGGTTGAATTGCGTTCAATATCGTAAGAATTAGCCCCCATAAAAGCAGCTGCGGCCAAAGGGTTGAGACGCGCTAAAATTAAAGTAGCCAGACCTTCCTTGCCTTGCGCTCCATATGATTGGCCCTGCATAGCTAGTGCCAAACGCGGGTGAGTAGCTAAATATTTAGCCGCCTCAGCGGTCGTTTTTGATGCAGCAAACTCCTGCTGCTGCCGCGCCAGTTCTCCAGTCGGGGCAAATCGTTGCGCCCGGCGTGTGGCGGCCTGATAGTCGACGGCAGTATCTCTGTAGATATTTCCTGCATATGGGTCAAGCCGGCGATGCGCCGCATGTGCGGTTACATACGGGTGGAAAACCCTGTCCATGAAACCAATATCCCTGCCTTCATATTTTGCCGCATCAGCACCAACAGCCAATCTCCTTTCCGCCAACCGAGTCTCATAACCGTATCGAAACGAATCATATAAATCCTTCAGCCGCGAGTTTTCCACCCGCATCATGCCGCCGTAGCGGTTGGTGTTTTCTTCCAGCTTAATCAGGTTATCAATATCATCCTGCGCCACTCCCATGCGCGACGGATCAGCTACAGCCTGCTGCACGCGCGGGGAGCCTTGTATCCGCTCAATCAACTGCCGCGCCCTCAGCAGATTGCGCGTATCCGTCCCAGTATGCTTAAACACCGTTGCCGGAATATTTACCGTCTGCGCCATCCGGTTGATTTGCGCCTGCTGTTCCGGATTAACCCCCACTGATTGATAAGCGTTGGCCAGCATCTCATCAAAAGTTTTAGCTCTTCCCTGTCCCATTATTTATTCACCTGTTCGTAACGTCCTCTAGCTCGCTGCGCCGGCGAAGCGATTAACGCCGGCACACGTTCCTGCTTCACGCTATACCCAAATACGCCGCGCACCACATATTCCCTCACATAATTATCCATCAGTGTTTTGGTAACAAATTCCCTCATCTCGCCAGGAGTCATATAGCGCTTATGGTTGCTATAGAAATCCCGGTTGGCCTGCATGATGTTGTCCATCAGCCAACCCCGTTTCTGCAAGTCTTCTGCTGAAACATTGCTGCCGGTCGGGATATTGAGTTGCCGCATCGTCCAGTTCAGCACCTCTGCTTCCACCCTTGGCGCGGAGCTATCGCCGTCTCTCTCTTGGCGGCGCTTGCGTTCCAGTAAGTTGTTAGCCTTATCCAAACCGATTACCGGTGACAGGTTCATGATTTGATCTTCACTCATATCCATCAGCTTTTCAGGGTGATAAAGGAAGTCGTAGTAAATCGGGCGCGAGCGGTATTCCATCTGTTCTTGCTGCCCTTTTTCTATCCTAAATTGATAGTCGCGCACCGCCTGCATCCCGGATGGGCCGATAGCCTGCTGCACTTCTGCCGGCAGTCGGTTAGGCGAGCCGCCGGAAGCGATAAAGTCCTGTGCCATGCGGGTATTCTTTTCCCGATAATCCTGCTCACCGGCCGCAATCGCGCTGCGGCGGGATTCATAAGCGCGGCGCACCGCTTCCCTCCGTACCGGATTGGGAATGGCATCAATCAGCCTGTTGATTTGTTCGCGGTCGCCGCCAACAATGCGTACAACCTGCTGCCGTGGCTGCGGGTATTTCGGCGTTCTATCTTCTGCCGTCAGGCCGCTGCCGCCTTTCTGCAGCATCCCGTGGCGGGTGGTGCGTACTTGTTGCCCACCGCCTGCGCGCGCCGACACCGCCGTTCCGGCTGCGCCCTCAACCCGTCCTTCTTTCCAGCCCTCCACCACCAACATGGCCTGCATAATGGCTTTACGCTCGGCAGGGGTATAGTCGCGCATCCGTTTGTTGCGCCCGCCCACTGCCGCCAACACCCGCTGCTGGTAGGCTCGGGTGTTGTTTTCACTGGCCGGGGCGTAGGCGGCAATCATCTGGGTCAGCGTTTTATTGCGGTAGCCGATACCGGCGCCGTAATCCAGCGGATTATTGGGCAGCCGCTTGCCGCCGTCACTCTCAAAAATCAGCGCCTCTTTCGCCCGCCGCCCCGCCTGTTCAGTTGGAAAGATGGCAAAGCGCCCGTCCGTGCCGATTGCCCCGTGCGCTTTGGCAAAAGTACCGTACTCCATATTGCCGGGATTGTTGTTGCGCCAAGAGCGCGAGCCGCCCACCTTGCGGAAGCTGCCGCCGCCATGCGTGGTGTAGTGGCGCACATTACCGCTGCCGCCCGCTTTGCCGGCCGGCGGGGCAGACTGGCTGCCTTCATTCATAATCGCGCCCATATCGATATCGCCGCCGTTGGCTTCCCTTTCCGCCAGCAGGATACCTAGTTTCTCGTCTTCATTTTCTGCTTGCATCTTGCTGATGCGCGCCTGCAAATCCAGCGCCGTCTTGCCGTCCATCATCGGGCCGTATTGGGCCACCATCGACTGTGCCTGCTGGTAATCGCCCAAATCCATCAGCCGATTCGCCCGCTGGCTTACTACTTCGCCCACCTTGGCACGCAATTCCATCTGTGCTTTCTCCGGCGCCCATCCGTAATAAGCCGCCGCATCGCCGATGTTTTGCTCAAGCCGGGCAATCGCAGTGGCAAACGCCCGGTCGGTCGGCGCCACAATCGCCCCGCTTACCGTTACATCCATCCGCCCTTTCAGCGTCTCTTCTTGGAACTTCCTGCCCTCGGCCATCATGTGCTTGGTTACGCCGTCAGAAAAATCCGCCTGGGTCGGGCCTACGCGATGCGCAAACATCTCCACTTGGGCGCGGTTGTTCAAGGTTTCGGCTTGGTCGGCAATAAACTGGTTCAGCTTATTGTTGTACTCGTCCGCCAAGGAAAGTCCGCCTTCGCGGTTCAGGGCGTTCAAGCCGCGCTGCTGTTCGTATTCCCGTTGCAGCTGCAGCCGGTAGTTTTCCACTTCCACCCATTTCTGGTCGGCTACGCTTTGGTTGGCCGCCAGCATCTGCTGCAAGGCCTGCTCGCCGTAGTGCTGGCCAAGCGCCATCGATACTTTGGCTTGTTGTGTGATACCGGCGCCGGGGTCGCTCATTTCCTGCGCCCCGAAGCGGGTTTGCGGCAGGGTGTTGGGGGCTGCCTGAAAATTGTCATAGGTCGGTGTCTGCATGGTTCTGTCTCTATCGTTTCAGGGTATGGATGCGGCTGGTACGGCCATAGTGGTTGCTGCCCAGCAATCGTTTCTCTTCCGCGCTCAGCTTGCCGCTGCCGATGCCTTTTTGCCGTGAATACTTATCCCAGTATTCCGCCACCATCGGCGCAGAGCCGAGCAGGGTCTGCAAGCCGGCACCGGCAGGGCTGATGGATGAAGCCTGCGCTTGGCCCATCAAAGCCTGATTGCGGTAATCGGCAGCCTGGCTGCGGTAGCCCCACGCATTGCGCAGGGCGTTTTCCTCAATCGTCTGGGCATCGATTTCCTTCATGATGTCGGTGGCGGCCAGCATCTCGGCAGCGCTGCCTTCGTTCAGAGCCACGCCGTTGGCGGCCAACGCTGCCCGCTGTGCCGATTTCAAATGCCCGGCCTGCAAGGTGTGGCGGGCGTATTCCGCCTGGCCGCGCGCCAGTTCCGTTTTCGCGCCGGTCTCGGCAATGCGGGCATTGATGTCCGCCATCCGCGCCTGATGTTGCAGGTTGCTCTTCTGCGATTTGGCCGAATAAAAGCTGCCGGCAAAGCCGCCCAACAGGCCGAATGCCTGCCCCACCATCGCCGCCACATTGGCCGCGCTCATGCCGCCGCCGGTGCCCGCACTAGGCGTATAGCCCCCGCTTTTGAGTACCTTGCCGCCGCCCGCCTTTGATAGCTTGGTATCGTAGGCGGCCAGCTTCGATCCGCCGTTTGCTGCAATCCTCATCTCGTTCCTCCTATCCGCCCAGTGCCACTTCCGCCGTTGCGCCCACCACCGTTAAAGGCAGGGGCTGGGTTTGGCGCACAAACACCTGTGCGCCATCGTCCCAAGACGGCTGTATCACCACTTCGATTTCGCCGCTGCGCAGGGCAGGCGGATGGCCGTAAGCCTCGTTGCGGCGCTGCTTGGCTTCGGTCAGCTTGTCTGCGGCCGGGCCCACCCAAATGCCTGATGAGCGCCACACCCGCAGCACCACCTTATTCACATTCTTTTTGCGCCCCTGGCCAAACGCGCTGTCTATCTGTGCCGCCACCGGCAAAGTCTGCATATCGCTCACCACCGGCAGGCCGATGTGCACCGTCTTGGCCTTCACCGGCAGCTTCACCTTGCCGTCGCGCACCACCGTTTCCGGCAGCACTGCGCCATCGGCCAATATCGCCACCGCCTCGCCTTCCAAGTGCGCCAAGCCGTGAATCTCATTCACCGCCGCGCCCGAGTAGCTCAGGCCGCAGTCCACAAAAAACGCATCTTCCTGCCGGGTAAAGGCACGGCTTTCCAGCCGCTCGATAAAACGCTGCGTGCCGCCGGCGAGCTTGCGCTGCACCACGCAATACAGCACATCCTCCGCCCCCTCGGCCACCACCGCGCAACTTTCAAACCGCCCTTTGTAGGTATCGTGCCGGTGCCAGGCGCCGATTTGCTGCTCCGGAATATAGGTATTGCCCAGCAGCTCGCCGGAGGAAGACACAAACCACACCACCGGAACGGGTGCTTTGCTATAAGCCATGTCCGCAATCTCAAGGCCGTCAAACAGATGCGGGCTGCGTAGCGACAAATCGCCGCTCACATAGCCGCCGGCCTGCCACGAATAAGCCATTTCACGCACATGTCCGCCGCGTGCCGCGCAGTAAATCAAAGTCGAATTCACCACCACCGGCTGCACGTTGGAAGCACCGATATAGGAATGCGGTGCCACCGATACCGAAGCCGGAGTGAGTGCTTCCGAGTTCACTGTCTCCATACGCCACTCTGCCGAAGAAGTCAGCAGGATCAGTTTGTTCAGCGGCACGATATGGCGGATGGTATTCGCCTCACGCGCAGCCACGCGGAACGCAATGCGGTCGTCTTCACGGGTCGGAATCGAATACGACATATTGCTTTCCGTGCCGCTCTTGGTCATCCAAATATTCTGCGGCTGCGAATGGGTGCCGGCGAATACCCGGCGCTGCGAGAAATACGACACCGCCGCCGGGAAGCTCTTGCCCGACACCTCAATCTTGCCGAACACCGCCCCGCTGCCCACCGTGGCCTGCACCGTAATTTTCGGCGCGGTATAGCCGCTGCCTTTCTTGATTACCCGCACCGCCGTAATGCGCCCGTTCTGCACCACCGGCAGCAGTTGCGCCCCGCTGCCGGTGGCATCGGTTACCACCAGCTCGGGGAAGCCGTCCAAGCGCATGGATACTTCTGCCGGCTGCCATACCTTGCCGCCGATTTGGTCGCCGCGCTGATACACCTTGGACTCATTGCGGAACACCAAACGCGGCGCGGTGTAATCGCGCCCGGCCTGTACCCGTTCGACACGCACGATCTTGCCGCCCTGCACCACCACATCCAATTCCGCACCGCCGCCGCTGCGGTCTTCAATACTGAAGAAGTCGCCGCTGCCGCCCTGCGGGTTGGGTGCCCGGGTGCGGAACGTGCCGTCCTGCGGGTAGTTCTGTCCGCCGTTCCGTACCGTGGCCGAAGCAATACCGCTCTTTTCCAAGTAGCCGCGCCCACCGTCCAACACCGCCACCGACAAAATGCCGCCGGAAATAAACACATCGTCATACAATGGCGGCGTGGCCGACATATCCGCGCTGATGTTGTCATCATCAAACGCCGTGGCCGTGGTCTGCCCGATATAGCCGTACAACCCGTTCTGCCGTTTGTACACCTTGTACCTGCTGGCGCCGTTCACCGGATTCCAGCGGATGGTGTTGCGGTGGCCGGAGGTGTACAAATCATTTACCACTTCCACTTCCGCCGAAGCCTCCGATTCCGACTTGCCGTCCTGCGCAATCGCCGTTACCACATAACCGAACAGAATCCCGCCGCGGCCGTGCGCCGTGGCCGTTACCCCTTGCGGCGCATCCAGTTCCGGCTTGAAGCGGATAGCCTCCAGCCGCCAATCCGCCGCGCCGTAGCGCTTCAACTCCATCGGCGGATGGTTTGGATGCACCAGGGTAACAATATCGGCCGACTGCACATAATGAATGTCGAACAGCTCGGCTTCCTGATACGGCGTAGCCAATTCATAAGGCTTATTGCCCCCGTCCAGCAGCGTGGCGCCTTGGGTGTGGAAGCGGCAGTATTGATGGCCGAATTCAATCACCACCGTCTGCGTGGTCGAGTAAGTAAACGGCAGCAGCCGCACCTTTTTATCGGCATACTTGGCCGAGCGCACCAGCTTCATCCCGGCACGGTTTTCCACCGCCCCTTGCGGCTTCACCACGAAATTTCGGCACAGCGCCAAGCCGCTCTGATACTTCTCATCATCGATGCGGCCGAACATCTCCGGCGCAATCTCGCCGCCGGCAAAGGAATGCTTGAATAAACGAACACCACTCATCGCTGCTCCATCCACACCACTTTATGCGTTATCGGCAGTTGATACTGGTTGGCATCCGCCTCTTTCGCCTGCGGCAGATACACCGACACCATCTGCAAACAGCGCTTGGCTTCCGCCGCCCCCGCATCCCCTTTCAGCATCGGCCCGGCCAGCATCGAAGCCAGCTGCCAGGCCAGCGCCTCCGTGAACAGCGGCGGGAACGAATTAGGCTCCACCGCCCCGTCTATCCATTGCCCCCACACCAAAGGCTGATTGGCCAGCACATGCCGCCCCTGCAGCGCAAACGGCATCCGCGCCCCGTAAGCATCATGCACCGCCACCATTTCCAAAGCTTCCGCCGGTAGGGCGAATACATAGGCAAAACGTGCATCGCCCTCACGATCCACCCGCTGCAACGGCTCGTAGCGCGTGGCAAAACCCCAATGGTGCAAAGAAAGCAGCGAACGCAAAGCCTGCGGGTAGAAGCGGGCGCAATGCTCGGCCTGCACGCTGCCTTCCGGCGGCTGAATCGAAGCCACCGTTGCCGTATCGCCCAAATGCGACAAGGCCAGATTGCAAATCGTTACTGCGTTGCTCATCATCCACTCCAAAGAAAACCGCCTGCCGGCCGGTTAGGCTGGTCAGGCGGTTGGTTTACTCTGCTTCGCCTTCGGCTGCCGGCTCAAACCACAAGGCTTCTTCCCCGGCAGCCACATAGAAGCGTTCGCCCCTCTGCCGGATTTGGCCGTAGAAGCCGGTGGCGGTGGCCTCCACCAGCTGCAAGCCGTCTTCCGGCGTCTGTTCCGCAGCCTGTCCTTTGCGTGCCATAGCTGCCTCCTATTTGATACGCGGGCTGTCAGCCGGCGGAGTGTTAGCCTGCAGGCCGGCCACAATCTGCGCCGAGAATTTGCCGTTGCCCACCGCGCCGTCCACAGTGTAGTTCAGGCGCACAAAACGCTTGTGCTTAACCGGCATCGGCAGCACCACCTGCGCACCGGCTTTCAGATCGGCGGCCGGCACCACGCCATTCAGCACGTCGGCATAATCGCTGCCGGCAGTGTCGCTGTGTTGCAGGGCAAAGTTGATTTTGCCCGCACCGCCGGCCGCTTCTGCCACCGTAACCACTACATACAAAGGCTGGCTGTTCAAGCCCAGGTTCGGAGTCGGCTGCCCCAAGTCCACCTCATGAGTGGATGGCGCGGTTGCGCTCACTGCCTGCTTGTCGGAAAGTTGCAGGAATTTATCGATAATCATGTCATACCTCCTTATTTAACCTGCGCTTCGCTCAACAGGAGCGCATCGCTGCGTTTCACCGGAATGCCGTCAAACGACACCACATGCTTGCCGGCCACCTGTTCCATAGTCAGGGTCGAGCCGACCACCTTGTTGGCAATCTGGCGGCGCAGGAAGCTGCGCACCTTACGGTTCACATAGAACACCGCACGGCCCATATTGGCGTTGGGCAGCAGTTCGATGGCCTGGGTCATCAGGTCAATCAGGTCGGCACCGGCTTTAGCGTCTTTAGTCAGCTCCTGCCAGTTGATGTTGGCAATACGCACCACATAGCGCCAGTCGCGCAGGGTCAGGCCGGCATCCCATTTGTAGTGCGTGCGGTAGGCTTGGTATTCGCCGCCTTCGGCATCTTTCACCGTGTCTTCACCCAAATCACGGATAACCAAACCCGCCTTACTGCCTTTCGGATAAATGCCGTGCAGGGTATTCGGGCCCCATACGCACAACCAGATAGAAGTCAGGTCATTACCGGCGCCGCCGGCATCAATGATGTTCTGGCCGTTTTCTGCCGCCTTACTGTTGAATCGCGGAGCCAAGCCGGTAAAGCGCTGCGGCGTGGCGGAGGTATCACCATAGAACAAGGTGCTGGCCAAGTTCTGGTTCATCCCCTCCACGAAAGCACGCTCTTCACTCAAGCGCCAAGTGGCCGAATTACCGTTCAAATCAGCCAGCGCCTTATCGGTCAGCGCATAGCTTTCCAGCATGCCCATACTGTCTTTGATGGTAACCGTGGTTGATTTCTCCGGCTGCACACCGTAGTTCAGCATACGCCAGGTACCCTGCGGCAGGCCGCTGCGCACCGTGGTCTTATGCTCGGTGAAACCGTTGGCTTCCAACCAAGTGGCATCCTCCAAGATTTCATTGGTTTCCGTCAGCATTTCGATGATGTCGGAGATGTTCCCCTTGTCATCCATGCGGCTGGCCACATCGGCCAAAGTCGGATTGTTGTGTTTCAATACACCCATTGCTTACCCCTTTTAAGGATTCATGTTGCTTGCGTTGTAAAAACTTTGCGCAGAACGCGCCTCACCCTTGTTGGCATTGACCATACCGTCTTCCCGCAAAGTCAAACCAACCCGGTAGAACATCCGGATAAAGGCCGGATGGTTGCCCAAGCCGGACTGATTGAGCAGGTCAGTCAGTTCCGGCGAGCCGTATTGCTGCAAAGCGCGCTTCGCCACCGCCATGTTTTCGTTCAGCTTATCGCCGCCAAACTCCGCATCCGTGCGCGATTGCTGCGCCCATTGATTGCTTAAAGCTTCCATCTGCGCACCGTGGCGCTGTTCCAGCATGCCGGCCATCCGCCCCAGCATCAGGTTGGCCTGATCGTTATCCAAGCCGATTTCACGCGCCGCCGCCTCGTATTCCTTCAGCACATCGGCATCGTATTCTTTGCCTTCTGCCGCCGTGAACCGATACTGCTCCGGCGCCGCTGGCTTATCCTGCTGTTCCGGTGCGGCCTGCTTCTCCGCTTCAGCAGGCTGCTGCGCTTCCGCCGCCGGCTCCTCCTGCTCCGGCGCCACGTCTTCCGCCGCCTCTTCCGTGATTAAATTCTCATCGCTCATCGCGTGCTTCCCTCATCATCAAATCGTATTCATCCGGGCACTCACGCATCACCCAGTCCAACAGCCACAAGCCGAGATTACGCCGCCCCTCGGCAAACGCCATCCGCACCGGCTCGGGATTGAACACCGAACGCCACACACCGGCCTGTTCCAACAAGCGCCGCACCACCCGCCGCCCCGCAGCGAGCTTCATCAGCGCCCGAATATCCGACTGCATCGCTTCCTGTTTCATTACCCTCTCCGGCTGTCTGCCGCCACTTTAATACAAGTCATGAAAAATCAAATGTAACTGTAAAAGTTGGTAAATTTCAGGCAAACAAAAAAGCAGCCCGAAGGCTGCTGAAAAAGCCCGCTGGGCGGGCCGGGGGGGGGAGTTAGAAGCTGGCAGGTTTTAAAGCAGGGGATTCAGCTGCAAAGCTTTGCATGTCCATGATTTTAAGAGGCTGGCTGCTTTCGATGAGAACAGTCTCGCCAACTCTTAATCTTGCATGAATAAAATCTTGATTAGACACAGGGAAATTTAGCATGGTTTGCATTAAAACCCCATTCAAAGAATCGTGCCCCTCTGTATTCTCAGAAGCTTCAGGAACCATATCCAATGTCCACGTTACCTCTGTTTTATTGCGTAGAATATCAATATGAATCCGGGCTCCCGGCACAAAACCTTGGCAAGTTATTGGGATGTGATAAGTGATGCAGAGGCACAACTGCGGGATAACAGCCGTTTTCTCTGGAATAAGGTAAAAACCGGGACGCACGCCGATGAGGGAATATTTCAACTCACCGGCATGGCGGATGATTTCGTCGCAGTATTGGACGGCTAAGGTGGCAGTGGTCATGCTTTTTTCTCCAAGTATTCCCATTGGCGGTTAAAGGCATTTCTGACTTCGTCCACGCTCACTTCCAAAACAGCAGCCAATTTAGACAGGGTGTCAGTATGCAGAGAATATTGGTTATGCTCAATGCGTGAAAGATAGGATTGCTGAACCCCGGCTGCCTTCGCCAGCTCGCTTTGAGTGAACCCTTTTCTCAAGCGGAGGCTGACAATGGTTTCGCCGCCCATATCCTGCATTAAACGGTCGGCTATTCTGCCGGCCACCCTATCCATTGCTGCTTTTCTACGCGGGTTGCTACGAACGCGGTTCAAATACCTGCCAGCTGACACACAGGCAGAGACGGGGCGACCATTGATATAGCAGGCGGTTGGCATGGCAGAGGATGCCCTAGGCGTAGCCTCCGCCATCGGTGCAGCTACTGCAGCGACGATTAACACGCCGCATTGATACCATAATTTAATAGATGTTTGCATAATCATTCCTTACCCTGCACATCAACTTATGATTCGGCTGATAGTCAAAACAATCAAGAGATTTGTGGGCAACCGCTAAAATATGTAGGTGCCTACTTAAAGCGCCGTTAGGTTGTCGCTCATGCCGCACACAATAGAGGATTCTGTAAGGTATCACGGACTCATCATCCAGCCGGATGCGCATAACCCTTATCCGCTGCTCCCATAATATGCCTACTCTTTTTACTGTTATCCCCAACAAGCCGATAGGCGGATCGTAGTCTCGATAAAACTTTTCATCTGCCAACTTATCAAACAAATCAGGCTCTTCTTCTATCAATGCAATCACATGGTCAAGATAGGCAACACCATCTTCATCATATTGGGACAGTCGGTCTAAGTCCTGTTCTGCATGGTCATGGATAAAAAGTTTTAGCGGCATATTATATCTTTTTAGTTATATGGTGCAATTACATTTACCTGACTACCTCATAAAATGTTGGCATATCGCTAACTTCTCAATCCAACACTTCCCATCATACCCCAAGCCATAAAAAAAGGCAGCCCGCGCCGCCCTTTATTCCCGCCTTGCCTAAGCATAGCCGCTGAACGCCTCCGTCACATCCGTATTGCCGGCAGCCCGGCTCACCTTCTGCACCGCATCCGCCGCCTGGTTGGCCATCTCCAGCTGCTGCGCCTGCTGTTGCTGCTGCGCCCGCTGTTCGCGCACCGCCTGCACCTGCTCCTCCGGCAGCATAATGGACTGATCCACGCCCAAGGCTGAAGCGTATACGTCCGTCAAGCGGTCGGCATCAATCTTGTCCAACACCTCCGGCTTGAACTGTGCCACCCCGCCCACGGTCGAAATAAAGCGGTCGATGCTGTTGGTGGCTACCGCCTGCTGCGCCTGCGCCAGCATCGATACCAGCTGGATATCGATATCCACGTCCGCCAGTTCTTCCGGCGGGGGCGGCAGCATCTGCGCTTCCTGCATAAAGTCGAAGGTGGTTTCAATCAGCGGATCGAGCAACTCGTTCTGCAAACGCTCCAACACCGGCCCCAGCATCAGCAGTTTTTCCTCATGCCGCTCCGCCACCTCCGTGGCCGTCATGTTCGGATTCTGCTGATTGCTCAACATCAGGAACAAATCCGCATAGAAGGTGCTGCGGATGCGCCCGCGCACGTCCTGAATATCCTGCAACAGGTGGTTTAAATCCAGCTGCACCTCATACAGCGGGCGGATGCCTGCCTGCGAGCCGGCGGAATCGGTGTACATAATCCCGCCGGGCAGCCTGTCCACATCCCGATATTTCAGGCTGGTCGGCACTTGCAGCGGCGGGTTGGTCTTGTAGTCGATACCCTGCGCCTTGCGCAGCTGTTCGTGCTGCAGCTGCTTGATATCGCCCAATGCTTCCATGCCTGGGCTGTGGCCGTAAATATCCCCGCCCGACACCGTCCAGCGCGGGCATAGGGCCGGGAAACGCCTAAAGCCGCCCTCGCGCAGCACCTCGTTTTCCCCCGCCCCTTTTTCCAAATACACCGAACGCCACGGCATATTCAGCGCATCGCGGCGCGAAGCATCCCGCTCCAAGCGCGGCTCGACGGCATGGATGATGGTCACCCAGTCATCATACTTTCCGTTGTCGTAGCGGCGGCGCAGGGCAGGGCTGCAATTGTTGTAGCCGAATTCGCGCACCGTCTCCGCCACCGTCTTCTGGAACTCACGATACAGCGTATCCACCTCGCCTTTCCAGTTGGTCGCCACCGCATATTCCCCCACCGTCAGCGGGTAGTGGTGCAGCACATCATCGAAGTCCGGCAGGATGATGCTGGCCGCCGTGCCGAACGCCCCCAGCTCCTCATACATCGCATGCAGGGCACGGTAAGTATTCGAGCGCTGGAAGACGGTGTGCATCAGCTTGGTCGTCTGGTCGAGCCACAACTTCACCGGCTGGTGCTGCATCAAGCCGCCATCCTCAATCGCCAGCTTAAACCAAGGCCGTGCCGGCGAAGTCATGCCGCTCATCATCCCCGCCGCCAAGATGCGCAGCGCCTGCGTGCCGGTGCTGTCGTAAATCTCATTGAAGCGCTTATCGCCGCGATTGCGTTCATCTGCCAAAAAACGCCCCGAACGCGGCAGCAGATGGCGGGAAATATCGCGCCAATGATCATCCCAAGAGGCACGCTCCTTCTTCAGGTCGGCATGCCGCTTCAGGATGCGTTTGCGTAAAGTCGTGTCCATGTCTTACCCCAAGAGGGAGGTTTTGCCCAACAGGCCCTGCCTGCCCAGTTTCAGCTTGTCGTTTCCAACCCCTTCCGAGCCGGTCAGCATGGTGCTGCCCACCCCGCCCCCGTCCTGTTGCGCCGCCTGCAGCAAGCCGGCCGTGTTGGCTTTCTTGCCGTTGGCCTTATTGAAATCGCGCTCCGCCTGCAAAGCCTGCTTTTCCGCCTGCCTCTCCGCCTGCGCCTGAGCCTGGGCCTGCTTCTTAGCCGATCTCTCCCCAGAGTAAATCGAATACCCCGTCCCCACTGCCGATGCTACGGCGGAAATAACTGCTGCTGCTGCTGGCATCTTTTCTATCCTTTCGTCAGTTGCCGTAAATAAACCACATCCTCACGGCGGCCGCGCCGCGCAAGTATGCCTTCAAAACTGCTGCCCGGCTTGGCATGCCAGGCCGCATAAGCCGCCCCGCGCCGCGCCGCTTCCCGCTCAATCGTCCGCACCAGGCGCAAGCCTGCCGTCCCCGCCCGATATGCCGGCAGCAAAAACAACGCGTCATGCTGGCACATCAGGCAGTCATAATGCAGATGGCGCAACAGGAACGCCGAGCAGTAGCCTACCAGCTCACCGTCAGCAAACGCCCCGGCAAACAACAGATTCCCCGCTGCCGCCACCGCCTGATACAGCTCACGGTTCAAGCTCACCTGCCCGGCCCATGCCGCCTCCGTTTCCGAGCGGTGCGCCTCGGCCAGATGCCGTTCAATCCAATCCATATGGCGCAAGCCGTCATCTGTCCGTACATCAAGCATAAGGGTTGTACCTCAACACGTCTCTATTCCCGCCTGCCGCGCGCAAGCTGTCGATTTTCGGCGTATCCAACAGCGCCAGGCAGTAGGCGCTCGCATAGTCAGGCGATCGCCCGATTTTCGCCACAATCTCCTCACGGCTCGCCACATAGATTTCCGCGCCGGACAGCTTCCAGGTCGGCGCGCACAAATCCGCCAGCAGGCGCGAATCCGGCGGCAGGGCAATGCCCGTATTGTTGGCCGGGTCGAGCGCCTCGCGCATCCGCCACCACAGCTGCGAGCGCAGATTGCGGAAGCCCAAGCGCCCCGACTTATCCCGCGCGGTCGATTTCTCCGCCACATTCACCCCGATCACCTGCTGCCGTGCCTCGGTCAGAAAATCAAACGGCGCGCTGCCCACCCCGATCACATCAATATGGATCGGCGCACGGTTGCGCAAAGCCGCCATCACCAAGCCCGCCGTAGCCGGCCCGTCCGGCGTTCGGCTGCCCGGGTACACCAGCGGCCGGTCAAACCACATCCCATGCCGCCGCGCCAATACCGTCTCATCCTTACCGCCACGCGCCACGTCCACCCCCAGGCTGTCCATATCCGGCAGCTTACCTAAAGGCTTCCATCGTGCCATTGCCGCCTCCGCCCATGCTGTTGGGATAACCTGCCACGGATCGTCCTCAATCCCCGCGCTGAAATCCCCGTTCAGCATCTGCGAG
Source organism: Eikenella sp. NML070372 (assembly GCF_001648415.1). Taxonomy (NCBI): domain Bacteria; kingdom Pseudomonadati; phylum Pseudomonadota; class Betaproteobacteria; order Neisseriales; family Neisseriaceae; genus Eikenella; species Eikenella sp. NML070372. The sequence continues at coordinate 4,800 of NZ_LXSN01000012.1, read as the reverse complement.
CGCAGCGGCTCGGGCAGCGATTGCAGCGTATTCACATAGCCCGTGCCCATCAGATACGGGTTATCCGTTACCCGGCTGGGGATAAACGTGCGCCCCAAAGGCTTCACCACCTCTTCCGGTTTGAAAGCCCCGCGCTCGAACTCATACACCGGCACCCCGTCCGCCAGCACAAATTCCCGCCCGTCATCCACCCACACATCCTTCCCATCCACACTGGCCGCATAGCGGATTTCCCCGCCAGCCGCCGGATTAGGAAACTTCTTATCCAGCCACGGCGCAAAGAAATCCACGATCCAACGCCCCTCCGCCGTGGTCGGCGGGTTAAAGGTCAATAGCGCCTGGCATTTCTGATTCGGGTCGGTCGAGCGCAGCCAGCCCAGCAAGGCCCGCACCTGAATTTCCAAGAAATTCGCCGCCTCGTCGAATATCAGCAAATCGTGCGGCCGCCCCTGATACTTCTGCCAGTCGTCCACATGCAGGCAGCTGCCCAATTCAATCTGCCGCCCATCCAGCCGCCACACACCCTTCTGACTGTTGAAGCCGTCATCATTGCCGATCAGTTCGCGCAACCTGTCCACAATCCCCTGCAACTGCTTAGAATCGCGGCGCAGGATCAATACCTTTTGGTGTCGGGTTAAAGCCTTGCCGCAAGCCAAGTCCGTCTTACCGCCGCCCGCCGCACCACCGAAGCCGATAATATCCGCCTGCGTGGTATAGGCCGCCAGTTGCGGCCCGGGCAACGGCATCCACAGCGGCAAATCGCGCAGCAGGCTATCCAACTCCTGCCGTTCCGTCTCCGTCAGGTAAGGCAGCAATTCCGCCACCTCGCGCGGCAATACGTCATTCCCCATCTTTCCTTGCCTTCGCCATCGCCAACAAGCCGGCAATCTTAGCCGAACGCTCCGCATCCGAAATCACAATCGCCTCCCCATCGCGCCCGCTCAGTTCCGTCCTGTCCACAAACATACCCAGATGCTTGCCCAGCAAGTCCAAAGCCTTGCCCGCGCCCGCCGGCTCCAGCGCATACACTTCCACTTCCCGTGCCGTGACTTCGCCCATCTGTGCATTCTTCACAACTTCCGTTATCCGCACCGGCTTCCTGCCCATGCAAATATCCCGCAGCTCGCGCAAATCCCGCACTACCTCATCTTGGGTCAGCTCCACCCGCGCCGAACGTTTAGCCTGTCTTTCCTGAATTGCCTGCTGAATGTCAGGTTTTGTCAGGTTCTCGTATCCAATTGCCCGCGCCGTAGTCTCACTATACCCCGCCCGAATCGCCGCCTGCGTGGCATTCAAATCCACCAAGTATTCCTCAACAAACCTTGCCTGTTTTGGTGTCAGCTTCCCCGTCTGCCCCATTGTAATCCTCCATCTCCAAATCCAAATGTAACCAAGTCTCCCTACGGCAAATCGCACCAATAGTGCGCCAACTGACTTCAAAAGACTCTGACAGCAAGCAATACCCCACACCAGCTTGACGTAAACGTAGAATCGCCTTTACCTCCCGCTCTGTCAGCTTCGCCATCCCGTGATTCTCTCCCCGGCACTTCATTCACCACTCCCTCCCGCCAAACTCCACCCCATTACCAGCCGCCCACGCCTGGATATACTCAATCAAACTCGCCAGCCTGCGTACTCCCATCCGCGCCGTACTCTCCCGTAGGTTGATGACTTCGCCCTCCAAGCCAATCGCCATTTCAGCCGTGCCGCCGGTGGCAATCCGATGCCCGGAGACAAAAATCATCTTCCATTGCTCGATTGAGAGTTTTTGGCCATTAAAGGTTTTATGTTTCGCAATATCCCCCAGCATCGCGTGCAGCTTGGCATTTTGCGCATCCGAACGTTTCCGCTCCCGCACTTCCACAATGACCTTTTCATGCGACTGCAATAGCGTTCCCGCCATCTCATACGCCAGCTTCATCACATCCCGCTTGTTTTTCTTGTCCAGCACCCGCTCAAACTTTTGGCTCATTCGATTTCCCTCGCCTTCCGGCGGTATGCCGCCGCCAGTTCGCGCAGCTCCTCTTTCGTCCACTTCCGCACTTCATGGTCGGCATCCAGCTCTTCCACCCGTGCCCGCCCGATGCGTTCAATCAAGCCGATACGGTAGCCCCGGATATTGCCGCTCTCGTACAGATTGCAGCGCACACAGCCGCCATGCACATTGGCCTCGTCAAACCGCAGCTTGTTGCTTCTGCCCGCCGGCACATAGTGGCAGGCTTGGAAATTGTCCTTCCACGGCGCACCGCAGCTGATGCAAGGCCTGCCCCTGTCCCGCAGCCGGATGTAGCGGTTAAACGCCGCCTGCGCCTTCTTGGTCAGCTCCGGTATGGTTTCCAGCCTATGCCGCAGCGCCTTGGTCCTTGCCCGTTCCTTGCGCTTGGCTTCGCGCTCTGCCTTGGTAGCTGCCTTACGCTTCTGCTCACGCCGATACTCAATGCCGCAGGTTATGGAACAGACAAGCTGCCCCATCCTCTGCTTCTCAAACACCGTGCCGCATACTTTGCATTTACGCCCGGCCATCCCGCTTCCTCCCGCGCCAAGCCGCCCGGTAGCGTTGCGGGTATGATGTGATGTAGCCCCGGTATTCGCGCCAGCATTCCGATACGAACAGCCAAGCCCCGGCCAAAGCCACGAATATCAGCAACAGCACAAAGCCAATCAACAGCACCACGGGCGAAGTCAGGATATACAGCCGTCTGTGCTGCTCGTAACGTTGTAAAAATTCATCAATCGATTCCATGTTGTTTTCTCACTTTCTCCAAAATCTCTTCACGGGTCGGCGCACCGGATAGGGCAGTCAGCTGGTGCAGCATCTTCTCCTGCAGCTTCCTGTTCGGCCGGCAGCGGCGGATTTGTTCGGCACAGCATTCCGGGCAGCGGAAGTTCAGCACAGAGCCGGTAGGCGGGCAGCAGGGGCAGGTGTCCATATCACACCTCCATCGTCAATCGCTCGAGCAGCGCAGCAATCTGCGGGCGGAACGGGTTGCCGTTCGGCAATGCGGGCAGCGGCTCGCCGGTTTCCAGCCAATGCCTTTCCTCCGCCGCCTCGGAAGGCAAGCAAGTCAGTGCCTGTTCGGCGGTCAGGCGGCCTTTGCGTACTGCATCCATGATGGCGGTGGTTTGATGCTCGCGGTTGTAGCCACGGCTAACGAACCATTTCACTTTGCCCCCGTTGGCCAGCAAGTCGGCGGAAAGTCGGGTGTAGCTGTCGCGGAAGGCCATACGCGCCCCAGTCTTATCCCCGGCGGCGAACAGCTCCCATGCCCCGTTGCCCGCCGCCATCATGGCGATTTCCGGCACAATCACAGTCAACTCCTCATTGCGCCATCCTTCGGCCAACATCCCGAAAGCTTCATCGGCAGACGGCAGGCCGGTATCAATACGCTCCAAGATAGCGGCCAAGCTCAAGCGCCCGGTCAGCTCACGGCGGCAGCGGTTGAGTGCGGACAGCACGGCTGCCGTTTCGTAGGTTTGCAAGTCATCCACCATCACATCCACAGCGGCTGCACTCAAAGTGGTGCCGGTTAGTTCGGCGGTAACGGCCAGCGCCTGTTTCAGTTCGGCGCGTTTGGCCAAAAATTCTTGTTGGTTCATACTGCTGCTCCCTGTTGTTTGCGTTGGTAGCGCTCCCACGCCGCTATGTCGTCGGACTGCATCACGGCATCAAAATTGCCTTGTGTGCGTTCGGCCTGCTGCGCTTTGGCTTGGGTCATCTGTTCGCCGCGCTGCATATCGGTCAGCACCTGCTGGTAGGACTTGAGTAGGCAGCCGATTTCGTGGCGGGATTGCACAAACCAGCGGTTATTGTGGGAAACGAAGTAGGCCGCCAGATGCGGGGCAAGCTCCCTGCCAACGAAGCGCACCAGTTGCGCCGTCTGCCCGCGTGTTTTGGCATTCGAGGCAGGCAATACCCCGTAGCGCTCGCGGTAAGCTCCGGCATAGGCTTGCCAAGTCGCCACGTTGTCGGGGTTCGGTTCAGATTTGGGTTTTGGTTTGGCAGGCTTGGCAGTTTGGATTTCTGCCAGCTGAAATTCAGGTTCGGCAGCGGCGGGATTTATCCCCGTCGCCACCTCTGACGGTTCTCTCTGATGGTTAAAGGTTTCTGATGGTTCTTCTTTATACGAAGGTGCAAAATTTGCACGTTCCGAAGGTGCAAAATTTGCACGTTCGGGGCTGGATTTTGCACATGCAGAATTTGCACGTGCAGAATTTGCACGTGCAGAATTTGCACGTGCAGAATTTGCAGGTTCTGAATATTCATCCAGCGTGATGTAGTACAGGTCGGTTTTCCTGCGTTGGGTGTTTTGGCGGCGCTCTTTTCTCAAAATGCCGCGCTGCTCCAGCCATTTGCAATGGCTGACCACTGTCCGCAGCGCCATGCTGCACTTGGCGGCAAGCCTTTCTTGGCTCGGATAGCACACCCCTTCGTCGTTGGCATGATCGCACAGTGCCAGCAACAACATTTTCTGCCCCATCGGCAAACTCATATCCCATGCAATACTCATCAACTTCACGCTCATTTCCTGTTCCTCACTGCCGCCAACATGCGGCGCTCGCAAAATTCACTCACTCCCAAAGCCAGGGAGAATGCCCAACTCCAAAAACGCTCACGCATGGCCGGCCTCCGCTTCCACCATCTGTGCCGGCTTGGTAATGCCCTTTGGGGTTAAATACACTTGGGCGCGCAGCTGCTCCGTGCCGCTGCTGTCGGTGTAGCGGTGCTCGCTGTGGCGGATTAGGCCCTGCTGCACCTTGTCCTGATAGCCAATCCACGAGCCGCGCCCGTCGCGCTTGTAA
>NZ_LXSN01000011.1:0-1441 GCF_001648415.1 Eikenella sp. NML070372 | reverse complement strand
CGCCATCTTTCGATGATCGCCATCGGCGGCAGCATCGGCACCGGCCTGTTTATGGCCAGCGGCAGCGCCATCCATATGGCAGGCCCGGGCGGCGCATTGGTGGCTTATGCCGCCATCGGCCTGATGGTGTATTTCCTGATGACTTCATTGGGCGAAATGGCCACTTATCTGCCGGTGTCCGGCTCGTTTTCCACTTATGCCGCCAAGTTTGTCGATCCCTCGCTGGGTTATGCCCTAGGCTGGAATTATTGGTTTAGCTGGGTCATCACAGTGGCAGTAGACATTTCCATTGCCGCGCTGGTAATCACGTATTGGGAGCCGATGCGCTTTATGCCGCCTTGGGGCTGGAGCCTGCTGTTTTTCGGGCTGATTGTGCTGTTGAATATGTTGTCGGTAGAAGCTTTCGGCGAATCGGAATATTGGTTTTCGCTGGTTAAGGTGGTTACGGTTGTCGTCTTCCTCGGCGTGGGCATGCTGACGATTTTCGGTATTCTCGGCGGCGACTATGTGGGTCTGGCTAACTTTACCGTGGGCGACGCGCCGTTTTTAGGCGACGGTTTTCCAGGTAGCTTCTTAACCATGTTGGGCGTATTCCTGATTGCCGGCTTTTCGTTTCAGGGCACTGAGCTGATCGGCATCACCGCCGGTGAATCGGAAAACCCGAAAGAGAGCATCCCGAAAGCCGTGAAACAGGTGTTTTGGCGCATCCTGATTTTCTATATCGTGTCAATTTTTGTGATCGGCCTGCTGATTCCCTACACCAGCCCGGAATTGCTGGGCGCGGAAAATGTGTCTGAGATTGCCAAATCGCCGTTTACGCTGGTGTTTGAACGCGCTGGCTTAGCCATGGCGGCAGCGGTGATGAACGCGGTGATCCTCACGTCCATCCTCTCCGCCGGCAATTCCGGCATGTATGCCTCGGTGCGCATGTTGTATGCCATGGGCAAAAGCGGCATGGCGTACAAGAGCTTCCGCAAGGTAAACCGCTTCGGCGTGCCGGTACGTTCGGTGCTGGCCACGGCAGCGGTGGTGCTGCTGCTGTTTTTAATCGAAATTTTCAACGACCACGCCTATGAATATATTCTGGCCGCTTCAAGCTTAACCGGCTTCATCTCTTGGCTGGGCATCGCCATCAGCCACTACCGTTTCCGCCGCGCCTACATTGCCCAGGGTTTTGATTTGAAAGACTTGGATTACCGCGCCAAATGGTTTCCCTTCGGCCCGCTGATCGCGCTGGTGTTGTGCGTGTTGGTGATTCTGGGTCAGGACACCGAGCTGGTGATGAGCGGCGAAATCGATTGGCAACGGATTGTGGTGACCTATATGGGCCTGCCCATATTCTTCGGTTTCTACCTCTACCACAAACTGCGCTACCGCACCCGGGTGATTCCGCTTGAGGAAGTGGATTTGGGCGACGAGGAAGAGGACGAAGACGAATAAG
>NZ_LXSN01000010.1:0-106304 GCF_001648415.1 Eikenella sp. NML070372 | reverse complement strand
CGTGCGAAAGTAGGACACTGCCAAACACCTATTTACGACACCCGCCTGATGGCGGGTGTTGTGCTTTGTGGGAGTATGATGAAAGGAATGGAAATCCGGGATAGCGGTACAGTGTGAGTTGGAAAAGAAGGAAGAGCGAACCAACTTCGCATAAGGTAAAATGCAATTATTTGTTACTTATGGGTAAAGATGCTTGTGTGATAAGTAATGTCAGGCTATCATAGCGTGAATACTGTATCTTTAAGGAGCAGTATTTCGCCCGATTAATTGTATAAGGAGTTCTGTATGAAGAAGTTTCTTTTCGTCGTTTTTACCCTGTTAAGTTTTTCTTGGGCATTAGCACAAGTTAATATTAATACAGCCACCGCGCAAGAGCTTCAAACCTTGAATGGCATCGGTCCGGCTAAGGCTGCTGCAATTGTGGAATATCGCACAGCCAATGGCCCGTTCAAATCTCCCGAAGACATTAAGAATGTACGTGGTATCGGTAACGGCATTTATCAGAAGATTTCTTCAGAAATTACCATAGGCAATGGTCAGGCTGTCCGTGCTCCTGCCACCCGTCCGGCTACTCAGCAGCAACAGCAGCAACCGGCTGCTGCCAAACCAGCTACTCCTGCAGTCAAACCGTCTGCCAGCAAACCTGCCGCCGCCCGGCCAGCTACCAACAAATCTGCTACCAATCCCTGATAAGCACCAAACACTATGCACCGCCAGCCATTTTGCCGGCGGTGTTTTTATGCCCGAAAGCGGGTACAATAAATACTATTTTATTTGGAGAAGAATATGCCCAAACACCATAAACTCATCATCCTCGGTTCTGGCCCCGCTGGTTACACCGCCGCCGTTTACGCCGCCCGCGCCAATCTCAATCCCATCATCATTACTGGTTTGGAACAAGGCGGCCAACTTATGACCACCACCGAAGTGGACAACTGGCCTGCCGATGCCGACGGCGTGCAGGGCCCCGAACTGATGGCACGCTTTCTCGCCCACGCCGAACGCTTCGGCACAGAAATCGTTTTCGACCATATCCACACCGCGCAACTGCAGCAACGCCCGTTCAAACTCATTGGTGATGCGGGCGAATATACCTGCGACGCGCTCATCGTCGCCACCGGCGCATCGGCCAAATACCTCGGTCTGCCGAGCGAGGAAACCTTTGCCGGACGCGGCGTGTCCGCCTGCGCCACCTGCGACGGCTTCTTCTACAAAAAACAAGACGTAGCCGTTGTCGGCGGCGGCAACACCGCCGTGGAAGAAGCACTCTACCTGGCCAATATCGCCAACACCGTAACCCTGATACACCGCCGCGACAGCTTCCGTGCCGAAAAAATCATGGTGGACAAACTGATGCGCCGCATGGAAGAGGGCAAAATCATCCTGAAAACCGAAGCCGTATTGGAAGAAGTATTGGGCGACGACAGCGGCGTAACCGGCGCGCGGTTGAAATTCAACGACGGCCACAGCGAAGACATCGCCGTCAAAGGCGTATTTATCGCCATCGGGCACAAACCCAATACCGACATCTTCAAAGGCCAGCTTGAAATGGACGATGCGGGCTACCTGAAAACCAAAGGTGGCAGTGGCAACAACGTCGGCGCAACCAACATCGAAGGCATCTGGGCGGCGGGCGACGTGAAAGATCACACCTACCGCCAAGCTATCACCAGCGCGGCCTCCGGCTGCCAAGCCGCACTCGATGCTGAACGCTGGCTTGACCAACACTGAGTGCCAACAGGCTACCTGAAAGTGCGAAATATTTGAAAAGCCGTTTTAGTTTCGCAGAAACTCAGCTTCGGCTGCGCCGAAACATCACTTCAGGTAGCCTCTCGCCTATAATCAAATTTCAGGTAGCCTAACCGCAAGGCAATACTCCTAGTACCACAAATCATTGCTGGCAATGAACAGGCTACCTGAAAATCAAAACATTCCGTAAAACCATTTTTCAGGTAGCCTCCATGCCCACCGTTACCTTCTACACCCACGTTGCCGATTTGGAAATCTTCGCCTGCCGTTTGGCTAAACGCGCAGTTGAAGCCGGCTGCCGCGTGCTAGTTTGGGGCAGTAGTGCGGAACAGCTGGCAACCCTTGACCGCCAACTGTGGGCATTCGAGGCCGAAAGCTTCTTGCCGCATGAAATCTGGCTGCCAGAAGAAAACCCGTGCCCGACAGAACCGCCGATATTGCTGGCCGAAGATGAAGCTCTGCCCGCAGCGGACAGCAGCCTGGTGGTGCTGAATTTATCGGCAGACTTGTGGAGCGATGCGCCGAATACGCCGGAACGTGTGCTGGAAATCGTCGGCCGCAGCGAAACCCAGCTTGCCGCTGCCCGCCGTCGTTTTGCTGCCTACCGTAACGGCGGTTTCAAAATCGAACACCACAATATGCAGGGCAAAGCCTAGTTTTTTGTCCGCCGTCCGCTTTGCTGGTCTGCTATAAAAACAGCCCATTTTCGGCTAAAATGCCGCCTTCTTCACCTTCGGTTCTACTGCCGGATTTTTCAGGTAGCCTGCAGGTGTGTCGCCTCATTCCTATCATCATTTCACAATAAAATATGCAAAACGCAGAACAAATTGCCGCCGCCGGCATTGCCGCCATCCAAAACATCGCCGACCAGCAAGCCCTCGAGCTCGTTAAAGCCCAGTATCTCGGCAAAACCGGCGAACTCAACGCCCTGCTCAAACAGCTCGGCAGCCTGCCGCCCGAAGAGAAAAAAACCGTCGGCGCGTTCATCAACGAATGTAAGCAGCGTTTCCAAGTCGCCTACGATGCCAAACGCGCCGAGTTGGCCGAAGTCAAACTGCAAGCCCAGCTTGCCGCCGAAGCACTCGATATTACCCTGCCCGGACGCGCGCAGGAAAATGGCGGTCTGCATCCCGTAACCCTGACCTTGCAGCGCGTGGTCGAACTCTTTCACGGCATGGGTTTTGAAGTGGCAGACGGCCCGGAAATCGAAGACGATTTCCACAACTTCCAAGCTTTGAACATTCCCGCAAACCATCCGGCCCGCGCCATGCAGGATACGTTCTACGTTGAAAACGGCGATGTTCTGCGCACGCACACTTCACCGATTCAAATCCGCCACATGCTCGACAAAAAAGAGCCACCCATCCGCATTATCGCCCCCGGCCGCGTTTACCGCGTGGACAGCGATGCGACCCACTCGCCTATGTTCCACCAAACTGAAGGTTTGTGGGTAGAAGAGGGCGTAACCTTCGCCGATTTGAAAGCCGTATTCACCGATTTTATCCGCCGCTTTTTCGAACGCGATGATTTGCAGGTACGTTTCCGTCCGTCTTTCTTCCCGTTTACCGAACCGTCCGCAGAAATCGACATCATGGGCGAAAACGGCAAATGGCTGGAAGTCGGCGGCTGCGGCATGGTGCATCCCAATGTGTTGAAAAACGTGAATATCGACCACGAAAAATATACCGGTTTCGCCTTCGGCATCGGCCTCGACCGCTTTGCCATGTTGCGTTACAACGTGAACGATTTGCGGCTGTTTTTTGATAATGATTTGAACTTTTTGAAGCAGTTTTCGAAATGATTGTGCAGGCTGCCTAAAAATGAAAAAGCAGCCTGCACATTTTCAGGTAGCCCGAAATGGACAGATTAACCCCCGAGCAACGCAAAAAATGTATGCAGTCCAACAAAAGTAAAGGGACAAAACCCGAGCTTGTGTTGGCAAAAGCGATGTGGGCTTTGGGGCTCAGATATCGGAAAAATAGCGGAAGCATTTTTGGAAAACCTGATTTTTCATTTAAAAAATACAAAGTGGTCGTGTTTGTCGATGGCGAGTTTTGGCACGGTAAAGATTGGGAACGGAAAAAAGCGGAAATAAAGGGAAATCGTGAGTTTTGGATTACTAAGATAGAGCGAAATATCCGACGGGATATGGAAGTAACAGGTCGTCTGAAAGCCGATGGCTGGACGGTTTTACGTTTTTGGAGTAACGATGTCGTTAAAAATGCAGGCTGCCATGCCGAAAAAGTCAAAGAAATCATCCAAGCAAGACGAATTGATTTACAAAAACAAGATTAAGGGCAATGGGCAGGACGAACGGTTAAAAGAAAAAGCAGCGCAATACCGCCTTTTTGAAAACAACGATACTTTTCAGACGGCATTGAAACCCAAATTTACCTTTATCGACTTGTTTGCAGGTATCGGGGGCTTCCGCATCGCCATGCAGAACTTGGGTGGGGAATGCGTGTTCTCGAGCGAGTGGGACGAGAAAGCCAAACTGACGTACGAAGCCAATTTCGGAGAAGTGCCGTTTGGCGATATTACTTTGGAAGAAACCAAACAATACATTCCGAAGCAATTTGATGTGCTGTGTGCGGGTTTCCCCTGTCAAGCCTTTTCGATTGCCGGTCGGCGCGGAGGGTTTGAAGATACGCGCGGTACATTGTTTTTCGATGTAGCGGAAATTATCCGCAGGCACCGTCCCAAGGCATTCTTTTTGGAAAACGTAAAAGGATTGACCAACCACGACCGAGGCAGGACGTTGCAGACGATATTGAATACGTTGAGGGACGATTTGGGATATTTTGTACCCGAGCCGAAAATTGTCAATGCAAAGGATTTCGGGGTGCCGCAAAACCGCGAAAGGATTTTTATTGTGGGCTTTTGGGGAGATCCCAATATCAAAGATTTCGAATATCCCGAACCGACAGGAATTCAGGTAGCCTTTAAGGATATACGGGAAAAAGATACCGTGCCGACAAAATATTATTTGTCTACTCAATACATTAATACTTTAAGAAAACACAAACAAAGACATGAAGAAAAGGGTAATGGGTTCGGATATGAAATTATTCCCGATGACGGGATTGCCAATGCGATTGTCGTCGGCGGTATGGGGAGGGAGAGGAATTTGGTAATTGACAAACGCATTACCGATTTTACTCCGACCACCAATATCAAAGGCGAGGTAAACCGCGAGGGAATCAGAAAAATGACCCCGCGCGAATGGGCAAGGCTGCAAGGATTTCCTGAAGAATTCAAAATCCCCGTCGCGGATGCTTCCGCATACAAACAGTTTGGCAATTCGGTTGCCGTGCCGGCGATTCAGGCGGTGGCGGAAAAGATAATCTGCAAGTTGGAGGAAATCAAATTATGACGGGATTTTCAGGCAATCGCGGGGAATGGAGCGAACCTTATGTTTTATTGAAGCTTCTCGCTGATGGGGAGTTGGCATTGGGGGATAGCAGGTTAAATAAAATCAAGAATTTGATTTTGCCTATCTTATCTATCCTTCGGGAAGAGCAAAGTCAAAAGTTTTCATATTCGGATAGCAAGCAAAATGTTGTAATAGAACTGGCAGGAACAGATTCTTTTCAAATATCGGTTGATGATTTTAAAGAAAAAGCGGCATTCCTTTTGAAGAGGATTAAAACAGGATCTGGAAATGAAAAAAAAGGTAGCTTTTCAATTCCCGAAATCGAAGATTTTTTGCATCGGATAGGGTGTACCAAGGTAAGTGAAAAATCCCAGTCTAAGAGCGATATTCATATTGTCGTGCACGATGTGCGCACCGGGTTTTGCCCGTTGCTGGGTTTCAGCATTAAATCCGAGTTGGGCAGCAAAGCAACTTTGTTCAATGCCAGCCAGGCAACCAATTTCACATTTGAAATTCCAAATTGGGATAATGAATTTACTGAGTCGGTCAATAGTATCAATGACAAAAAAGGCAAAGTACAAAAGAGAATTGCCAAGATTAGGGAATTGGGTTTTGATTTGAAGTTTTCCCGTGTGGACAATCCGATATTCAGAAACAACCTGATGCTCATAGACAGCAAGATGCCTGAAATATTGGTTGAAATGATAAAGGCCTATTACTCGGGAAAAGCCGCTTCTGTCGGCGATTTGGCACAAATAGTTTGCTCCATTAACCCCAATGGCTACGATCAACAGCATAAGCACCAATTTTATGCTTATAAAATAAAACGCTTCCTGAATGATTCGGCTTTGGGGATGGTGGCGACAACTGTGTGGCAGGGGAAATATGATGCTACCGGAGGATATTTAGTAGTTAAAAATGATGGGGAAATAGTTTGTTATCATATCTATAGCAAAAATGAATTTGAAGACTATTTGTTCTTCAATACCAAATTTGATACGCCGAGTACGTCTAGGCATAATTTTGCCCGCGTTTATGAAGAAGGCGACAGATTTTTCTTTAAGTTGAATTTCCAAATCAAGATTTAAATATTGTAAATAGTCAGAGAACATAACATGCAATTCTCCTACTCATGGCTGAAAACCCAAGCCGATACCGAACTTTCCGCCGATAAGCTGGAACATTTGTTAACTATGTCCGGCTTGGAAGTGGAAGAAGCCGAGACTGCCGCGCCTGCGTTTACGGGCGTGGTAATTGCCGAAGTGAAATCCGTTGAAAAACATCCTGATGCCGATCGTTTGAATGTTACCCAAGTCGATGCGGGCACGGGTGAGTTGGTGCAGATTGTGTGCGGTGCGCCGAATGTGAAAGCGGGCATCAAAGTGCCGTGTTCGTTGCCGGGCGCGGTGTTGCCGGGCAATTTCAAAATCAAGCCGACCAAGATGCGCGGCGTGGTGTCGAACGGGATGTTGTGTTCCGCCAAAGAGTTGGGGCTACCTGAAAACGGTGTGGACGGCCTGCACATTCTGCCGCAAGACGCTCCTGTCGGCGCAAACATCCGTGAATATCTGGATTTGGACGATACGGTATTCACGCTGAAAATCACGCCGAACCGTGCCGACTGTCTGAGCATCAAAGGCATTGCGCGCGAAGTGTCCGCGCTGACGGGTTGCGCGTTCAAGCAGCCTGCAATCCATGCCGCGCCAATCACGGGTAGCCGCAAACAGCCCGTGCAGATTGATGCGCCTGCCGATTGCGGCCGCTTCATCAGCCGCGTGATTGAAAACGTGAACGCGCGCGCCGCTACGCTGGATTGGATGAAGCAGCGTTTGGAGCGCAGCGGTATCCGCAGTATTTCCGCGCTGGTGGACATTGGCAATTATGTGATGCTGGAAATCGGTCAGCCGATGCATGTTTTCGATGCCGACAAACTTTCAGGCAGCCTGCACATCCGCCGCGCGCGCGAAGATGAAACGCTGGAATGCCTGAACGAGAAAACCGTCTCCCTGTCTGAAAACACGCTGGTAGTAGCCGATGAAAAAGGCGCGTTGAGCTTGGCAGGTCTGATGGGCGGCGCGGCAAGTGCGGTTTCAGACGACACACAAAATATTGTGCTGGAAGCGGCTTGGTTTGCGCCTGAAATCATCGCCGGTAAATCGCGCCAGTACGGTTTTGGTTCGGACTCGTCGTTCCGCTTTGAGCGCGGCGTGGATTACCGTTTGCAGGCTGATGCCATCGAGCGCGCTACCGAATTGGTTTTGCAAATCTGCGGCGGTGCGGCAGGCGAAATGGTGGAAGCGCAGGGCGAATTACCTGAAGCGAAGCAGGTCGAATTGCGGTTAGGCCGTCTGAAAACCGTGTTGGGCGTGGACATTCCCGCCGAACAGGTGGAAACCATTTTGCAGCACTTGGGCCTGCAGCCTGAAAAAACGGCGGAAGGCTTCCGCGTTACCGCGCCGAGCTTCCGTTTCGACATCGAAATCGAGGCCGATTTGATTGAAGAAATCGGCCGCGTTTACGGTTATGAAAACATCCCCGACGATTACACGTCAGGTCGTCTGAAAATGCTGGCGCTGCCCGAAACCCGCCGTCCGCGTTTTGCCGTTTATAACGAAATGGCGGCGCGCGGCTACCGCGAAGTGGTCAGCTATGCCTTCGTTGACGAGCAGTGGGAACACGACTTTGCCGCCAACGCTAACCCCATCCGCCTGCAAAACCCGCTGGCGGCGCAGTATGCCGTGATGCGTTCCACGCTTATCGGCGGCTTGGTGGAAATTTTGCAAAACAATCTGAACCGCAAGCAAAACCGCGTGCGTGTGTTCGAAATCGCCCGCGTGTTCAGCAAGGATTCAGACGGCCAGTTTGTACAAGACGAACGTATCGGCGGCTTGTGGTACGGCGCGGCGATGCCCGAACAATGGGGCGAGAAAACGCGAAACGCGGATTTTTACGACATCAAGGCTGATGTAGAAAATCTGTTGAAAAACAAAGTAGTTGAGTTTGTCAAAACCGAACATCCCGCTCTGCATCCTGGCCGCGCTGCCAATATCGTTTCAGACGGGCAAGTCATCGGTTTCGTTGGCGAATTGCATCCAAAATGGCTGCAAAAATACGACTTGCCGCAACAAGCACCGCTGGTATTTGAAATCGACATGGCCGCCGTGTTGGAATGCGAAAAAACGCGCTATCAGGCGGTATCGAAACTCCACCCAGTTCGCAGGGATTTGGCGTTTGTGGTGTCGGAGACAGTATCGTATGACGATCTCTTGACAGCACTTTTGGCTGTGAAGAGTCCATTCATTCAGGCAGTGGCCATATTTGACGTGTATCGCGGAGTAGGGCTACCTGAAAACATGAAAAGTATGGCAGTAAAAGTGATTTTGCAGGATACTGAACGTACCTTGACAGATGATATGGTTGAAGAGATCGTACAGAGGTTGATTGCTGCTGCTGAAACTGTTGGTGCACAGTTAAGATAGATAAGAATAAGAAGCCGGCTGCTTAGATATCAAGTAACCGGCTTAGTTATATAAAATAAAATCTATTTGTTAATCATTGTACAAGAAGATGATTTGCTTTGTGCCTCACTTACAGTTTTGCATTCGTAGATAGTACCAGATGCTGTAATGTAAAGGGACTTTCTGTAGTTGCTAGGTCTAGGTTGGAGGTATACATAGTAACTGTTAATAGATGAACCACTCCCAAACCCTGAAGTAAACGTATATTTGCCTGTGGGGTTGCTATTTTTAGAGTTAATCAAGCTAGCTAGCCCAGCAGTAGAGTAGTTACCATTATTGAGTATTTTATTTTGTCGCATTTGCGCTGCAATATCTAATAACTCATTTTTTGCAACTGCTAAATCAGTTCGTTCAACATAAGCTTGATAGGAAGGCAGGGCAATGATTGTCAATATAGCAATAATTGCAACCACTGTTAATAGCTCTAGGAGGGTAAATCCAGTTTGGGCTTTCATATTCTTGACCTGTTATGAGCTGATGTACTCTACATAAGATTGCAAAGTCACAACTGTATTAGAGTTTGCGCCCCATGCTCTAGCTGTAACCCGGAAAATACTTTTCGATGCATTTTGATCCTGATGAGTGCCACCCAAACGCTCAACCATATAACAAGCATTATTTTTATTGCTATTCCCAGAAATACAGTACCTACCTTTCCCGTTGGTATTCAGATCTACACTATCATCCGAACGTTTCCATACTGGCGTGGACTCAGATGCTTTACCACCACAAATCCCATTTGAGCAACTATTAGAAGGTTCCTGTTTATCAAATTCGGCATTCCCTACTTCTAAAATACGAGATTCACCACTACGTAAAGCTTGTTCGGCTAGTGAGAGAGCAAACTTCCGATCCGCTTCGTTTGAGCTGATACGCATTTCAGTATTAGTAGATTGCATACTAGCAATTACAACTATTGCAATTACCAGCATCATAATTAGAACAACAAATAAAGTATAACCTTTTTGTTTTAGAATAGGTTGGCACATATATTACCTCCACGGACGTTTGCACGAATTAAATATTGATTCACGACACCGTAAGTTGATGGGCTATTATTAAGCCGTAATTGTACCTCAATAATGGTGGGTAAGGTGGATACACGCGTAATATTTGCTGTTGATTTTAGCTGGTCTCTATTTTCAGAAAAAGTAACCTTAGTACTAGTATCGTCACAGCCAGAATATATGGCAGAATATTGCATGCTCTGTATATTTGCAGCCATTAACTGAGGGTTACTCCACTGCCCATTTTTATCTAAGGTAAAACGGTAAAGAGCATCGGTGTCATTAACCCCATTTATACGACCAACAACGTAGGCAGCACTATATACCTGAGATAGTGTAGTTTGTGGGATATAAAAAACAGCACTATTATTTGAGTTTGATGTACGCGGGCCTGTACCAAAATCAGATACATCTACTTCATTGCTGTTAATTTTAATGTTGTTGCCTCTGTGTTTATCAATATACATTCGTGAACAAGAAGATAAAGCAACATGTCCGCTTGCTCGTACCACAGATCTTAACTCTTCAGAAGCACCAGTTGTTTTTGTTCCTGTGCTATCAAGAGGAGTGGGATGTAACCCGTACGTAAAAACGAGAACTTTTGATCTTGGTTTGGGAATAAAGTTATGGCGAGAAAATGCGGCGCTTGCATCAGTATTGCTCATGGTGCTAATGCCGTTATAATTTGGGTCACCCAATTTAAGTTGAAATTTAGCAGGAGATTGAAACCCATCACTTGAGCCAGGAGAAGTGGGGAGTTCTTTTGGGACTAAGTTACCCATGTTAAAACAACCGAAGGCACCTGCCATTTGAGCATCACGTAAGACTAACTCTGATACGTTGCGTAAATCTTGTTGTGCGGCTAGGCGGTTTTCTGATGTTCTTTTCATTCTGCTGGTGGTGCCGTAAGTAATACCAATAGCCAGCAATACAACCAAGGCAAGCGAGCTGGCCACCATGAATTCAATTAGAGTAAAACCATACTCTGTGTTCTGCGGAAGAAGGGGGAAAATTGGAGAAAGTTGTTTTTTCCTCATGTTAATCTCCTACGACGGCACTATATTGGAAGGTATAATTATCACTATTTGCCCCCGCTGCATCATCATTAGCTTCTGACCATTTGACGGATATGGTGGTCGTGGGGGTTGCTCCGCTTGTACTGTCTATTTTGTAGGCAATATTGCCGGCATTTGGTAATGCAATCTTTAACTCATTCACAAACGCATTCGTAATACAAGTAGTAAACTCGCTATTTGTCACGGTTGAGTTGGCAGAACCTAACCCACATATAACATTAGCGGTCGGAGGATTGCTGTCAACATTGACCCAAGAAGCGGTTTTATAGTTTGAATATTGTAATTTGGCATTGACGTTACTAGCACTACCTAAATTGGTAATGACATCTGGATTGCTCAGCATACCTGCAGATAGGTTTTGTACTGCCTGGGCAACACGAGTTTGCATTTCTGCCTCGCGGACATTACCAACAGATTTTAGTTGTGCAAGCATTAAAGCCATGATGCCGAAAGCCATAATAAAAACAGATATCAATACTTCAAGCAAGGTACTTCCGCGCATTGATTGTAGTTTTAGCATGGGAAATTTCTTTGTATGAGCCATGGTTTATAAGGGTCCTAAAATTATGATTATGAGAGAGCACAGAAGTTTTTGTAATCAGCTGCCTGAATCCTATCAAATACAGCAGGCGTCATGGATGTATTGCACGAGACAACTCTTCCACTAGGTGCAATGAGAGCCATCCGTACTCGTTTGCCATCACTGGCTGAAATTCTAATGTAGTGCGAGGCATAGGTGTAAGGTACACTGGATCCGCTTTTTATTCCAGTACCAAAAGAACCATTGGGTAAGAATATAAACCGGTATTTAGTGTTTGAGGTAGATAGCTTATTAAAACCAATATCCAAATAAGTGATATTGACATTGCCTTGATCGATCAAGACAGAGCGTAAATCAATATCGCTGTTAGGATTGGTGATACTACTTTGATAGTCGTCATCTTTGTTGCTATCAACAAATGCTAATAGGGAGCTACCTCCCTTATCACAGCCATTATCAGGTTTTGCGTCAGACTTTAACTTAATTCCTCCGCATATAAGCACGGGTGCGTTACGCCGAACAGCTTCTGTTCTGGCAAATCTAAAGGTAGTAACAACACGGTCAATATGCCCAGCAATTCTTTGATTTGAAATAAAATCACTCATGCTTGGCATGGCGAGCGTGGCCATAATCCCAATAAGGGTTAGGGTAATCATTAGTTCTATCAAGGTAAAACCCTGGATATGTTGTTGTGTTTTCATAGCCATCACTCTAAAACGGGGAATGGGGCACCCAAAAATAGGTGGATTGATTAGGATTATTCTTATTCTTCAGTGAAGTAAGTATGCCCAGTATGTACAGCATTGTCAAATTTGCTGAATTCGCCGGTAAATATCAGCGGAATTTTGCCAGTGGGGCCGTTACGGTGTTTGCCAATGATACATTCGGCTACTCCTTTTTTATCGGTATCGGGGTGATAGTATTCGTCGCGATACATGAACATAATCAGGTCGGCATCCTGCTCGATGGCACCGGACTCACGCAAGTCGGACATCATGGGGCGTTTGTCGGTTCTGGATTCAACAGTACGTGACAGTTGGGAGAGGGCGATAATTGGAATATCCAATTCTCTGGCCAGTGACTTAAGTGAACGAGAAATTTCTCCCAATTCTGCTGCACGGTTATTGTTATTGTGGCCGGTGCCGTTCATCAGCTGTAAGTAGTCGATAACCACCAGCCCTAATTTGCCTTTTCTTCTAGCCAGTCGGCGTACGCGGGCACGGACTTCCAACGAATTTAAGGCAGGAGTTTCGTCGATAAAGATGGGAGCGTCTGACAGTTTGTGCAGAGCGTCATTGAGCTTGCTCCAATGTTCGTCTTGCAATTGACCGGTTTTGAGTAAGCTCTGATCCAGCCTCCCAACCGAACCAAGCATACGCATTACCAGCTGCACACCGCCCATTTCCATTGAGAAGATGGCAACGGGCAGGTGCGTACTGATAGCGACGTTTTCCGCGATATTCAATGAAAAAGCGGTTTTCCCCATTGCTGGTCTCCCAGCGACGATAATGAGATCGCCGCCGTGCAAACCGGCTATTTTTTTATCTAGATCAATGAATCCGGTTGGAATGCCGGTTACATCGTCTTTATTTTCCCTCGAGTAAGCCTTGTCGATTTTGGCGACTGCTTCTTTCAGCATGGCAGGCATCTCTAAGAACTCGTGTTGCACTCTGCTGGTGCTTTCCGCGATTTTAAAGATTTTGGCTTCTGCCTCGTCTAACATTTGTTTGACGTCCTTGCCTTGCGGATTGTAAGCATTCCTAGCAATCTCTGTGCCAGCTTGTGCCAGTTGGCGCATGATGGAGCGGCTACGTACGATTTCGGCATAGCGGGAGATGTTGATGGCAGAGGCAGTATTTTGTGCTAAATCTACCAGATAGCCAAAGCCGCCGGCTTCCTCCAACACTTCTTCACGCTGCAATACTTCTTCCACGGTGATGGTGTCGGCGGGGCGGTTGCGTTCAGCTAGGTGGGCGATGGCGTGGAAAATTAGGCGGTGTTCGTAGCGGTAGAAGTCTTCTTCCGAGATGGTGCCGGCAATGCGGTCCCAGGCGGAGGAATCCACCATCAGTCCGCCCAATACCGACTGTTCGGCTTCTATGGAGTGTGGTGGTAGGGCGAGGCTTTCGTTGCTTTGGTCTTGAATATTCATAATTAGTTGTGGCGGGGGAATAGGGACCCCTGAAAAATACGTTACTTAATGTGTGGTTCATGGCTACCTGATAACCGGTATCCATTTGTTTTCCAGATAGCTTTCGAAGTGTACCCCGACTGATCGGAGTAAACTGACAAATTCCGTCACTTTTGTTGCTTGCACACAGGGTATGGAACAGTCCTTTAGTTCCGTCGGATAAGGCAGGTTCATTCGGCGCAGGCAGGACGCTCAGCTATCAACACCGTAGTTTGGTTGTACCAATGCGCACACAGGGCGGCTGCGGCGGTCGGGGATGCGGCCGCATTCCTGTGCGGGGCTGTCGAAGTAGCTGCTGCGTGAGAAGGATTTGCTGCGGCTGTCTGAGTTGCGGCCTCGTCGGCTGTGGCGTGTTTCACGCGGCTCACGTGTTTCGCGCGAGGAGTGCTCGGCGGCGGGGCGGCTGCCTTCCTGCTGATGTTGCCACCAGCGCGGCTCGAAGCCCTCAATCCGTTCCACCGGCAGTTCTTTGCCAATGAGTTCTTTAATGGCTTCAAACATTTTCTGTTCGTCTTCATCCATCAGCGAGATGGCCACGCCCTCGGCGCCGGCGCGGCCGGTACGGCCGATGCGGTGCACATAGTCTTCGGCCTGGGTGGGCATTTCATAGTTGATCACGAATGGCAGCTCGACAATATCCAACCCGCGCGCGGCCACGTCGGTGGCCACCAGCACGCGCAGTTCGCCGGCCTTGAAGGCATTGAGCGTTTCCAAGCGGGTCTGCTGCGATTTGTCGCCGTGAATCGGCGCCACGCTGAGGCCGCGCCGTTTCAGGTCGCGGGCTACCTGATCAACGCTCTGCTTGGTTTTGCAGAACACGATTACCTGATTGATGTGCAAATCCACAATCAGCCGCTCCAGCAGATTGCGCTTTTGTGCGGTGTCGATGGCGATAATATGCTGTTCAACGCTTGCGCTGGTGGTATTTTGCGGGGCAGTTTGCACCTGTTCCGGTTGGTACATGAGATCTTGCGCCAGCTTGTGGATGGGAGGGGAGAATGTGGCGGAAAACAGCAGGGTTTGGCGCTGTTTGGGCAGCAGCTGCATGATGCGGCGGATGTCGTCGATGAAGCCCATGTCGAGCATGCGGTCGGCTTCGTCGAGCACCACGATTTCCACTTTATCCAGCCGGATATTTTTTTGCTGTACGTGATCCAGTAGGCGTCCCACGGTGGCCACCACGATTTCGCAGCCGGCGCGCAGGTCGGCAGTTTGTTTGTCCATATTCATGCCGCCGAACAGCACGGTGTGGCGCAGCGGCAGGTTTTTGATGTAGGCGGCGGTGTTTTGGTCGATTTGGTCGGCCAGTTCGCGGGTAGGGGTGAGTACCAGCATGCGCACCGGATGCATGGCGGGCGAGGTGCTGGTGGTGGCGTAGCGGCGCAGGCGTTCTAGGCTGGGCAGCATGAAGGCGGCGGTTTTGCCGGTGCCGGTTTGGGCGGCGGCCAGCAGATCGTGACCGGCCAGCACTTTGGGGATGGCGGCGGTTTGGATGGCGGTGGGCTGCTCGTAACCCTGGTCGGCCAGGGCGGTGGTGATTTCGGCCGAAAGGCCGAGATTGGTGAAGGGGTTGTTCATATTTGCTCCGTGTGGCAGCTGTGCGGTGGGCGGCTGCGGGGAATGGGGATGGGCTTTGGCGGCGGTTTGGATGAATTTGGCCGGCAAAGGCTGAAGGCTACCTGAAAGTAGGGGCGGTAACGAAGTTAAAGCAGGCCGGTGATACGCTTGAAAATTGTGCGCAAACCGGCACAGCAAAATGCCACAAAAAGTGTTTCAGGAGTAGGCAGTGGCCGGGAAACCCGACCGGAGGCTACCTGAAAACGTGGGCTTCAATGAAGTTCAAATAAAAGGCCGGCAGTGCAAGATGCCGAACAGGTCGTATTGTGCCTGAAAAACCGGTTTTCAGGTAGCCTTTGCAACGGCCTATTTCCAGATTTGCCGCGCATTTTGGCTCAGGTAGTCGACATTGAAGAAGGTGGTGATCAGATGCGGCTTGAGGGCGATGAAGATGGCAGACAGCAGGCCGGTAAGGAAGGCTTCGCCTCAGGCAATCAGAAAGAACACCGGCAGTACGGAATCCAGCAGGACGGCAGTGGGAAAAGTTCCGGCCAGATACAGCAACACTCCATTTGCGTCCGCGCTGAGTAGGATGCCGGCCGCGGCGGCGAAAAAGCCGTTGAGGAAGATGTAGATAAACAGGTTGCGCGGCAGCCGCTGCACGATTTGCCGCGCCAGCGCCACGCCGACCAGCGGCGGCACAATGCCGGCCAAAACCGTTAGCCCCGCCACACTTAAATCGCCCACGCCTTGCCACAGCCAAGATATAGGACAACAACAGCAATACGGCCAGGCAGAACGCTGCCGGAATGTCCACCATCAAGGCCAGTAGGCCAATACCCAGCAAGTGGTAGCTCAAACTGCCCAGCATCCTGCTGGCCGGTGCAGCACATAGGCTCCAGCGCAGCGCCATGATCAACAGCCCAACCCATGCCGCCTGGCGGTGTGCCCGCCATGCTGCCAAAGCCGGGCGCAGGGCGGCGGCAAACAGCATCAGGCACAGCACGTTAGCAGCTCAGATTTGCCAATCAATCGGCGACAGACCGTGCTGTTGCAAATAGGCATTGGCCTGTGAGAAATGGCGGCAGCCGAAGAAGCCGCGGTGGGCGGAGAGCGGCGAGGGGTGCGGCGCGGTGAGCACCAGATGGCGGGCGCGGTCGATAATCGCGCCTTTTTTCTGGGCATGGCTGCCCCACAGCATGAATACCAAGTGTTCGCGTCCTTCGTTGAGCACGGCAATCACGTGGTCGGTGAAGGTTTCCCAGCCCAGCGCGGCGTGGGAATGAGCTTGGCCGGCACGCACAGTGAGCACGGTGTTGAGCAGCAGCACACCCTGCTCTGCCCAGTTTTGCAGATAGCCGTGTTTGGGAATTTGAAAGCTAGGGATATCTTGTGCCAACTCTTTGTAAATATTTACCAGGGATGGCGGCACGGCCACGCCTTCGCGCACAGAAAAGGCCAGTCCGTGCGCTTGGTTGGCGCCATGATACGGGTCTTGCCCGAGGATGACCACGCGCACCCTGCCGAACTCGGTGGCGCGGAAGGCGTTGAACACGTCGGCGGCAGGCGGGTACACAATCTGCCCGGCTGCGCGCTCGTTGTGCACGCTATGGATGATGTGCTGGAAATAGGGTTGCTGCTTTTCCGCACCGATGGCTTCGTGCCAAGTTTGCATGGGAATTCCTTTTAGATGGGAAGAGGCTACCTGAAAAACGGGAACCGCCGTTTCAGGTAGCCTTTGGGGTTACATCAGCCAGCCGTCCGGCGTAACGGGTTGATTGTCAATTAAACGCACGACGCCGACCACTACGCGGAAGAGATACCAAAAGCAAATCACCACCACCAGCGGCACGCCGAGAATCACGCCGATAAAGGTAATGGTAAGCAGGAAGCCCACCACAAAGCCGATTAAGCTGCCCCAAAACGTTCGCAGCAGAAATTGGATGTGGTCGAAATAAATCGTACCGCGCATATCGTCGCGCTTCACATAAGCCACAATGGCGCCGACGAAAGTGGGCAAGGTAAAGCCGACTATACCCAGCGCATACAGGCCGTAAATCGCATACATATAGTTGCGCTGCTCAGGCGTGGGTGTGTCAGCAGTGGGCACGGGGTAGGTGGGATCGGGTTGTGTAGTCATGATGATACTCCTTGCAGTGGATTTAATGCGTATCCAGCTCGGCAAAACCTTTTACCAGATTATCAATCTGTTTGAGCTGGCTCAAGAAAGGCTCGAGCTGGCTTAAGCGCAGGGCGCAGGGGCCGTCGCACTTGGCCTGCTCGGGATCGGGGTGTGCTTCCAAAAACAGCCCGGCCAGCCCCACCGCCATGCCGGCGCGCGCCAAGGTAACAATCTGCTCTCGCCGCCCGCCGGCCGAATCGCTGCGTGCGCCAGGCTGCTGCAGGCTGTGGGTAACGTCGAAAAACACCGGCACGTTCATCTGCTTCATGGTGTCAAAGCCGAGCATATCCACCACCAAGTTGTTGTAGCCGAAGGCAGAGCCGCGCTCGCACAAGATGATTTTATCATTGCCCGCCTCCAGGCACTTGTTGATGATGTGTCGCATTTCATGCGGGGCGAGGAATTGCGCCTTTTTCACGTTGATAATCGCACTGGTGCGCGCCATGGCGTGCACCAGATCGGTTTGGCGGCTCAAAAAGGCCGGCAGCTGCAAAATATCGGCCACCTCCGCCGCTGGCGCGGCTTGGTAAGGTTCGTGGATGTCGGTAATCACTGGCACGCCGTAGGCCGATTTAATATCGGCCAACCATTGCAAACCCTTTTCCAAACCCGGTCCGCGGCAAGAATGCAGGCTGGAGCGGTTGGCCTTGTCGAAACTGGCTTTGAATACATAGGGAATATCTAGCTTGCGGCAGATTTCCACATAAGTGGCGGCAATTTCCATGGCCAAATCGCGGCTTTCCAGCACGTTCATGCCGCCGAACAAAACGAATGGGCGGTGGTTGGCAATAGTGAAGCCGTGAAGCGGGATTTGCGAAAGGGCGGTTTGCATGGTGCGTATCCGTTGTTTGATTGAATTAAAGATGACGCGATTATAGCGGAAAAGGGCGGAATGAAACGGAAGGCTACCTGAAAACGAGGTTGCCGAAGGCAGGCGAGATTCTGCGAAACAATGGGGTAAGATAGTTTATATATTTTCAGGTAGCCTATTTGGGCAATGTGGGAAAATCAATGAATTGCCTACTGCGCAACCTGAGCGCACTAGGCTTTGTGCCGAGATTTGAGTACAATACACTACATCAAAGTAACGTGTTTGCTGCAAGCAAACAGACCGCCAGCCGCCGCCGGAACCACAACCAAACAGAGGCTGGCGTTTGTTTCAGCCCGGCGGACAGCGCGCCCCTTCGGGTGTAGAAAGTGGAACATGACCAAAGCGAAAACAACGCCGATTTTACCGCCCGCCATGCTGGGCATTTTGGGCGGAGGCCAGTTGGGCCGGATGTTTACCGTGGCCGCCAAACAAATGGGCTACAGCGTTACCGTGCTCGATCCCGATCCCAACTCCCCTGCTGCTGTGCTGGCCGACAAACACATCTGCGCCCCGTATGACGACCTCGGTGCACTGGCCGACCTTTCCACCTGCGCCGCCATTACCACCGAATTTGAAAACGTAAACGCCCAAGCCATGCGTGCCTTGGCCTTAGAAACCCGCGTTTGTCCCAGCGGCGATAGCGTGGAAATCGCCCAAAACCGCATTCAAGAAAAAGCTTGGATAGCCAAAGCCGGCCTCCAAACCGCGCCTTATCTGCCTGTTACCCAAGAAGCCGACCTCACCGACGAAGCCATCGAGCCGCTCCTGCCCGGCATCTTCAAAACTGCCATGTTCGGCTATGACGGCAAAGGCCAGGTGCGCGTGTCCAGCCCAAAAGAAGCCCGCGCCGCTTTCAAACGGCTCGGCAGTGTGCCTTGCGTGTTGGAAAAAATGCTTAACCTGCATTCCGAGATTTCCGTGATCGTGTGCCGACTCAACAGCCAGCAGGTGGAATGCTTCCCGCCTGCCGAAAACCGCCACGAAGACGGCATCCTCGCCTACTCTATTGTGCCTGCCCGCCTGTCCGACGAAGTGCAGAAACAGGCACAGGAAATGGCCTGCCAGCTGGCCGAAGCCATGAATTACGTCGGCGTGCTGGCTGTGGAAATCTTCGTGATCGGCAACGACCACAAACTGATTGTGAACGAAATCGCCCCGCGCCCGCACAACTCCGGCCACTACACTTTGGATGCCTGCGCCAGCAACCAATTCGAACAGCAAGTGCGCCTCATGTGCGGCCTGCCGCCTGCCGATACCCGCCTGCTTTCTTGCTGCAGCATGGCCAACCTCTTGGGCGACATCTGGCTGCCCGAAGGCAAGGTAAACTGGTTGCCGCTCCTGCAACGCCCCGACGTGTGCCTGTATCTCTACGGTAAAAAAGATGCCCGCCCCAGCCGCAAGATGGGACACTTCACTGTGCTTTCCTCCCAATCTGCCGACATCGCTTTTATGCTCGCGCACAAATTGCAGCGGCAACTGCAGCGCAAAGGGAAATAACAAACGCCAACCCAACAGGGCTGCCAGGAACGGCGGCTCTGTTTTTTATGGGGAGCGGATACGGAGTAGCTTGGAGGGTAGAGGCTACCTGAAAATTTCAGGTAGCCTTTATCTTGCCCGGCCGGGCTACAACGCGTTTTGCGGCCTGCCTTCGGCGAAGGCAGTGATGTTGGCTTCGAGGATTTCGGTCATATTGAGCAGGGCCTCCTGGCTGGTCCAGGCGATATGCGGGGTAACAATGAGGTTGGGCAACGGGGCGAGCAAGGGGTTGCCTTGGCGCGGCGGCTCTTGGCTGAGCACGTCGAAACCGGCGCCGCCGAGCCGGCCTTGTTGCAGGGCGGCGGATACGGCTTGTTCGTCGGCAAGGCCGCCGCGGCCGGTGTTGATGAGGATGGCGGTGGGTTTCATCAGGTGCAGCTCGGCCTCGCCGATCATGTGGCGGGTATGCTCGTTGAGCGGGCAATGCAGGGAAACGGCATCGGCCTGTTGCAAGGCTACCTGAAACGGGGTGTAGCCTTCGCGCACGGCGGCTGCATGTTTGTGTTCGCCCCAGATGACTTTCATGCCGAAGGCTTGTGCGTAACTGGCGAGGGTGCGGCCGATGTTGCCGCGGCCGAAGATGGCGAGGGTTTTGCCGCCGAGGT
The DNA here is from genome assembly GCF_001648415.1 of Eikenella sp. NML070372. NCBI lineage: Bacteria > Pseudomonadati > Pseudomonadota > Betaproteobacteria > Neisseriales > Neisseriaceae > Eikenella > Eikenella sp. NML070372. The sequence goes on along the minus strand of NZ_LXSN01000010.1, from coordinate 86,098 downwards.
CGTGCATGGGGGCGTTGAAATGGACGAATTGGGGGGCTTGCTGCCAGGCACCGGCGGCGATGTCGCGCATACAGGTGGGCAAGTGGCGGATAAGGGCGAGCAGCATCATGAAGGCGTGTTGGGCCACGCTTTCGCTGCTGTAGTTGCGCACGTTGCATACGGTAACGCCGGCGGCTTTGGCAGCGGCCAGATCGATGTGGTCGTAGCCGGTGGCGGCCACAGCGATGAGTTTGAGCTGGGGGTTGGCAGCGAGGTGTTCGGCGCGGATGGCAACTTTGTTGGTGATGGCGATTTGCGCACCGCCGAGGTGGGCGTTGGTTTGCTCGGGCGTGGTGGCAGGAAATTCGTGCAGGGAGTGGGGGAAGTTGAAAGAGAGCGGACGGGCGGGGAGGGTGTCGCGGTCGAGGAAAACGATGTGCATGAATGGCTCCTTGGAACAGGGATATGAAGACGATATGGCCTGCAGCGAGTATAGCGCGAAACTAGGGGTGGGCGGGAAGGCTACCTGAAAATCGGCGCCGCCTGCTTTCAGGTAGCCTGCATTGGATTTTCGGCGGCCTGCCGGTTTTAGCTTCATGGAACCACTGCTGCCTACTACTTTCACCGTTTGAGTTTGCTTTTTTTTTTCATAGTTGCGAGCACTTGGAATTATTTGATGGCGAAGTAGAAGCAGATGAAAGTTATTTGGAAGGCGGCCGCAAAGGCAAACGCAGTCGCGGAGCAGCCGGCAAAGTTGTGGTATTCGGGCTGTTAAAGCGTAACGGCAAGGTTTACACCGTTACCGTAGCCAATATTAGCGACTACCCTGCTGCCGATTATCTGGGAGCAGATAAGGCCGGACAGCGTAGCTTATACCGATTGCCACAGTATCCCCAATGTATTGGATGTCAGCGAGTTTAGCCGCTTGCACATTAATTACCGCACTCATTTTGCAGGCAGGCAAAACCACATTAACGGATTGAGAATTTCTAGAACCGGGCCAAACGTCATTTATGTAAGCTCAACACAAAGACATTGTTGAAGATATTGAAGACGCTAAATCAGGCGAATAAGCCCGATTGCAGTTGTATTGGAAATGCTGCCGGAAAGCCCGGCGGCATTTTTGCTGGCTGGATAGATTGATGGAGAAAAGGCTACCTGAAACTTTAGATTGCAGCTGTGCTAGTGTGCTCATGCTGGCCGGTGTGTGGATTTTCAGGCAGCCTTTAAGCCTCTCTCAAAAGGCTACCTGAAAGACAGTGTGGGCTAATGCTGTTTGAGGGGCAGTTTGATATGGGGTTTGGACGTAGTTTTAGGGGCGGGAGTAGGTGCGGCTTTGAAGCCGAGTTCGATTTGCTGCTCATCGCTGAACAGGTTGCTCCAGTCGCCGCTTTTATACCATTTGGGGCCGTCGGTTTCAATGGGATGTTGGATACGTTCGCAGCCATTGCCGCATTGCAGATCTTCGGTGCGGCAGTATTTGTCACAACCCCAGCAGATGCGTTCGGGGTGTTTGGGGGAAATGGGGAATTTTTTGGCCATGATGTGTGTCTTTTATTGATATGGTTTAAAACACGGCGGTGCGGGCTAAGGAGAGGATTCTTATAGCTGCTACTGCATTAGCTTGCTTTGCCTCAGCTACAATAATAAAAATCCCACTTTCATTGGCGCTGCACTTTGCGTACCTGCGAAATGGTATGCAGGGAATGGATGATTTGCTTGAGCTGTCCGAGGTTGGATACTTGGAGGCGGAAGCTGAATTCGATGAAGCCTTCGTTGTTTTCCTGCGCGGAGCTGAGGGTATCGACCGATTCGATGTCGGCACCATGCCCGGATACGGCTTGTGCCATGGCGGCGAGCAGGCCGTGGGCGCGTTTGGCGGATACGGTGATGCTGGTGTGGTAGGTTTTCTTTTGCTCGATGCCTTCCCAGTTGGCATCCAGCTGCTGCTCGGGTGGGGCTTTGAGGGTATTGGGGCAGGTATCGCGGTGGATGATGAGGCCGTGGTCTCTCACGAGCAGGGCTTTGATACTGTCGCCGGGGATGGGGTGGCAGCAGGAAGCAAGTTGGACACGGCCGCTGTCGCTGCTGCCCACGCTGATAGGGGCGATTTTCACGCCGTTGTTTTCGGGCTGGCGGCCGGCGATTTCGGCAATGTGCATGGCTACGGATACGGGGGCGAGCCTGCCCATGCCCACGTCGTAGAGGATGTCTTCGAAGCTGGTGTTTTTGCGGCTGAGATCGTCGAGATAGCTTTGCTTGAGATCTTCGGAGAGTAGGAGCTCTTGGGGCAGCAAGGCGGTGAGGGCGCGTTGCAGCAGCTGTTCGCCCAAGCGCACGGCATCGCCGCGGTCGATGTTTTTGAGTTTGTTGCGGATGGCGCTGCGGGCGCGGCCGGAAATCACGAAGTTGAGCCAGGCCGGATTGGGACGGGCGGTGTTGGAAGTGATGATTTCCACGCTGTCGCCAGTGCGCAGGCGGGTGCGCAGGGAAACCATGTTGTTGTTGACGCGGGCGGCAATGCAGCGGTGGCCGATGTCGGTGTGCACGGCATAGGCGAAATCCACGGTTGTAGCGCCTTCAGGCAGCACGAGGATTTTGCCCTTTGGGGTAAACACATACACTTCACGCGGGAACAAATCCACTTTAACGTGTTCAAGGAATTCGATGGCGCTGTCGCCTTGGGCTTGGAAGTCGAGAATATTTTGCAACCATTGGTGGGTACGTTGGGCGGCAGGGTCGGTTTCGGGATTCTTGTAGAGCAGGTGGCTGGCCACGCCTTCTTCGGCCACTTTGTCCATATCGCGGGTTCGAATTTGCACTTCGATGGGCAGGCCGAATGGGCCGACCAGGGTGGTATGCAGGCTTTGGTAACCATTGGCCTTGGGGATGGCGATGTAGTCTTTGATATGGCCAGGCTTGGGTTTATAGAGGCTGTGCAGCGCGCCGAGGGCAGCGTAGCAGGCGGGGATGTTGTTTACGATGACGCGGAAACCGTAAATATCCATCACTTCGGAAAAATGCAGTTTTTTGTCCTGCATTTTCTTGTAGATGCTGTAGAGGTTTTTTTCACGGCCACGGATTTTGGCTTCGATATTGGCACTTACCAGCCGCTGGCTGAAGGCGCTCAATACTTTGCCCACCACGTCGCGGCGGTTGCGACGGCTGGCTTGGCGGGCGCGTTCGAGCACGGCGTAGCGGTTGGGCAGCAGATATTTGAAGGAGAGATCTTGCAGTTCGCGGTAGGCTTGGTTGAGGCCTATGCGGTTGGCGAGCTGGGCGTAGATTTCCAGCGTTTCATGGGCGATGCGGCGGCGGCTGTCGGGCTTTTTGGCATCGAGCGTGCGCATATTGTGCAGACGGTCGGAGAGTTTGATGATGATGACACGGATGTCTTTGGTCATCGCCATGATGAGCTTGCGGAAGCTCTCGGCCTGATGCTCGGCCTGGCTGTCGTATTCGAGCTTTTCCAGCTTGGAAAGGCCGTCCACCATGTCGGCGATGGCTTGGCCGAATTCGGCGGCAAGCTCTTCTTTGCTCGTACCAGTGTCTTCGAGCACGTCGTGCAGCACACCAGCGCACAGGCCTTGGGCATCGATGTGCCATTCGGCCAGCTGTTGAGTCACGGCCATAGGGTGGGTAATGTAGGGCACGCCACTATTGCGGAATTGGTTTTGGTGGGCGCGGATGCCGAAATCGCAGGCGCGGTTGAGCAGGCTTTGTTCTTCGGTTTTCAGGTAGCCTGCGGCGTGCAGTAGGGATTGGCGGCTGCGTTCGATGATGAGGTGGTAAACCTCGTTGATTTGCCGGCGGCACTGGGTGAGCTGGGCTTCTTGGCCGGCTTCTGGGCTGGTGTGGATGTGGGCGATGATTTCGATGCACACTTCGCCGAATGCGGGCTGCAAAAAGGCAGGGTCGGCCTGTGTGCCGAGGTCTTCCATGGCAATTTGTACCAGCACCGCGCACAGGGCGTGCACGCGCTGTTTTTCTTCGGCCAGTGCGGCGGTGAGGCGGAAGGCGCGTTCGAGCCGCTCGGGCTGCCCCTGCTTGGCGGCGGTGTCGTAAATGTAAACGCAGGCGGCTTCGAGCAAGGCCCAGCGTTCCATTTTTTTCAGGTAGCCTGTTTGGGCAAACAGGTGTTCACGCCAGGCAGCAACGGGGGCGGCATAATCGGCGCTGGGGGCAATCATGGTTACTTGCTGCGGGAAAGAATTTCTTCGCCGATTTGGCCGGCAGCGATTTCGCGCAGGGCGGTTACAGTTGGTTTGTTGTTGCGGATGTCGTCCACCAGCGGCATGGAGCCGTTGGCCAGCTGGCGGGCGCGGTAGGCGGCGGCCAGGGTGAGGTTGAAGTGGTTGGGGATACGGCTGATGCAATCTTCTACAGTAATACGTGCCATGATGTGTTCCTTAAATATGTTGTGAATTAAATGGGGTAAATGTTTTCAGGCGGCCTATTGGCAGGGTGAAGCTGCCTGAAAAGATTAATTCGGAATTGGCTCAGGCGTTTTCGCTACCGCCAAGCAGTTTGGTGAGGAAGGGCGTTTGGTTTTCCAAATGAAAACGCTGGGATTTGATAATGTGCAGCAGGGCAGCTTCGGCGGCAGTGAGGTCGTCGTTGATCACTAGGTAGTCGAACAGGCGTGCCTGTTCGATTTCGTTGCGCGCTTCGGCCAGCCGCACAGCAATCACCTGCGGGGCATCGGCGGCGCGCTGGCGCAGGCGCTGTTCCAAAGTGCCTAAGGAGGGCGGGGCGATGAAGATGCTGTAGGCCTGCGGCAGCTGGCGGCGGATTTGCTCCGCGCCTTGGGTGTCGATTTCGAGGATAACGTCGGTGCCTTGGCGGGTGAGGCTTTCCAGGCTTTGGGTGCTGGTGCCGTAGTAGTTGCCGTACACTTTGGCGTACTCCACGAATCGGCCTTCTTCTATCATGCGCTCGAATTCGGGTACGCTGACGAAGTGGTAGTGTTTGCCGTTTTCCTCGCCGCGGCGCGGGGCGCGGGTGGTGTGGGAAACGGACACGCGGATGTCGGAATGGTGCTGCAGCAGCCGGGCGATCAGCGTGGTTTTGCCTGTGCCGGAGGCGGCGGAAATAACGAAAATATTGCCTTGCATGGTGCGGAAATTTTTTAGTTGAAATTCGGGCGTATTATCGCATAGCATTCAGGGCTTTGAAAGGGCGGCGGATCAGGCTTTGCACTTTGTTGGTGTGCGGTTTTCAGGTAGCCTGCCCGAGTAAAGGCTACCTGAAAACCGAAAATCCCCGCGCTTTTGCTTTTGCGAGAAACGGGGTAAAATTACACTTTCCAAATCGGGCATTGCATTATGACCAAATTTATTTTCGTAACCGGCGGCGTGGTATCTTCCTTAGGGAAAGGTATCGCCGCCGCTTCTATTGCCGCCATTCTCGAATCGCGCGGGCTGAATGTAACCATGCTCAAGCTGGACCCGTATATCAACGTGGATCCCGGCACGATGAGCCCTTTCCAGCACGGCGAGGTGTTCGTGACCGAAGACGGCGCGGAAACCGACCTCGACCTCGGTCACTACGAACGTTTCATCGACGCCAAGCTCACCCGCGCCAACAGCTTCAGCGCCGGGCAGGTGTATGAAAACGTGATTGCCAAAGAGCGGCGCGGCGACTACTTGGGCGGTACGGTGCAGGTGATTCCGCATATCACCGACGAAATCAAACGCCGCATCCACGAAGGTGCGGCCAATAAAGACGTGGCCATCGTGGAAATCGGCGGCACGGTGGGCGACATCGAATCGCTGCCGTTTTTGGAAGCCATCCGCCAGATGCGCAGCCAGCTCGGCCGCGCTAACACGCTGTTTGTACACTTAAGCTACGTTCCCTACATCGCCGCTGCCGGCGAAATCAAAACCAAGCCCACTCAGCATTCGGTGAAAGAATTGCGCGAAATCGGCATCCAGCCCGACGTGCTCATTTGCCGCATGGACAGGCCGCTGCCCGAAGAAGAGCGGCGCAAAATCGCCTTGTTCTGCAACGTGGAAGAGCGTGCCGTAATCGGCTGCTACGATGCCGACAGCATCTACAAAATCCCCGAAATGCTGCACGGCCAGGGCATCGACGATGCCATCTGCGAGCAGCTCCAGCTCAATATCCAGCAGGCCGACCTAACCGAATGGCGCAAAATCGTGCATGCCATCGAGCATCCGAAGCACACCGTACACATCGCCATGGTGGGCAAATATGTGGATCTGACCGAATCCTACAAATCGCTCAGCGAAGCCCTAAAACACGCCGGCATCCACACCGAAACCAAGGTATGCATCACCTATATCGACAGCGAAAACATCGAAACCGAAGGCACGGACTGCCTGAAAAATTTCGATGCCATCCTTGTGCCCGGCGGCTTCGGCGTGCGTGGCGTGGAAGGCAAAATCGCCGCCGCCCGCTATGCCCGCGAAAACAAAGTGCCCTATTTGGGTATCTGCCTCGGTATGCAGATTGCACTCATCGAGTTTGCCCGCCACATGGCCGGCATGGAAGGGGCCAACTCCACCGAATTTGATTTGAAAACGCCCTATCCCGTGGTGGCGCTGATTGATGAATGGCAAACCGCCGATGGCGCCGTGGAAAAACGCGATGAACACGCCGATTTGGGCGGTACCATGCGCTTGGGCGCGCAGGAAGTGGAGCTCACCGCCGGCAGCCTGGCCGCCGCCATCTACGGCAGCACCAGTATCAAAGAACGCCACCGCCACCGCTATGAAGTAAACAACCATTTCGTACTGGCGCTGGAAAAGGCCGGGCTGGTCATCAGCGGCGTATCCGGCGGGCGTGAACGTTTGGTGGAGACCATCGAGTTGCCGCAGGGCGCGCACCCTTGGTTCTTCGCCAGCCAGTTCCACCCCGAATTCACTTCCACTCCGCGCAAAGGGCATCCGCTGTTCACTTCGTTTGTGAAAGCCGCCTTGCAGCATAAAGAGTAAGCATGGGTTGCGCACTTGGAGAAAAACTACTGGAACGTTTCAGGTAGCCTTTAGTTATTCCCATATATTGTTTATGTTTTCAGGTAGCCTGAGTCTAAATCAGCTGGTGGTTATTTTTCAAACTTAATCAGACTAAACGCAAACTTCACCGCTACTCGGGGATAAGAAAAGCCGCGGGAACGGCCAGAGTATAGGTCACAGACCACGATACGAACCAACGTTGCCCAAAGCTTGTGCCTATTCCGTTAAAAAAGGCGTTCATGGCAAAAGACATAAAGCCTGACATAAACAAAACCACAATGGCTGTAATCACATAGTGTTCCCACTTTTTATTCAATGTAAGTATGCTAAATTGCTTTTTTTGTTTGATAAGAAATATGATAACAAACAATTGGTAAGGCTTTGTATTTTGTCTCGTGTAAATTAACGTGCTTTAAACAATACTTGAATTCACTATCCACACTATGCTGGATTGGCTTTTCGAAAAGCAGCCGTAGGCTGGTACCCGTATCCGACAAAACCACGGAGACAGTCTAACCATGTGGCTTCAGAAGTCTGCTCTATGGATAAGAGAGCCTATCTGAAAATTCAGCATGGGGTTTCAGGTAGCCTTTTCCTCAGCCGTTCCAGTAATATCGCACAATATGGAAGAACACCGGCGCGGCAAAGCAGATGGAATCCACACGGTCGAGCATACCGCCGTGGCCGCGTATCATATTGCCCCAGTCTTTGACGCCGTAGTCGCGCTTGATGGCCGACATCACCAGCCCACCGAAGAAACCCATTAGGCAGATAGTGAACCCGATGGCGGCAGCCTGGCCGTGGCTAAACGGGGTAATCGGCGACATCAATGCGGCAAGCGCGGTGGCAGACAAAATGCCGCCCACCGTGCCGGATATGGTTTTAGACGGAGAAAGCGAGGGCATGATTTTGGCACCGCCCACCAGCTTGCCCCAAACGTATTGCAACACGTCTGAAGCCTGTACCACGCCGATCAGGAAAATCAGCAACAGGATATTGCTGCTGCTATCGAAGCCGTCTAAGTTGAGGAACATCAGGGCGGGCACGTGGGAGAGGCAGAAGATGCAGATCATCGCCATCCATTGTGTTTTGGCGGCGCGTTCGAGGAAATGGGCGGTTTGGCCGCTCAGGCTGGCGATAATCGGCAACACCAAAAAGCCGTACACGGGGATGAAAATGCTGAACATGCCGTACCAGCCGTCATAAACAAAATAATATTGCACCGGCAGCAGCAGGTAGAAGCAGGTTACCATGCTGTAATAATCGCTGCGGCGGCGATAAACGAGAGTCATGAATTCGCGCAGGGCGGCAAACGAAATCAGGAAAAACAACACCGCCGTACCGGCTTTACCGAACCAGAAGGCGGCCAGCAGCACCAGTGTCATCAGCCACCAGGCGTAGATACGGGCGTTGAGGTTGGCGATGGTGGCATTGCCCACGCCGTTTTTGCGTTTGAGCCACTGCCCGATGACGCTGGCAAAAATCAATACGACAAATACGCCGGCAAAGATATAGCCTGCCTGCGGGGTGAGATGGGCGGCGGTTTGTTCGGTAATGATTTGGCTGGATGTGTTGGCAAAGCTCATGATGTTTCTCCTTTGTTTTGGCGAAACTCGTTACACTCGTTTTCAGACGGTTTCAAAGCCAGCAGGGCTTCACGGCTGCGGGCGAGGAAGGCTTCTTTGTCTTCATCTTCGCGTAGGGTCAGCGGTTCGCCGATGTGGACTTCGCACAACAGCGGCACGGGCAGCACTTTGCCTTTGGGCAGGACGCGGTTGATGTTGTCTATCCATACCGGCACAAATTCGGTATCCGGTTTGCTTTTGGCCAGATGGTAAATACCTGATTTGAATGGGAGCAAGATTTTGTTTTCGTCCGTATTGCGTGTGCCTTCTGGGAAGATAATCAGCGAATTGCCCGCTTGAAGCGCGTGGTTCATCTGCTCGGTAATCAACTGCGGATTGTCGCTGTGGCGCGGAATCAAGAGCGCGTTGAAGACGTTTTGGATGATGAAGCGTTTGAGTTTGTTGGTCAGCCAGTAATCCGAGCCGGCAATGGGGCGCGTCGAAAGCCGCCAGCGGCGCGGCAGGGAAATCCACACCAACAAGAAATCGCCGTGGCTGCCGTGATTGGCGTAATACACTTTCTGGTGTGGGTTGAACGCCAATTCACGCGAGCTTTTGGGTTGGACGCCGGTGAGGAAGGATACCGACAGGCACAATGCTTGGTCGGTGAGCCAGGCAAGTTGTTTTTTAATGAAATTTTTCATGGCATCAATGGCATTAGAGAAGTTGGATCAGGAAAATTGCTGATTGTGCAGCGGTTAGATACAAACTTTTGCGCCACAAGGCGAGTGCGCCCGATACACGCTGTGGCATGGAGGGGTCGTCTGAAATGCGGCGCAAGCCGGTTTGCCGCAAGGCTTGGTCGAGGGCTTCGGGCGTGTAGCGGCCGTTGGCAAAATCTTGGAATACGCGGCGGTCGAATTCGATGCGGGTGTGGTAGTACAACAGCGCCGCAGCCAAGACAAGCTGCACCGCTGACCACGCACTGCCCTGTTGTGCCGATAAAGCCAGCAGCAAGGCATTGAACACAGCGGTATAGCGGGCGGTGGCGAGTAGGTGGGTGGTAATCAGGCTGTCAGTTGCTGGTGTCGTGTTCATGGGGTTTCCTTTTGATCTGCGCAGAAGTTTTTCAGGTAGCCTGCCGCCGCTTCTACTGCCTTTGCCGTTTCCGGCGGCAACACCATCTGCGGGCGAGCCTGTTTCAGCTCCGCCGTTGCCTGCGCCAAATCCCGACAGCCGCCGTAACCCAGCAGCCAAGTAAGCACCACCGCCGCGCTGCGTCCGTAGCCCAGCGCGCAACAGGTCAGAACCTTACCGTGTTGCCGACGCAATTCTTCCAGTAGCGAAACCGCCTGCATCAAATCGTTTTCAGATGGTGCAACCATATCTAATAATGGCAGAGCGCGGTATGCGCCGCGATAACGAGGGCGGGGATATTCGGCGCACACATCCAATACAGCGGGGAGGTCGTCTGAAACCCCTAATACGCTGCCAATCAACACATCATCACGCACGCGCGCCGCCTTCGCTTTGCCGCGTAGCCAGTACGCCATGTTCAACCGCACGCCAGCCAGATAAGGCAGCAGCAAAACCGTTGCCGCCGCCGACAGCTTGCCGTCTGCCTGTTTTTGGAGCACCGCCGCGTTGCCGGTCAGATAGGCGAAAGCGACCACCGATAACGACACACTAACCCACAAAGTCCACAACCACGCGCCGCCGAATAAAGCGGGCAGAGCCGACAATACCGCGCCCGCCAGATACAGCATGGCGATTTTGATTTCACGGGAACGTGTTTCAGGGGAAGTTTTAGCTTTATCGGAACTCAGCCTTACTTTGCAAGATGCCGTTTTCAGGTAGCCTGTTTGCTCAGCTGGCTGTACTACAAACAAATCTCGTCTCTTGAAAGGCGATACGCCGCGTTGCGGTATGGCCCACAACACCAGCCAGCCCAGCAGCGCGCCGGTTGGCACGTCGATAAAATGGTGTTGGTAAGTCGTCAGCACCGACAAGGCAATCAGGCTTTGCCACAGCAAAAGCGGCAACCGGATTTTGGGGAAGCGCGAATAAAACGCACCAACGATCACCGCCAATGCAATATGCAGCGATGGCGCTTGGTTGTACGGCAAATCAAATGCTACCAACGAGTCAAGCAGCCAACCCGACAACCCGTCGGTAGGCAGCTTCGGCCAGCTGAAATGCAGCGGAAACAGCATGAAGCAAGTGGTGGCAATGATTTGCACCGCCACCAGCCGTGCGACGTAGCGGTTTTGTGCATACGCATCTCGGCAAAGGAAAAATGCTGCTGCGTACATCAGATTCAACGACCAATACGGCACAATCGTCCACGCCCAAAACGGAATGCCATGTTCCCATGCAAAAGCGATTTCCGGCACATAGGCTAGCGATGCCGCGTAATGGTTGGACAAGCCATAGCTGGTGTAGAACAGCACGCCGACCAAAACAAGCTTGAACAGTGAGGTTTTCAGGGTGGGTTTCATGGAGAGGATTGTAAATATTCAATGTAAATCAGATGAAATCCGCTTTCAATACAAGGCATGCCAACAATGCAGCAGAAATTAAGTTAATTTGTCATACTTAGAGGTATGATATAATTTTATTATTGCATTGGTTGAATATTCTTGCCGGAAGACTACAATACCTCCCGCTGTTTGGCAGATTATTTGCTTTAGAGCAGAACAGGCAGCTTGAGGCTACCTGAAAAATTTCTTGATGCTCAATAGGAGTCATACGATTATGAAATTGTTATCTGTTGTTACCGCGGCTGCTTTGGCTGCCGTTTCCCTGAGTGCTGTGGCTGCGCCCGCCGGCATGGTTTCTTATTCTTGCGATAACGGTAAACAGTTGAACGTGCTGTATGAGTTCAACCGCCAAGGCAAGCCGGTAAGCGCTGCGGTGAATGCCGCCGGTACGCAGGTGAACCTGACTTATAACAGAAGACAGTCCGACAGCACCGGTACTACCTTCAGCAACCGTCGCGGTTACTCTCTGTCTGCCGGTTATATCGACAAAAACACCCACACCACTTCCGACGTGGTGGGCTTAACCGCTCCTGGCGGCCGTTTCGTGGTGAAAAACTGCTCACCTGTAAATGCCGGTAACTAAGATTTCTCGATAAAAGGCCGTCTGATTTTCAGGCGGCCTTTTCTTATTTTATTTTTTCACCGCCAGGCTCACGGTGAAAATACCGTATTCGTCTATCCATTGGCGGACTTTTTCAAAACCAGCTTTCTCAACCAGCTGATCCATTTCCTGTTGGCTGCGGCGGCGCATTACCCAGTTGGGGCTGCCCGCTTTGTGGCTGGTCAGCGCGCGCGCAATCATTTCGAGCTGCGGATGCCACGGCTGTCCGGTGTAAATCAGGTAGCCGCCCGTTTCAATCGCATCGCCGAAGCCGTAGAGCGAGTTCAAAATCAAATCGTTGTCGGCAAACAATTCGTGCAGGCCGGAGACGATGCCCAGCGTAGGACGGGGCTGCAAATCCTGATAATTGGCACGGTCGTAGGCATTGACTTCGTCGAAGGTAACCATGTCTTGCAGGCCGCGTTCGGCAATCAGCTTGCGGCCGGCTTCGACGTTAATCGGGCTGTAATCGCGCAGGCGCACGGAGTCGGGCAGCGTGTCGGCAGTCAGCGCGTCGAGCACATAACGGCCGTGCCCCGAGGCAATATCGAGAACGTGTACCGGTTTGCCCGCTTCGCGCAGCTTGGCGGATGCCGTCTGAATCGCTTTGCCGATATTGATTTTGCGTTGGCGGATACCGCGCCAGCCGATGGCGTTGAGATAGTGTTTGTCCACCGCCACACCAAAGGCATTGCTGCCCTGCGGCTGGTTGCGGTACACATAATCGAGTGTGCTGCCGGAGTCGTAGCCGGTTTCCTTGCCGATTTTCAAACCTTCGCTCCAGCGCGCGCCGAGGTCGAGGGAAGTGCGGTAAGCCGCCCAGAATGCGCCGCGCGGCGACCAGACAGGCAAAGGAGTGGCCAGCTCGTCGGCTTCACGGCGGCTGTCGCCGTGCAGGTGTTCTTGAGTCAGATCGACCGTCAGGGGTGGATTGTCGAAACGTTCGCGGATAAAGCGGCGCATTTCGACAAAGGCGATTTCGCGGTTTTGTTCGCCCAATGTGTCGTGATAGAAGCCGGGCAGGATATGGCGTTCTTTGATGCGGCTGCCCAAGCGGTTGTAGAAATCGTGTTGCGGTTTGTGCCAAACCACCCAGTCGCTGCCGGAAATCAAAAGCTGCACGGGCGTGGTAATCGCTTGCGCGTCGGCGACGACGCGTTCGGCGGCTTCGTACAAACCGAGCAGAATGCGCACGGAAATGGCGCGGGTAATCAGCGAATCGTTGTCGTAGCTGGTTTGGCGTTCTTGGTTGTGGGTCAGGTAGTGCGCTTTGACGTAGCTGTTTACAAAGAAATTGCCGCGCAATTTCTGCATGATTTTCAGGCCGGTGCGGGCAAAAGGGACGTAGAGTTTGACTTTGAATGCGGGCGATGCCAATACGGCGCAACGGATTTTCGGCGCGTAGTCGTGCAGCCAAGTGGACACCAATACCGCGCCGACGCTTTGCGCGATCACGCAGATGTTTTCGGGCTTGATGCCGTATTCGCTTTGGATGTGGCGGATAAAATCGTCTACATCGGCAACGGAAGTGCCGATACTGGGGCTGTCGCCGCGTTCGCCTGGGCTGTGGCCATGGCCGCGCGCGTCCCATGCGAAATAGGCAAAATCGTCGAAACCGAGTTCGTCGGTAACAAACATCATCCGGCCGGAATGCTCGTGGCCGCGGTGGAACAGGACGATGGCTTTATCGGCCGAACTGTCGGCGGCGGGGCGGTAGCGGTAGAAAAGTTCGGTGCCGTCTTGGGTGGCGAAGTGTTTTTGCTGTTCCTGCATATGTGTACTCCTTGGTGAAATACATTTTAAAGAGGCTACCTGAAAATCAGTTTGATGCGTTTTCAGGTAGCCTTTAACAGTTAAGATTGGCTGCCCAAACGTTTATCTGGGCGGGTAAACAGGAAAATGAATAAGGAAGTGAGCGCGCCCAACGTGTCGGAGAGCATGTCTTTTTGCGCGTCCCAAATATCGCCTTGCGAGCCGAGTACTTCTATGCCGGCCTGGCCGCCGTCAATCACGGCATACTGCCATTCGATGATTTCGTAAGCCGCGGCTACGCTCATGATGAAGAACAGGGAAAAGAACAAGGCAATCGGCACACGGCAAAGCTTGCGGCGCAGCAGCCATTCGGCCATCGGGTAGGCATAGAAGCCGATGATGTAGTGGCCGATGCGGTCGAAATGATTTCGCCCTTCGCCCAAAAGCGGAGCGAGCAGGCGGTTGGCCCAATCGAAGGGCACGTCGGCGAAGGTGTAGTGTGCGCCGATGGCGTGCATAATCAGCCAGAAGCTCATGAACACATAGGCCAGATTGCTGAAACGGAAGTGGCGATAAGTGGCAATGAGCGCGATAAATACAGCGGACACGGGGATGATTTCGGCATACCAAACGGCACGGTCGGACGGATTGATGCCCGACCAGATGATGAGTGCGGCAATGAAAATGGTAAGCAGGAGGGGGATGATGGGGAAGGATTTTTGCATAGGGGTTGATGTGTGGGGATAAATGTTGACCGATATTAATTTTGTTGGGAGGCTACCTGAAAAATCAATAATCCAAATTCCTTTGAATATGTTTCAGCATCACAATCACAAACAAGGCGGGTGCGAAGGATAGCATAAACATCAGCACGGCGGCCGGAATCGAACGCGGGATGGACTGCACGGCCATCACCAGCAACCAAACGGTTGCCCCGGCAAAGGTGAGTGCGGCGATGCTGAAAAAAGCCACGGCAAACCAAACCCATATTTTGGTAACGCAGCGTTCAAATTGGCTGTATTGCCCGCTTTCCCGCACGGCTTCCAAATAGGCATCTAAGAAGACCAAGCCCACGCAGATGGCAGCGCCCAACCACAGCCCTTTGCTGTGCCAACCGGTTTTCCCGGCGAAGCGATAAGTGTAGATGGCGATAATCAGTAGGAAGCCACAGTCCAAGCATTGAATACTTTTTTCATGATCGGTTTTTTCAGGTAGCCTTTAATCCGTTGATAATGCGCTTATAGCAGGTGTAAACCAGTGCCGCGCAGGCCAGCCACATCAGGGCGTAGAAAGCGATATGAAAACTGCCTACTGCCGCATACCATACCGCCAGTGCGCCGATAAAGAACGCACGGTCGCTCTTGCCGAACGAGCCGTCGTGACGCCGCCCGTTGCCGTGCACCTGCCCCAGCACACCGCAAAATTCTGTCATAGCTGCAAGCCAAATAAACAGGGCAATCTGCACGCCACCGAAAGGGGCGATAAAGGCAAAAGGCAGATACAGTGCGGCATCGGCGGCGACATCGGTAATCTCGTTCAGGTAGCCGCCCAAGGCTGATTGTTGGCCAAACTCGCGTGCCAGCATGCCGTCCACCGCGTTTAACGCCATGCGCAGAAACAGCCACACGGGCATAAGCCAAAATAACGCGGGAAGGTACGCCAAGCAAGCCAGCAGCAGCCCGAGCGCAATCGATATCGCACAGGCAAACACGGTTACCTGATTGGCCGTTCCCCCTTTCTGATACAACCACCGCACCAGCGGGCGCAGCAGGTTTTGGAATTTGGGTTTAAGGGCGTAGATGCTCATGGTGTGCGGTCTCAATGGTGGGTGGTTGTATTATAGATGAAATGGGTTAAGGATTGCTGTTTGTTGTGTATCAAAATGAAGCATTTAGCCGCATTTTCAGCAAGTGTCGGCAGTGGGATTGGTGTGTTTGCACGCAATGGTACAACTAGGTTTGTAAGCCGATGGATAATGGAATTTAGGAATTGTCAGGAATTTGTATATAAGGGTAAAATAAACAGATAACTCAATCCGATGGTTTGCCTGCATGGCGGATTGTTGGGGGAACCGATAAATATTACTTTTGGAAGCAACACCGCTGGAAAGGGAAAACAAAAATGTTGATGGCGTTTATATTGGGATTTTGGTGTCTTTGGATGGGCGAGCGTGAGCCAAGCGTTTTGCTGGAAGGCTTTTTCTTTACCGTTATTGCCATTGCAGCAAACGGGTTTATGCAGTGGCAGATGCCTAATGCAGATACAGTATGGGCGTTGCAGTGGGGCTTAGTTTGGGCTTGGGCTGCACTGATGATGTTTGTGGTGGATACCTTCGGCTCGAACTTGGGTATCCGTTTAGTGATAGCCGTGGTGGCCGGCGGCGGTTACTTTTGGCTGGAGCAAAATGGCTGTGGTTTGGCGGCCGGCTGGTTGGGCACTGAAGCAAAATGTGTGCAGGAGGCGGTAACGGCTTCGCAATTCAGATAAGCAGCAAGATATTGGCTGCATTTTCAAAGGCTACCTGAATTTTTAGTTTCGCAGAAACTACGCTGCGTTGTATTCTCAGGTAGCCTTTAGTATTGCGTTGGCGTTATTGCGGTATCTCTAGTGGTTTGCTGCTTTGGATGAGCCATATGCTGTCGCTACCAGATGCTATTTGTAGCAAAGGCTACCTGGAAATCTACTGGGGCTTCAGGTAGCCTATGCCGTTTTGATGCCTGTTGTGGATATGAGCAGCTGCTTACACTACAGCTTCTTCTCTCTGCTTCTGCGGTTTGTGGATGTTTTCGCGAGTGAGGCCAAAGAAGAGGAGTAGCGGGCTGGCTACCAGTACAGAGGAATAGATGCCGAACACGATGCCGATAGTGAGCGCGATGGCAAAGCCGTGCAGGGCGGCACCGCCGAATACCAGCATGGATACCACCATGGCTTCGGTGGAACCGTGGGTGATGATGGTACGGCTCATGGTGGCGGTAATGGCGTTATTGATAATCTGCGGGATGGTTTTGCCGCGCATGGCGGGTTTGTGGATATTTTCGCGGATACGGTCGAACACCACCACCGATTCGTTCACCGAATAGCCGAGAACGGCCAGGATGCCGGCCAGCACGGTGAGCGAAAACTCCCATTGAAACAGGGCAAAGCAGCCGAGAATCACCACCACGTCGTGCATATTGGCGATGATGGCGGATACGGCGAAGCGCCATTCGAAGCGCACGGAGAGGTAGATGATGATGCCGACCACCACCATGCCCAAGGCCAACAGGCCGTGGGTAACCAGCTCTTCGCCCACCTGCGGGCCGATGAATTCAACCTTGCGCAGGCTGGCATCGGCATGGTCTTTGCGCAGCAGTTCCAATACGTTGTTGGAGAGCTGGGCAGAGGTCATGTCTTGGCGGTTGGGCAGGCGGATCATCAGCTGCTTGTTGGTGCCCAGGTTTTGCACTTGGGCTTCGCCCATTTTGAGCTCGTTCAGGCGGGTGCGCACTTGGTTCGGGTCGGCGCCTTCTTTGGCGTATTGCACTTCGATAACGGTGCCGCCGGTGAACTCAACCGAGTAGTTGAGCCCTTTGGTGACGAGGAAGACCACGGCGGCGATGAACGTAATCAGCGAAATCAGGGTGGTGATTTTGCCGTAGCTCATGAACGGGATATCGTGTTTCAAACGGTGGAAGAAATCCATCTTAGTGCTCCTTGGCGGTAGGCAGGGTAATGCCGATGGACAAATTATTCAGTTTGCGGCGGCGGCCATACCATAGGTTGACGAAGGTACGGGAAACCACCACGGATGAGAACATGGAAGTGAGGATGCCAATACAATGCACCACGGCAAAACCGCGCACCGCGCCGGAACCGAACACCAAGAGGGCAATACCGGCAATCAGCGAGGTGATGTTGGAATCGACGATGGTGTCCCAAGCGTGGCGGTAGCCTTCGCTGATGGCCTGCTGCGGGCTCATGCCGTCGCGCAGCTCTTCGCGGATACGCTCGTTGATCAGCACGTTGGAATCGATGGCCATGCCGAGCGTGAGCGCAATGGCCGCAATGCCGGGCAGGGTGAGCGTGGCTTGCAAGAGAGACAAAATCGCAATCAGGAACAACAGGTTGGCGGTGAGTGCCAGCACGGAGAAAACGCCGAACAGGCGGTAGTACACCACCATAAAGGCAGCCACAACCAGGAAGCCCCACAGCGTGGAGTGGAAGCCTTTTTGGATGTTTTCCTTACCCATAGACGGGCCGATGGTGCGCTCTTCGATGATTTCCATCGGCGCGGCCAGCGAGCCGGCGCGCAGCAGGAGTGCGGTGTCGTTGGCTTCGGCCACGTTCATGCTACCTGAAATCTGCACATTGCCGCCGGGAATCGGCTCGTTGATGGTCGGCGCGGTAACGATTTCGGCTTTGCCCTGGTCGATAAGGATCATGGCGGTGCGGCGGCCGACGTTGTTGCGGGTCAGGTCGGCGAAGATGCTGGTGCCGGCGTTATCGAGCTTCAGGTTTACCGACGGGCGGTTGTCGTGGGTGAAGCCGGCTTGGGCATCGTTGATGTTGTCGCCGGTGAATTCCACCTGCTTGCTCACCAACAGCTGGCCGCCTTCGGCGGTGGGCAGCAATTCATAGCCGGCCGGTACGGTGCCGGCTTCCGCCTGTTGCAGCAGCGCGGGGTCGTCGGCCACCATGCGCACTTCCAGCGTGGCGGTGCGGCCGATGATGTCTTTGGCTTTGGCGGTGTCTTGCACGCCGGGCAGCTGCACCACGATGCGGTCGGGGCCGGCTTGCTGGATAATCGGTTCGGCCACGCCCAATTCGTTCACGCGGTTGTGCAGGGTGTTGATGTTCTGCTTCACGGCGGCATCGCGGATTTGCGTTTGGGTGGCCTCGGGCAGGCTCACCACCAAGTTGTTGCCGTCAGCCCTCAATTCCGCATCCGGAGCAGTTTCTTTCAGTTTGGGCAGGGCGGCCTGCAGGGTAGCTGCATCTTGGAAAGGCACAATCAGCGTATCGCCGCTGCGGCGCATATTGCCGGTGCGGATTTTATCTTTGCGCAGCTGGCGGCGGAAATCGCCGGAGATACGGTCGAAGGTTTTGTCCACTGCTGCGTGCATGTCCACGCGCATGGTGAAGTGCACACCGCCGCGCAGGTCGAGACCGAGGAACATCGGGTTGGCGCCAAGCTTGGTCATCCAGTCGGGGGTGTTGGCAATCAGGTTGAGGGCGATGATGTAGTTGTCGCCCAATTTCTGCTCGATAACGTCGCGGGCTTTGCTCTGCAACTCTTCATTGGGCAGGCGCACGCGCAGGCTGCCGTCGGCAATAAACATGCCGTTGTGCTGGATGTTGGCTGCCTTCAGCGCCTCTTCCACGGCTTGTTCGGTGGTTTGATCGATGTGGATCGACTGGCGGTTGGTGGAAACCTGCACGGCCGGGGTTTCGCCGTAGAGGTTGGGCAGGGCGTAGATGGCGGATACAACGATAACCAGCCCAATCAGCAGGTATTTCCAAAGCGGATAACGGTTCATAACGGGCTTTCAGAAACGGAAAACGGGCAGCATGGCCGGAATGCGGCTGCTGCGCCGTAGGAAAAGGTTAGTTGTCGAGCTTTTTGATGATGGCGTCGCGGTGGAAATCGACCACGGTGTCGGGGGCAACTTCTAGGCCGATGATTTCTTCGCCAATTTTGGAAACTTTGCCGAGCATGCCGGCGCCGGTCATCACTTTGTCGCCTTTTTTCAGTTCGCTGAGCATCTCGCGGCGGCGCTTCTCGTCACGCTGTTTCGGCCGGAGAATCATGAAGTAGAGCATGGCGAAGAGGAAAATCAGCGGGAGGAAACTCTGCACGGTGCTCATCAGGTCGGGCTGGGCCGCGGCGGCGAGTGGGAAATGCAACATGGGGCAAGACTCCAAAAAGAAAAATGAAAGTGTGCCATTGTAAACGGGCGGCGGGGTTTTTCCAACCCGTGCAACAGAAATTTAAGCGAGGTTGCCATGGGGCTGGAGGATTTTGTGGTGGGCAGGTGTACGGCGGGCTGAAATTTTGTCAGGTTGGGCTTTACCCCTATCCCTATCAGCAGTATTAACACAGGCTACCTGAAACAATCTGCGGCATTGCGGATAGGGGTTTCAGGTAGCCTGTTAAATTTTCAGGTAGCCTTCCCAAGCGGTGGAAAGGCTACCTGAAAATATTCCTGCGCGGGTTTGGCTAATCTAAGGCCAAATGCTGTGCGCTCACACCTTCGGGTGATACGACAAGGCAACCGCCTTCTTTGCCATACCAGTCTTGCAGTACAAAGCGAGTGAAACTTTGGCCGTTGGGCAGGGTGTGCCGGTGGGTGGCCGGGCGGTGAGTGTGGCCGTGGATAAGATCAGCGCCGGGGTGTTGCGCCATCAGGGCGGATACTGCTTCTTCGGTTACATCGGAAACGGCGCTTTTGCCGTTTTCGGCTTTGCCACGTTCGCTCATCTGGCGGATTTGCTGCGCCAATAGGCGGCGTTCGGCCAGGGGCTTAGCGAGGATGGCAGCCTGCCATTGGGGCTGGCGCGATTGGGCGCGGAACTGCATATAGGGCAGGTCGGCGGTGCAGAGTTCGTCGCCGTGGGTGAGCAGGTAGGGGCGGCCGTAGAGGATAATAGGATGCTGCTCGGGCAGCAGGGTCATGCCGCTGCGGCTAGCGAAGTCTTGGCCGAGCAGGAAATCGCGGTTGCCGGGGATGAAATACACGGGTTTGTGTTGGGCGAATGCTTTTAATTCGGCGGCGATGTGGTCGGTGAAGGGGGTGCGGTCGTCGTCGCCCACCCAAGCGTCGAACAGGTCGCCGAGGATGTAGAGGGCATCGGCCGTGCTTTGCCATTGGTGCAGCTGGTGCAGGAAGAGTTCGGTGAGCTCGGGGCTGTGCTCGGAGAGGTGGAGGTCGGCGATAAAGATGGTTTGGTTCATGGTTCAGGCGAAGATTTCGGAATAACGTTCGGGGGAAAAGCCGATGTGGACGCGGCCTTGGTGTTCGAGCACGGGGCGTTTGATCACGGAGGGCTGTGCCTGCATCAGGGCGATGGCGCCTTCGCGGTTGTCGGCGGCAGCTTGTTCGGCCTGGCCGAGTTTGCGCCAGGTGGTGCCTTTGCGGTTGATGAGAACGTCGGCGCCGACGGCATCGAGCCAGCGGGCGAGCTGTTCGGGCGCAGGGGCTTCGGTTTTGAAATTAACGAAGGCGTGGGGCACTTGTTTTTCGTCTAGCCAGGCGCGGGCTTTTTTCACGGTGGCGCAGTTGAGGATGCCGTAGAGGGTGGTCATTATTGTGTATAATCCTTGCCGATTGAAACGCCCGCCATTGTACGGGTAGGATGTTTTTTTGTCATGGCATGGCATGGGTTGTGCCAGGATATATTTGATTTTGGAGAATTTATGAAACATTGGATATGGGCGGCCTTGGCTGCCGGTTTGCTGGCCGGTTGCGGCGCGCAGGAAGCAGGCAAGGGGCAGTTTCGGGATGTGCTGGCGCGTTATGCGGCAGCAAACGAAGTGTGCTTGCCGTTGGCTTTGGATGCCAACGGAGCTGCGCCGCTGTTGGGCTCGGAGCGTATTGTGCTGCCGCGCCGTGATGCGGAAGATAAACGCATCAATGAAGCAGCCGTCAAGCAGATGCGAGCTTTGGAGAGTGCCGGATTATATGAGCGCCTGAAAGAGGGCGATGACGATGTGGCGCTGGTGTTCGCGCTCACCGAAAACGGGCGCAAACATACCCGCGCCGGCTTAAATGGGCCGCTGTTCTGCCTGGGGCATGAGCATGTGGATAAAGTGCAGTACTACACCGAGCCGGCCACCAATGCCGCTGGCCTCACCGTATCCCGCGTGGTGTATGAGGGCAGCATCACGATGGACGGCTGGGCAAAACGACTGGTGCGCCAGGGCAGCGAAGCCTGGCAGAACCGCCTGCCGCTGAAGCGGGTGGAGCAGGCCACGCTGGTAAAAACCAACGACGGCTGGCGCGATATGCGCGAACTGCCGCCGGCCGAAGGCGTGGCGCAGTAGCTTGCAGTAAAACCGCTTCATGCAAAACCTGCCCTTTGGGGGCAGGTTTTTTATTGGCAGAGTTTGAATTTTTTGCCACTTTGGTTTCAGGTAGCCTTTAAAACGTTTTTTGCGAATCCAGCAAAATGGTTACCGGCCCGTCGTTGCACAGGCTGACCAGCATGTGGGTGCGGAAGCGGCCTTCGGCCACGTTCACGCCGTGGCCGCGTAAGAGGGCGGCCACTTGCTGATACAGCGCTTCGGCCTGTTCGGGGCGGGCGGCTTGGGTGAAGGAGGGGCGGCGGCCGTTGCGGGCATCGCCATAGAGGGTGAATTGCGATACCAGCAGCACTTCGCCGCCGGTGTCTTTCACCGACAGATTGAGCTTGCCGGCTTCGTCTTCAAAGATGCGCAGGTGGGCGATTTTATCGGTGATATAGCGGGCATCGGCCTCGCTGTCTTCGCCGCCTACGCCAAGCAGCACGCACAGGCCGTGGGGAATTTGGCTGAACGGTGTATCGGGCGCATCGGCGGCGGCGATGTGGGCATGGCTGACTTTTTGGATAACGGCACGCATGGTTTCAGGTAGCCTTTCTGGTTGTTCCCAATAGGCAGGGTGCAGCATGGGCTTGGCCTTGCCGTATAGGTATGCTGCCTACGGCTTGCCGCTTGGTTGCCTGCCTATTGGCGGGATTATGGTTTAGGGCAGATAAGGGTAAACAAAAGGCTACCTGAAAATAGTACAGAGCCGGTTTTAATTTCGTTGGCGCTTTGCTTTCAGGTAGCCTTTTCTTGGCGGGCGCTTAAGCCTCGTCTTGTTCTTGGCTCGGGCTTTCGGCTGAGGTTTGGGTTTCGGCGGTTTGTGCTTCGTCTTCCTCTTCTTCGGCTACGCGCTCGAGGCTGACGAGGGTTTCGCCTTCGTCCAGGTTAATCAGCTTCACGCCGGCGGCGGCGCGGCCGGTTTCGCGGATTTGCTCGACTTTGGTGCGGATGAGGACGCCTCCGCTGGTAATCAGCATCAGGTCGTCGGTTTCACCGACCAAAGTTGCAGCGACCAAATCGCCGTTGCGCTCGCCGGTGTTGATGGCGATGTTGCCTTGGCCGCCTTTGTTTTTGCGGCTGTAGCTGGCAATCGGGGTGCGTTTGCCGTAGCCGTTGGCAGTGGCGGTGAGCACTTGCAGTTCGCTCTGCTCGCACTCGGGGGCGAAGGTGATGAGGCTGACGATGCGGCCGTTTTCGGGCAGTCTCATGCCGCGCAGGCCGCCGCTGCCGCGGCCGCTGGGGCGTACGCCGTGTTTGCCGCTGATGGGGGCGCTTTCGGCGCTGCCGTCTTCCTGGCTATCTGAAATTTCGGTGTCGTTGTCGTCGCCGGTTTCTTCGTCGTCGCTGCTGCGCTCCCAATATTCATTGAAGCGGATGGCTTTGCCGAGGTTGGAGAAGAGCATGATGTCGTTGCGGCCGGAGGTGCGTGCCACACCCACCAAGCTGTCGCCTTCTTTGAGGGCGATGGCTTTGATGCCGACTTTGCTCACGTTTTTAAACGCGGAAAGTTGCACTTTTTTCACTATGCCCATGGCGGTGGCGAAGAAAACGTATTCGTCTTCGGGGAAGTCGCGCACGGGCAGGATGGCGGAGACTTTTTCGTTTTCGTCCAGCTGGATAACGTTGTTGATCGGGCGGCCGCGCGAGTTGCGCCCGCCTTCGGGCAGTTTGTACACCTTAATCCAGTGGCAGCGGCCGTGGTTGGTAAAGCACATCAGGTAGTCGTGGGTGTTGGCCACAAACAGGGTTTCGATGAAGTCTTCGTCTTTGGTGGTGGCGGCCTGCTTGCCACGACCGCCGCGCCGCTGGGCTTGGTAGTCGGTGGTGGGCTGGGTTTTGATGTAGCCGCCGTGGGTGAGGGTAACCACCATTTCGCGCGGCGGAATCAGGTCTTCGTCGGCGATGTCGCCGCCGAACGGGTTGATTTCGCTGCGGCGCGGGTCGCCGAAGTTGGTTTTGAGTTCGATGAGCTCGTCGTGGATGATTTGGGTGATGCGCTCGGGCTTGGCCAAAATATCCAGGAAATCGATAATCTGCGCCATGATGGTTTTGTAGTCGGCGAGGATGGTGTCTTGGTCGAGGCCGGTGAGGTTGCGCAGGCTCATGCGCAAGATGGCGTCGGCTTGCAAGTCGCTCAAATAATAGCCGTCTTCGCGCAGGCCGAGGTTTTCAGGTAGCCCTTCTGGGCGCGCCATGTTCAAATCCAAATCGGTGCGGCTGAGCATGTCGCCCACCAGGCCGGACTGCCACGGCCGCGCCAGCAGTCTGGCTTTGGCTTCGGCTGCATCGGCGGATTCTTTGATGAGCTGAATCATCGGATCGATATTGGAAAGCGCCACGGCTTTGCCTTCGGCGATGTGGCCTTCGTGCCGCGCTTTTTTCAGGCGGAATAAGGTGCGGCGGGTAACCACTTCGCGGCGGTGGCGCAGGAATTCGGCCAGAATCTGCTTCAAATTCAACAGGCGCGGTTGGCCGTCGACCAGGGCCACCATATTGATGCCGAAGCTGTCTTGCAGCTGGGTGAGTTTGTAGAGCTGATTGAGCACGACTTCGGCGTTTTCGTTGCGCTTCAGTTCGATCACCACGCGCATACCGGATTTGTCAGATTCGTCGCGCAAATCGGAAATGCCTTCCAGCGTTTTCTCGCGCACCAGCTCGCCGATTTTTTCCACCAGCTTGGCTTTGTTTACCTGATAGGGGATTTCATCGATGATGATGGCTTCGCGCTCGCCGTGTTTGCCGATGGGCTCGATATGGGTTTTGCCGCGCATCACCACGCGGCCGCGGCCGGTGCGGTAGCCTTCGCGCACGCCGGCGAGGCCGTAAATGGTGGCGCCGGTGGGGAAGTCGGGGGCTTTGATGGTGTCGATGAGCGCGTCGATAGAGGTGTCGGGGTCGGCCAAAAGTTGCAGGCAGGCATCCACCGTGTCGCCCAAATTGTGCGGCGGGATGTTGGTGGCCATGCCCACGGCAATACCGGCCGATCCGTTGGTCAGCAGGGCGGGGAAGCGGGTGGGCATCACCCACGGCTCTTGTTCGCTGCCGTCGTAGTTCGGGCCGAAGTTTACGGTGTCTTCTTCAATATCGGCCAGCATTTCGTGGGCGATTTTCGCCATGCGGATTTCGGTGTAACGCATGGCTGCCGCGCCGTCGCCGTCTACCGAGCCGAAGTTGCCCTGGCCGTCTACCAGCATATAGCGCATGGAGAAGGGCTGCGCCATGCGCACGATGGTGTCGTACACTGCGGAATCGCCGTGCGGGTGGTATTTACCGATAACGTCGCCCACGATACGGGCGGATTTTTTATAAGACGAGTTCCAATTGTTTTTCAACTCGTGCATGGCGTAGAGCACGCGGCGGTGCACGGGTTTCAGGCCGTCGCGCACATCGGGCAGCGCGCGGCCGACGATTACAGACATGGCGTAATCGAGATAGCTTTTGCGCATTTCCTCTTCGAGGCTGACGGGGATGGTTTCTTTGGCAAACCAGTGGTCGTGGGTGCTGCTCATGGAGATTTAAAGCCCAATCGATTAAAACGCGTTATTTTATCACACAATGTGCGGTAAGGCTGGGCGGGAAAGGCTACCTGAAAACGAAATGGCAGTTTCGGCTAGCCTTGAGGGATGATGTGGGTTTCCGAGACGAATTATTTTTTAGGTAGCCTGCATCCTTTGCCTTGTTCATCGTGTATTTTTGTGGGAATAGCAAGCCGTAGGTTGGATTTCTGAATCCGACGGTTTTGGCGTAACCATTTTGTCGGTTACGAGTATCCAGCCTACAGATTGGGAAAGGCTACCTGAAAACAGAGTGGCGAGTTTCAGGTAGCCTTTTATGTTTCTGCTTCATTGGCCGGTGTATTCCGCCAAGAGTGGCCGGTGGTCGGAGTGTTGCCAGGGCAGGGTGCGGGCGGAAACGTTTAGGCCTTTGGCTAAGGCGTGGTCGATATTGAGGAAGAACGGTTTCCAAGTGGGCGTGAAGTAGCGGGTGGCGGGGTGGCTGCCGCTTTCTTGCAGGAAGCGGCGGAACAGCGGGGAAAACGGGCTGCTGTTGAAGTCGCCCACGGCCAGCGCGCGCGGTTCGGCGGCAAGGGCACGGGCGGTTTCGGCCAGGTAGTGCTGCCGCGCCCCGGCCAGTTCGCTGCTGATGGGTGGTGGAGGGTGCAGGGCGTAGAGGGCGGTGCCGTCGGCAGTTTGGGCGCGGATATAGGGGTAGTCGCCAATTATGCGCACTTCGCAGGCGGCCAGCGGCTGTTTGCTCCACAGTGCGAGGGCGAAGGGGCTGTGTTCGCGGTGTTGGCAGCCGTGCGGATAGGCTTGGCGCAGGCTTTGCCAGCTGGGGTTGTCGAGGTTGATTTCGCCCAGCGCGAGCAGGTCGGCCTGTTCGGCCAAGAGGGCGGCGCTTTCCGCTTCGGCGTCGGGATTGTCGAGGTGGACGTTGTACCAAACCAGCCGCGTGCCGCCGGACGGGGCATCGGGCAGGGCGAAGGGCTGAGCCAACCACAGCAGCGATGCGGCAGCACACACGAGCCACAGCGCACGCCACTTCGGGCGCGGCCAAATTGTGGCGAGAATGAAGATAGCAGCGTAGTGGGGCAGGAAATGGCTGAATAGTTCGGCCGGCCAGAATAAGCTGCCGAACTGCCCGGCTATAACGGCAGCCAAGGCGAGCAGGGCGAGGATGTGCAGGCGCAGGCGGATAAAGGCAGACATAGCGGTGTTGGTGGAAGGTGGCGGGTGGGATAGAGGCTACCTGAAAATAGGCGTGGTGTATTTTGATAAAATAGAATGTAATGAATTTTATCAAGAGTAAGTTTGTGGGTCTCTACGAAGCTAGAATTTCAGGTAGCCTTTATTTGCTCGATATTTGGCTTTGTGCTCAGGTGTTCTTCTATGGTTTCCCATATATGAGATAAAGCGGCTCGGGAATCAATCCACAAACAAAAACCTGCCGCAGAGGGCAGGTTTTCGATAACAGCAAAGATTAATCCTCCAGTTTGCGGCCAGACAGTTTTTCTTTGATGCGGGCAGCTTTACCGGTGAGGCCGCGCAGGTAGTACAGTTTGGCACGGCGAACGTGGCCGCGGCGTTTCACTTCGATTTTTTCCACGTTGGGAGAATACAGCTGGAAAGTACGTTCTACGCCTTCACCGCTAGAGATTTTGCGCACGATGAAGTTGCTGTTCAGGCCACGGTTGCGGCGGGAAATTACCACGCCTTCGTAGGCTTGCAGACGGGTACGGTTACCCTCGGTTACGCGCACAGAAACGGATACGGTGTCGCCGGGAGCGAATTCGGGGATGGTTTTGTTCAAACGGGCGATTTCTTCCTGTTCGAGCTGTTGAATCAAGTTCATTGCTATAGTCCTTAAGTTTATGATGGGATATCTCGTTCCTCCTGCTGAATTTTTTGCAGGAGCCTAGATTCCTCTGGGGTTAATGCGCGGCCGGTCAAAAGGTCTGGTCGGCGCTGCAGGGTGCGGCGCAACGCTTGTTCTAAGCGCCATTCCGCAATCAGGGCGTGGTTGCCACTGCGCAATACAGCGGGCACGGCCATGCCATGAAATTCTATCGGGCGGGTGTAGTGTGGGCAGTCTAAGAGGCCGTTGGCAAAAGAATCCTGTTCGGCCGAATCGGCATCGCCCAGCACGCCAGGGATTAGCCTCAATGCCGCATCCATCAGCATCATAGCCGGCAATTCGCCACCGGATACCACAAAGTCGCCAATGCTGATTTCTTCATCAATGGCGCTGCTTAACAGGCGCTCGTCTATGCCTTCGTAGCGACCGCATACCAAAATCAAACCATCCAGTTTAGCCAGTTCGGCTGCTTTTTGATGCGTCAATTGGCTGCCTTGCGGGCTGAGGTAAATCACTTTACCGTTATGCTGCGCTTTGGCGGCATCGATTGCCGATTGTAGCGGTTCGGCCATCATAATCATGCCGGGGCCGCCGCCAAAAGGTCTGTCATCGATGTAGCCCAATTTGTTGTCGGCAAACTGGCGCGGGTTGATGCTGTTGAAATGCCATAAGCCGCGTTGCAGGGCGCGGCCGGTTACGCCGTAGTCGGTGATGCTGCGGAACATCTCGCCAAACAGGGTAACGGCTTGGATATACATCAGTAATCCAAGCCCCAATCGGCAATGATGCTGCCTTGTTCCAAATCCACACTGTCGATGTAGTGATCGACAAACGGAATCAGTTTGCGGCCATGCTCACCATCTACCACCAAAATATCGTGTGCACCGGTTTCCATCAGGCTGCTTACTGTGCCGATGAGTTCGTGTTGCCGGTTGTGTACCGTCAAGCCGACCAAGTCTGCCCAGTAGTATTCGCCTTCTTGAGCGGGCTCAAAATCGCTGCGTTTGATTTCGATGGTGTAGCCGCGCAACAGCTGTGCGGCATCGCGGTCGCTTATTTCGGCGAATTTTACCTGCAATTCATCGCCGGCCATCTGACCGTTTTCCAGTGTATAACTGCTGGAAACGCCATCTTTGCTCAGCTGCCATACAGAGTAGTCCAGCAGGCTGTCGGCATATTCGGTATCGGCGGCTACTTTTACCCAGCCTTTGATACCGAAAGCGCCTTTCACATAGCCCATGGCTACCCAGTTGTCTTGGCTGCGGCTCATGGCTGGTATTCCAGAATTAAGCGGCTTTCTGCTGCTCTTTTACCAAGCGGGCAACGGCGTCGCTTACTTGCGCGCCTTGGCTTACCCAGTAGTTCAGGCGTTCGGTGTTCAGGCGCACGCGCTCCTGTTTTTCGTTGGCTACGGGGTTGTAGAAGCCAACGCGCTCGATAAAGCGGCCGTCACGACGGTTGCGTGAATCGGCTACCACGATGTTGAAAAACGGAGAATGCTTGGAGCCGCCGCGCGAAAAACGGATAACTACCATATTATTATTCCTTCTTCCTTCGGGAAATTTGATCGATAAGAAAACAGCGGATTTTAGGGTAATTTGCTATGCGGGCGCAAGTATTTGTTGAAAAAATACCGTTTTACCGTGGTATCGGGCGGACGGTATGCCGCAAGCGGCTTGCTTTGGGCGCAGGGTTGCGCCGTTTTTCAGGTAGCCTTTTCCCTGATGGATGCCTCGCCAGCAGGCTACCTGAAATCCAAACCTTCGGGCAAACCAGCCGGCTGCCCTTGATTTTCGCCTTGGCGGTGCCATTTGCCTGCTATTCGTGATGACGGATTAGATTGCCTTTCGCTACAAGTTGAGACAATGCTATAAGTGAAAGATAGGTTAATCCGCCCTATATTTGCAAGCTATTTGGGAGCCGTTTTATGAGCACTTCCGTGATGACCCCGCAAGAAATCGTCCATGAGCTGGACAAACACATCATCGGCCAACAGCAGGCCAAAAAGGCTGTGGCCGTGGCCTTGCGCAACCGCTACCGCAGGAGCCAGGTGGCCGAGCCGCTGCAAAGCGAAATCGTGCCGAAAAATATCCTGATGATCGGCCCCACCGGTGTGGGCAAAACCGAAATTGCCCGCCGTTTGGCACGGCTGGCCAATGCGCCGTTTATCAAAATCGAGGCCACCAAGTTCACCGAAGTGGGCTATGTGGGGCGCGATGTGGACAGCATCGTGCGCGATTTAATGGAAATTGCTTTGAAGAATTTGCGCGAGCAGGCTGTGCGCAAAAACCGCGACCGTGCCCAAAATACCGCCGAAAACCGCGTACTCGACGCGCTTTTGCCGCCTCCGCCGCAAACCGGCTTTGAAGGTGAGCCGGCCGAACCGCAGCCCGAAAGCCACACTCGCAAAAAATTCCGCGAAATGCTGCGCCGGGGCGAATTGGATGATAAAGAAATCAATATCGAACTGAGCCAAGCCTCCCCAGCTTCTATGCAAGTGATGGGCCCGCCCGGCATGGAAGAATTCAGCAGCCAGCTGCAAGACATGTTTGCCAACCTCAGCAAAGGCCGCACCAAGCCGCACAAAATCAAAGTGGCTGCCGCCATGAAGCTCTTGCTGGACGAGGAAGCCGCCAAACTGATTAACGAAGAAGAACTGCGCGAGCAGGCCGTACACGCTGTGGAGCAGCACGGCATCGTGTTCCTTGACGAAATCGACAAAATCGCGACCGACAGCAACCGGCCTGGCGGCGACGTGTCGCGTCAAGGCGTGCAACGCGACCTTCTGCCGTTGGTGGAAGGCACCACCGTGCAAACCAAATATGGCATGATTAAAACCGACCACATCCTCTTCATCGCTTCCGGCGCCTTCCATTTAAGTAAACCCAGCGACCTGATTCCCGAGCTGCAAGGCCGCTTCCCCATTCGCGTGGAGTTGAGCAGCCTCACCGTGGAAGACTTCCAAGCCATTCTCACCAGCACCGATGCCAGCCTTACCAAGCAATATCAAGCCCTACTGGCAACCGACGGCGTAGAGCTCGATTTTGCTCCTGACGGCATCACCCGCCTGGCCGAAATCGCCTTCCAGGTGAACGAGAAAACCGAAAACATCGGCGCCCGCCGCCTGCACACTGTGCTGGAAAAACTGCTGGAAGACGTATCCTTCCACGCTCCGCAAGGCACCACACAGATTACCGCCGCCTATGTGGACGAGCGGCTGGCCGAAGTGGCCGAACAGGAAGATTTGGCGCGGTATGTGCTGTAAGCTGTTCGGATAAGGAAAAGGCTACCTGAAAATTTTAGCTTCGCAGAAACTCGCGAGCTCGTTTTCAGGTAGCCTTTTCCTCTGTATACAGCTTTATTTCAGTCGGCCGCAGGCAGCTTTAGCTTCCCAATTATAGTTGGCTAGGCGTTCGTTTTCGGGGGCGTTCGGTGGCGAAGCTGTAGTATTGGGCGAGGCGGATGGCGGCGGTAGTGTCGCCGTTTTCGGCTTTGGGTTGCAGGCGGGCGATTTGCTGTGGATTGAGGAAGAAGATGCTACCAGTGGAGAGGGGGCTTTGGGGTCGTAGTACATTTCGTCCAGCACGGCCTGCAGGTGCGGCGGCAGGGTCACGCCTCGCTGTTGGAGTTGGTATGCCCAGGAGGCGGCATCGAGATAGCGGTATTGGGCAAGGAGGTTTTCGGCGGTGGCGTGGATTTCTTCGTTGGTTTGCGGCTCGGTAGTTTGTGGTTCGCTGGTTTGTGGTTCGTTAGTTTGCGTGGGTTGTGGGCTGGAGGCGGTGGTGGGCATGGCGGGGTCTTTCTGGCAGGCGGTGAGAAGGAAGAGGCAGGAGAGGAGAGCGGGCAGACATTTCATGGCTTTCCTTTTGGGATGTGTTTTTGTTTGGCTGAAGGCTACCTGAAAAACGGCAGCGGGGAGGTTTCAGGTAGCCTTTCGGCCTTTGCTGCCTGCCAGGCCGAAGTGCCAGGCGCCGACATCGAGGCGCACGCAGAGGTAGCGCCAGAGCAGGGGGCTGCCGGCGGGGAGGGTGGCGGCAAGGGGGCGCAGCAGGGCGGTTTTGGCGGAGTCGGTGAGCAGCAGGGCGGCGTTTACGGCGGTGTGCAGCTGTTCGGGCGTGAGTTCGGCGGCGCGGGTCAGGGCTGCGGCAGCGGGGTGTTGCGCGAGGCGGCCAGTTGGCGGGGTGGGGGCAAGATAGGCTTTGAGCAGCAGCCAGAGGTAGGCTTGCTCGAGGTTGGTGCCGTGTTGGCGGAAGCGGTTGCGGATTTGGTCGAGTAGGGCTTGCAGGACATGGTCTTCCTGCATTACGAGGGCGGGTAGGAGGTGTTCGAGCAGCTCGGTGCTGGGCAGCAGGGGATGCTGCTGCAGGCGGGCGAGCTGCTGCCAAACGAAGGGGCTGATGCCGCCGTTGTGTTCAGTTTGGTGCCAGCGGCTGGCGGGCAGGGTGGGCACCTGGAACAGGCAGAGCAGGGCGGCAGAGGCATATTCGCCATCGTAGGCGGCGGCCAGCCAGTCGGCTTGCAGGGGCAGATATGGGGCAGACGGGCGGTGGCGGTGGATGCGCGCCTGCATCAGGGCCTGCCGCTGGTGGTAGAGGTTTTCGGCTTCTTCGGCTTCGGCGCTCATCAGCTGGGGAGCGGCGAAGCTGAGGTGAACGGGGGAAGGCAGGGTGAGGCTGTCGGCGTCGGCCAGTTCTCCGGCCAGTCGGCGGGCAGCGGCGGCATCAAGCCTGCGGATACGTTCGATAAGCGGCGGGTGGGTGGCGGCGAGGTCGCCGGGGCGGATGCGGCCGAACATCAGGTGGGCGTATTCGGGGCTTCGGGGGAGGAGAGGCGGCAGGAGGTGGTGCGGGCACTTTTGCGCAGCGCTTCGATGAGCGGGGCGGTTTGGCGGGTGAGCTGCACGGCGGAAGCGTCGGCCATAAATTCGCGCTCGCGGCACACGGCGGCCTGCAGCCAGAGGGCAAACACGCTACCCACCGAGCCCAGCGCAATCAGAAGTGCGCCGAGGGCTTGCAGTGGCAGGGTCTGCATGATGATTTCCACGCCGTTGTCGAAAGGATGGTTGTCTACATTTTTGCGGCGGCGGTATTCCAGATAATGTTCATTGTCGCGGCCGTAGAGGAAATAGCGCCCGCTGCTGGCGATGCCCTGCAGGCCGTGCAGCCAGGCGGCCAGGTAGCAGTTGAGGCGCATGTCGCCGTTGCGGATGTGGCTGAATTCATGGGCGACGATGGCTTGCAGCTCGTCGCGCGTGAGCAGGTTTATGGCGCCTTGGGTAACGCCGATTACGGCGCTGCGCGGGCTCATGCCGGCGGCAAAGGCGTTGATGCTGCCATCGCGGCGCAGCAGGTACACCGGCGTGGCGGGCAGGCCGGCGGAAAGCGCGGTTTCCGCCACCACGTTGAGCAGCCGCCGCTCGGCAAAGGTGGCGTTGGCCAGCTGCAAGGCCTTGCCGCCCAGCCGCTTGGCTATCGCTTCGCCGCCGCGCCGCAGTTCACGCAGGCGGTGCAGGCTCAGACCGATGGTGAGCACACACACAAACAGGGCGGGCGGCAGGTAGTACCACCACAGGCTGTGCTGTACTTTGGCGCCGAACAAAAACGGCAGGCTGCCAAGCCCGGCGGAAGTGATGGCGACTGTGCCGATTAGTGCCAGCACATAGAACACCACCAGCCGCACGGTGCGGCGGCGCGATTGCTGCTGGTGGTGGAAGAAGCGCATGGGGAAATCCTGAGTGAAGGGGGAGGAATGTGGCTGAAATTATGATTTCTTCCTAACAAGGTGTCGAGCCGCAGACGGTACAGGCAGTACGGCAAGGTAAGCCAACGCAGTAGGAATGAATCAATATTTTAGCTATAGCTTGAATATAGCCAATCTAGCGGGCGAGGTAAAGGCTACCTGAAAGAGGAGTTTTAACTTCGTTGAAGCTGTGCTTTCAGGTAGCCTTTCTGCCGCTCCACTTGGCAAACCCGCCGTCGTGCTATACCCTTGCCCCGATTCGTTAAACCACCTTGAAGGAACTGAAATGCCTGCCTCCTGCCCGCTGTGCCGTGCCGAAAATGAAACCGTGCTGTGGCAAAACAGCTGCTTGCGCGTGATTGCCGTAAACGACACGCCCGCCGCACCCGCGTTTTGCTGCGTGATTTGGTGCGACCATGTGGCCGAGATGACGGATCTGCCCGCCACAGCTCGGCAGGAAATGATGGCGGCGGTGTGGCGCACCGAAGCGGCGATGCGCCGGGTGTTGCGCCCGGCCAAAATCAATCTGGCCAGCTTCGGCAACCAAGTGCCGCACCTGCATTGGCACGTGATTGCCCGCTTTGAAAACGATGCGTTTTTCCCCGATTCGATCTGGGCCGCGCCACGCCGCGAAGCCGTGCCCACGCTGCCGGCAAACTGGCAGCGGCAAGTGGCCGAGCTATTGGCTAAGGAGGAAGAAACAGACGGGCTGGTATAATGCCCGCCGTCTGCCCAATGCAAAGGCTACCTGAACGCTCCAAGCCGCATTCGGCAATGTGGCAGACAATGATGAAGCCCTGTCGCAAGCCCTGTTTGACTTTGAAGTGCAAAACGGCTGGAGCAGATACGACTGCCAGGCTTTGTGTATCTGCCTGTTCAACGAAAAAGAACAAGAGCGGATGAAACAAGAATTTGATTTGGCATAAACGCTTTCAGGTAGCCCCAAGGCCGCCTGCTTCCCAACACCACCTCAACCGATTAAGGAAACCCCATGCTCCTCCCCCATCTTTCCCGCCGCCGTTTTCTCAGTGCCTCCGCCACCCTGGCCGGTGCAGGCATGTTGCAGGCGTGTAGCACGCCGGCGATGCCCGTGTCGCCGTCCAACCAAAACAACACCGACAGCGGCAATACGTCAGCCCGCCCCACCCGCAGCGGTAGCGGCACCACCTTGCGCGTGGTGGCTCCTTCCGGCTTTGCGCCCCGAGCCGAACAGGCGCAGGCCGGGCTGTTGCGCCTGTATAACGCCGGTTTCACCATCGCCAACCAGCAGGCCGTGGAGCGCCGCAGCCAGCGGTTTGCCGGCACAGACGCCGAACGCATCGCCGATTTCCAAGACGTGGCTTCCGGCAAAGTGCCCACTCCGCAAGTGCTGATGGGCATGCGCGGCGGCTACGGCGCAGTGCGCCTGCTGCCCCATATCGACTGGCCCTTGCTCGGCGCACGCATGCGCGAACACGGCACCCAGCTTTTCGGTTTCAGCGACGTGTGCGCCATCCAGCTCGCCCTGCTCGCCCAAGGCAATATGTGCAGCTTCGCCGGCCCCATGCTTTATAGCGGCTTCGGCAAAGCCCCGCCCTCGGTATACACCATGCAAGCCTTTATCGACGGCAGCACCAGCGCCGATTTGAGTATTCAGGTATCGGAAGTGCAGGCCGCCAACGTGCCCACCCTGCACGGCACCATGTGGGGCGGCAACCTCAGCGTGATTGCCTCATTGGCCGGCTCGGCCTACCTGCCGCAGCCCGAAGGCGGCATCCTCTTCCTAGAAGACGTGGGCGAACAGCCCTACCGCCTCGAACGCATGCTGCAAACCCTGCATCTGGCCGGTATCCTCAAACGGCAGCAGGCTATCGTGCTCGGCAACTTCCGCATGGGCAGCGCGCGCGACGTATACGACGGCGGCTACGACCTCTCCAGCGTGATCCGCACCCTGCGCCGCATCAGCGGCATCCCCGTGCTCACCGGCTTCCCCTTCGGCCACATCAGCGACATCGCCACCTTCCCGCTGGGTGTGCAAACCACCATCCGCGGCAACAGCACCGGCGGCTACAGCGCCTCCTTCAGCGGCCATCCCACGCTCAACCCCGCCGCCCTCACGCTCAACAACCTGCTGCCGCCCCCGCCCTCGTTCGACAGCCCGGCCGCAGCGGAAGACAACAGCGAAGCCAGCGAATAGCCGCAGGATTTCAGGTAGCCATTTCAAAGCAAAAAGGCTACCTGAAAAATAACAAGCAGCAGTATGCATTCTGCCGCCCAATCCCTTGCCAGCCAAGGGCTACCTGAAACCCAAACCATGACCCGCAAAAAAACCGACGCCTTCACCCGCCTCACCCAAGCCCTCGAAGTTTTGCCCAACGTCGGCCCCAAATCCGCCCGCCGCATGGCCTACGAACTGTTGCGCCACAAGCGCGAAGGCACCGCCGAGCTGGCCGCCGCCCTGCAGCACGCCCTCACCGCCGTGCAGCATTGCCGCCTGTGCAACACCTTCTGCGAAGGCGAGCTCTGCGCCATCTGCGCCGACCCCTCGCGCGACGGCCGCCGCCTGATGATTGTGCACCTGCCCGCCGACGTGGCCGGCATGGAAGCCGCCCATTGCCACGACGGCCTCTATTTCGTGCTCATGGGGCAAATCAGCCCTGCGCAGGGCATGGATTTGCAGCACATCGCGCTCGACAAACTCGTTGCCCGCCTGCAAGAGAGCGAAGTGGAAGAAGTGATTATCGCCACCGCCTTCACCCCAGAAGGCAATGCCACCGCCTATGTGTTGGCCGAGCTTTTTAAAAATCTGCCCTACCGCGTGAGCCGACTGGCGCAGGGCATGCCGCTGGGCAGCGAGCTGGAATACATCGACGCTGGCACACTGGCGCAATCCGTGTATGAACGGCGGCTAGTGAAAGAGCAGGGCGGAAAGGGCGAATAGCCAGTGGGCAGGAAAGGAAAAGAGGCTACCTGAAAGGTTCAGGCAGCCTTTTCCGCACACCGACAAGCCGTATTTTATTCTTTATCAAAACTACTTCCGCCCGAAGCTGCTAAAATCCCTCATGCCGCACAGTTTGCGGCGATCAGCATAAAGGAGGCATCTCATGGATCTAACCCGATTAGCCGAACAAACCCGCGCCCTTGCGCTCGATATCCTGCACCAATCCGCCATCGGCGAAGGGCAGATTTTCGTGCTCGGCCTTTCCACCAGCGAAGTGGTCGGCGGCCGTATCGGCAAAAATTCCAATCAGGAAGTGGGCGAAGTGATCGTGAAAACCCTGCTCGACATCCTGAACGAACGCAAAATCTACCTCGCCGTGCAAGGCTGCGAGCACATCAACCGCGCCTTGGCCGTGGAGCGCGAGCTGGCCGAACAATACGGGCTGGAAATCGTGAACGTATTGCCCGGCCTGCATGCCGGCGGCAGTGCGCAGCTGGCCGCCTTCAAATATATGCGCGACCCGGTGGAAGTGGAATTCATCGCCGCCCACGCCGGGCTCGACATCGGCGACACTTCCATCGGCATGCACATCAAACACGTGCAAATCCCCCTGCGCCCGCAACAGCGCGAACTGGGCTCCGCCCACGTCTGCGCCCTGGCCAGCCGCCCGCGCCTGATCGGCGGCGAACGCGCCGGACACTACAAAGACAGCATCCGCCGCGTGTGAAGCCAAGCGGCAGGACAAAGGCTACCTGAAAGCGTGAACCGCAACGCAGTTCAAATCACGGCGCACTTTTCAGGTAGCCTTCAAGCAGCGGGAGAGATGTTTACAATATCTTGTTTTTTGTTACAATCCGATCATCGGCAATACCCTTTTCCCCTTTCAAAACAGACAGGAGCGGCAAGATGAAGCAAACCATGATGAACACGGCAGCGGGCGTGTTGGCGGCGCAGCTTTGGCACAAGGCGTAAGTGAGGGCTATATCAACGAAGAAGTGTTGCGTGGCAATCACGGGATACAACAACAGCCAACCTACTCCGGCCCCGCCGCCGCCGAAATACGCGCCTTGGAGCAGCGCGAGGCGGAAGTGCAAGCCGAAATCGCAGAACTGCGCCGCACGCCGTTTTATGGAGTGGTTGTGTTTGATTTTTCTGCCAGCAAGTTGTTGTGGGTAGCCGGTTTTAAGAGTGAGCAAGTGGCGCGGCAAAAGGCAATGCGCCGGTGCTCGACATCCGATTGCCGAGTGGTGGCGGTATTCAACAACACCTGCGCGGTGCTGACCACGCCAGACAGCGGAGTGAAGGCACCGTCTGATTTATTCTTCGGCTACGACACAGACGACAAACTCGCGGCAGAAAAATCCATGCAGCAATGCGAGCGGGCAAACGGGCGGGGTAATTGTGGATATTCCTCCGTGGCAACTAAACATGGCACGGCATTCTGTACGGGCTACGATTACAGTGCGTACGGGCAGTAGATAAAATCCCCGGTTGGAGGCTGAAAAGGCTACCTGAAATATTTTCAGGTAGCCTTTCCTCTTGCCGCCCCGCCAATGCTGCTACAATGCCCGCCTTCCGAAACCACTCGCCAAAGGCTACCTGAAATGTCTGCCGACCGTTATGCCGTGTTTGAAAACCTAAACGCCCCCGAAACCAGTGCTTTCGCTGCCGCCGAACACGCGCAAACGCAAGCCTGGCTGGAGAGCCGGCCGGATTACGAGCCGCTGCGCCGCGATATTTTGGCGGTGTTGCAAGACGAGCAGCAGATTCCGTTTTGCCAGGAGCACCGCGCGCGGATGTATCACTTTTATCAGAGCGAGGAGTTTCCGAAGGGTGTGTACCGCGTGTGCGGCGCGGCTTCGTACCGCGCCGGGCTGCCGGAATGGGAGGTGTTGTTTTCGGTGGCGGATTTCGATGAGGTGCTGGGTGCGGGTGTGTATTTAGACGGCGTGTCGCACTATGTGGAGCAGCCGAACCGGGTGTTGCTCTCGCTCAGCCCGGGCGGCGGCGATGCGGCGTTTACGCTGGAATTCGATTTGGAAACGCGCCAAGTAGTGCCCAACGGGTTTCACTTTCCGGCGGGCAAAAACCATATTGCCTGGCGTGATGAAGACAGCGTGTGGGTATGCCCGGCTTGGGACGAGCGCCAGCTCACGGCTTCGGGCTATCCGCGCGAGGCGTGGCTGTTGCGGCGCGGGCAGAGCTTTGAGGAGGCGCAGCCGCTGCTGCAAACGGCGGCGGAGTCGGTGTGGGTGCACGCTTGGCGTTATCTGGATGCGCAGGGCGCGCCGCTGGATTTGCTGGAAGAAAGCACGGGCTTTTTCAGCCGCCGTTATTTTCAGGTAGCCTCGGATGGGGCGCTGCTGCCTTTGGGGCTA
Organism: Eikenella sp. NML070372; assembly: GCF_001648415.1. NCBI lineage: Bacteria > Pseudomonadati > Pseudomonadota > Betaproteobacteria > Neisseriales > Neisseriaceae > Eikenella > Eikenella sp. NML070372. Next base: position 48,251 of record NZ_LXSN01000010.1, on the reverse strand, counting down.
CCTGAAACTTGTGAAATCTGCGGCTATTTGGGCGGCTGGCTGCTGGTGTTGCTCAAGCACGACTGGCAGCGGGCAAATCAAAGCTATGCGGCGGGCAGCCTGGTGGCGGTGAAGCTGAACAAGGGCGTGCTGGGGCAGGCGCAATGTCTGTTTGCGCCGCAGGCGGGGCAGTCGGTGGAGGGAGTGGAAACCACGCGCCATTTTGTGGCCGCTACTTTGCTGGATAATGTTTCAGGTAGCCTCAAAGCCTGGCGTTTGCAGCAGGGGCAGTGGCAGCCGGCCGAAGTGCCCGAGCTGCCGCTGGAAGGGGCGGGCGTGCTGGAGTTTGCCGACCAGCCTTGGGGCGGCGATGTGCTGTATATCGCGGCCAGCAGCTTCCTTTCGCCGCTCACGCTCTATACGCTGGATTTGCAGCGGCAGGAGTGGTGCGTGATGCGCCGCCAGCCTGCGCAGTTTGATCCGGAGGGGTTGGGCGTGCAGCAGTTGCACGCCGTGTCAGCCGATGGCGAGCGCATTCCGTATTACCACGTGGGCAACGGCGAGCCAAACGCGCCCGCGCTGGTGTATGCCTACGGCGGCTTCGGCGTGCCGGAACTGCCGCATTATTTGGGCATCATCGGCCGGCATTGGCTTGCGCAGGGCGGTGCGTTTGTGTTGGCCAACATCCGGGGCGGCGGCGAATTCGGCCCGGCTTGGCACGCTTCCGCCCAAGGCGCGGCACGCAAACATAAAAGCGCGGAAGATTTGATGGCCGTGGCGCAGGATTTGGCCGCGCGCGGTTTGTCTGCGCCCGAACGCATCGTGTTGCAGGGCGGCAGCAACGGCGGGCTGGTGTGCGCCGCTGCTTATTGTGCCGCGCCGCAGAGCATCGGCGGCATGGTGTGCGAAGTGCCGCTCACCGATATGTTGCGCTATCCGCGCCTCTTGGCCGGTGCTTCGTGGCAGGAAGAATACGGTAATCCCGATGCTGAGTCGGATAGAGGCTACCTGAAAAAACTTTCGCCCTACCACAATCTGCACGATGGCCAAACCTACCCGCCCGCCCTCATCACCACCAATCTGAGCGACGACCGTGTGCACCCCGCCCACGCGCTCAAATTCCACGCCCGCCTGCGCGAAATCGGCGTGAACAGCCGCCTCTACGCCCCCGAAACCGGCGGTCATGCGGGCAATGCCTCGCAGGAAGAAGTGGCCGCCGAGCTGGCTGCCGTGCTGGTGTTTTTGCGGCAAACAGTGGGCAAATAGCGGCATGGCTGCAGCGGATACCGGGTTGGCGAATGCCGCAGCGGTTGCCGAAATTTCACTATAAAGGCAGATGCCTGCTATTGCTTGTTTATATCGGCTTTTTGGCGCAGTTTGCAAAGGCCGTGCGCTATGCTAATATGCGCACCGTTGTTTTCAGGTAGCCTCAAATCTTTGCAGGGCACGGATAGCAAAACGCATATAAATCCGTTACAATGCCGTTTTTAGAGAACTACCTTTAAAAATTTTTTCCCCGTTTATTTAAGGACAAGGACCCCGCAATGGAAAATATCGAACAACGTGTGAAGAAAATCGTTGCCGAACAATTGGGTAAGAGTGAAAGCGAAGTGAAAAACGAATCTTCTTTCAGCGAAGATTTGGGCGCCGACTCTCTGGACGTGGTTGAGCTGGTAATGGCTTTGGAAGAAGCTTTTGGCTGCGACATCCCCGATGAAGAAGCCGAAAAAATCACTACCGTTCAACAAGCCATTGACTTTGTTACTTCCCGCTCCAACTAATCGGCAGCAGGTTTAACAGCAGAATATCAGCCTCTGCCCCGGCGCATTTCCCGCCAAGGGCAGGGGTTTTTGTTATTGCGGCCGCTTTTGGGCAGGCCGGAGGATAGATAACTAATCATGAGTCAGAGAAGAGTGGTGGTAACTGGGCTGGGGCAGATTTCCCCGGTGGGCAACAATGTGGCCGATGCCTGGCAAAACCTGTTGGCAGGCGTGAGCGGCATTGGCCGGATTACCCGTTTTGACGCGGGCGAACTGAGCGCCCAAATTGCCGGCGAAGTGAAAGATTTCCAAATCGGCGATTATATCGGCGCCAAAGAAGCGCGCCGCATGGATGCCTTCATCCACTACGGCATTGCCGCTGCCTTGCAAGCCGTGGCCGACGCCGGGCTGGACGATTATCCCGCCCTGGATAAAACCCGTGTGGGCGTGAACATCGGTTCCGGCATTGGCGGCCTGCCTTCCATTGAAGAAACCGGCATTGTGGTGCACGAAAACGGCCCGCGCCGCATCAACCCCTTCTTTATTCCCGGCTCGTTGATCAACCTGATTGCCGGCCACGTCACCATCCTTAAAGGCTATCAAGGCCCCAGCTACGGCATTGTGTCTGCCTGTACCACCGGCGCGCACTGCATCGGCGATGCCGCCCGCATGATTCAATACGGCGATGCCGACGTGATGGTGGCCGGCGGTGCCGAAGGCGCGGTGTGTATGCTCGGCGTGGGCGGTTTTGCCGCCATGAAGGCGTTGTCTACCCGCAATGACGACCCCGCCACTGCTTCCCGTCCGTGGGATAAAGACCGCGACGGCTTCGTGATGGGCGAAGGTGCCGGCGTGCTGGTGTTGGAAGAATACGAACACGCCAAAAAACGCGGCGCGAAAATCTACGCCGAACTGGCCGGTTTCGGTATGAGCTCCGATGCGCACCACATTACCGCGCCCAATGCCGAAGGCCCCGCCTTGGCCGTGGCACACGCCCTGAAAGATGCCGGTCTCAACCCGAGCGATATCGATTATGTGAACGCGCACGGTACGTCTACCCCGCTGGGTGATGCCAACGAAACCACCGCGCTGAAACTTGCCTTCGGCGAACACGCCAAAAAACTGGTGGTTAATTCCACCAAATCCATGACCGGCCACCTGCTCGGCGGTGCCGGCGGTGTGGAAGCCGTGTATTCCGTGTTGGCGCTGTACCACCAAAAATCACCGCCCACCATCAATATCTTCGAGCAAGACATTGAAGGCGGCTGCGATTTGGATTACTGCGCAAACGTTGCCCGCGATCTGCCTATCCGTGCAGCTATTTCCAACTCATTCGGCTTCGGCGGCACCAACGGCACGCTTGCGTTCAAACGTTTTAACGGCTGATTAAACACCGGTATTTAGAGTATAAAAGGCTACCTGAAAACGCAACGAAGCGGAGTTTCTGCAAAGCTAAAACCCGTTTGCCGTTTTTCAGGTAGCCTTTATCACAAGCAACCAACACAGGAGCACACCATGCAAATCTGCATCATCGGCGCCGGCGCTTGGGGCACGGCATTGGCCATCCACTTTGCCCAAAACGGCCAGCAAGTTTGCCTGTGGACACGCGAAACCGAACATGCCGCCGCCATGCGTGCCGAGCGCATCAACTCAGGCTACCTGAAAGATTTCCCCTTCCCTGAAGCGCTCAACATTGCCGACACACCGCCGCCCAAGCCAGAGCTTGTTATCATCGCCACGCCCACCGCCGGCCTGCGCGGCAGCCTGCAAACCATGCGGCAATGGGGTTGGGGTGATATTCCCGTGCTCACTGCCTGCAAAGGTTTCGAGCAAGGCAGCGGCCTGCTGCCGCACCAAGTGGTGCGCGAAGAGCTGCCGGATAACCCGCGCATCGGTATTTTGTCCGGTCCCAGTTTTGCCCAAGAATTGGCGCAACAGCTGCCCTGCGCTGTGACTCTCGCTTCCGACAACACTGCCTGGATTGAATCGCTCGCCGCCGTGCTCAGCTCCGCCGTGCTGCGCCTATATGCCAACGACGATATGGTGGGCGTGGGAGTGGGCGGTGCAGTGAAAAATGTGATGGCCATCGCGGTGGGCATCGCCGATGGCCTGCAATACGGCCTCAATGCCCGTGCTGCCTTGATGACGCGCGGTCTGGCCGAAATCAACCGCCTGGCGCTGGCCTTGGGTGCAAAGCAAACCACCCTGATGGGTTTGGCCGGCATGGGCGACCTGATCCTCACCTGCACCGGCTCGCTCTCGCGCAACCGACAAGTCGGCCTCAAACTGGCCGAGGGCAAACCGTTGCCCGTGATTTTGTCCGAACTCGGCCATGTGGCCGAAGGCGTGTACACCATCCGAGAAGCTGGTGCGCAGGCGGCCAAACTTGGTATTGAAATGCCCATCACGCGCATCCTGAACGAGCTTTTAGACGGCCGTGTTGATGTGAATGATGTGGCCGAGCGACTGATGCTGCGCGAAATCCGCAGCGAATAATCACCGCCGAACCTATCTTGCCATCGTAATGCGAGCGGATTTTAAAGAAGGTATTTAATTATATTTTCCGGTGCTTGTTCCGTATGGCGCAAGTTTCAGTATAATGCGGCCAGGTTGCTGATTCTGGCAGCCAGAGATTTAGCAAGAGACAGATTCATGAATAATCAACTTGAACATTTGCAAAATTCCATCGAAACGCTGGTGAGCCGTTATCAGGCTGCTGTGCGTGAAAAGCAGGCGCTGAGCAAGAAAATCAGCGAGATGGATGCGGCATGGCAGAAACAGCGCCATGACCATCGCGCTACCATGGATGGCTTGCAATTGGCCTACAGCGAAAGAATGTCGCGCCTGGAGCATGAGCTCTCCAGCCAGATTGAAGCTTTGCAGCAAGAAAACGCCGTTTACCGCAAGCTATTGGAGCAAAGTGCCGCGGATATCCGCGCCTTGCTACAACGCTTGCCGGTGCCCGCCGCCAAGGAGCAGGTTGTATGAGTATCGAACAAGTCAATGTAGATATCCTAGGCCGCCAGTTCAACATCGGCACGCCCAACAGCGAGAAAGAAACCCTGCTGCAGGCAGTGCATATGTTGAACCAGAAAATTGGCGTGATCCAATCTTCCGGCCGGATTGTGGAAACCGACAAGATCGTGATTATGGCTGCGCTGAACCTCACTCACGACCTGCTTAAAATGAGCGCGAAAGACGGTTTGGCAATTGGCGAAATTGAGCGTAGAATAAGTGCCATGATAGATAGTTGCGATAAAGCACTTGATTTGGAAAAGTAAACCGATTATTCCTCTTTATAACCCTGCGGTGTTTGTGAAGGCACACTATTCCTTTGAACCAATAATTTCGCTTCAGGCTGCAGATTGAGTGGTGGGCGTGCGCGTTCCTCGTGGACGTACCCGAAACTGCCGGAAGTGGCCAACCTTGATTCGAGGTTCAAGCGAATCGAGCCAAAGCGGCATTCGCGGGGTTACCCAAAGTAAAAGCCGGCATCCAAGATGCTGGTTTTTACTTTGGTGGCAAGGTTTTCAGGCGGCCTTAACTTGAATAGAGACTGTCTGAAAAGGCTAATTCCGACCGACCCACTCGGCCAATGCAATATGTTAAAATATAGCTAAAGCATATTTTTCATACAGAGCGATCCAACGCAGTATGAAGAAAGTAAGTATTTTAGCTATAACTCTTATTCCCACACTCAAACACACACCAACCACCATGGCACTCCTGCAAATCGCCGAGCTTGGCCTCTCTGCCGTTTCACATCAACATCGCCTAACCGTCGGCATCGATCTGGGTACCACCAATAGCCTAGTTGCCACCGTGAAAAGTGGCTATGCCGCCTGCCTGCCTGATGAAGAAGGCCGCTTTCTACTGCCTTCGGTGGTGCGCTATGGTACAGACGGGCAAATCATCACCGGCCAGGCCGCCCTGCAAAGCCAAACTGCCGACCCGGCCAACACCGTCAGCTCCGCCAAACGCCTGATCGGCCGCAAATTGGAAGACATCGATACCAGCCATCTGCCCTACCGTTTCGGCCAATCTAACCAACTTATCGACCTGCATACCCGCCAAGGCTCAAAAACGCCGATCGACGTATCCGCCGACATCCTGCGCGCACTCAAAGCCCGCGCTGAACAGAGCCTTGGTGGCGAGCTGGTGGGTGCGGTCATTACCGTGCCGGCCTATTTTGACGATGCTCAGCGCCAAGCCACCAAAGATGCTGCCCGCCTGGCCGGGCTGAACGTGCTGCGCCTGCTCAACGAGCCCACCGCAGCCGCCATCGCCTACGGGCTGGATAATGCTGCTGAAGGCACATTTGTGGTGTACGACCTCGGCGGCGGTACCTTCGACGTATCCATTTTGCAGCTCTCCAAAGGCCTGTTTGAAGTGAAGGCTACCGGTGGCAATTCCGCGCTTGGTGGTGACGATTTCGACCACCGCATGCTGTGCCACCTGATTGAAGTGAATCGTCTTTCTATCACCAATGCCCAAGACAGCCGCCTGCTGCTCAGCCTGGTGCGCCGTGCCAAAGAAGAGTTTAGCAGGCTACCTGAAAGCCGTATTCAAGCCGTGCTAAGCGATGGTACATCGATCGATACCATCTTCACCCGTACCCAATTCCATGCCCTTACCCAGCACCTCGTGGCACAAACCCTTGTGCCGGTGAAGCAGGCGTTGAAAGACGCCGGCATCAGCAAAGGCGATATCGGCGGCGTGATTATGGTGGGTGGTGCCACCCGTATGCTGCATGTGCAACAGGCCGTGGCCAACTTCTTCGGCCAAACCCCGCTCACCAACCTAGATCCCGACCAAGTGGTCGCACTCGGCGCCGCCATGCAGGCCGACGTGCTGGCCGGCAACAAGCGCGACAGCGACTGGCTATTGCTCGACGTTACCCCCCTCTCGCTCGGCCTCGAAACCTACGGCGGGCTGGCCGAAAAAATCATCCCGCGCAACAGCACCCTGCCCACCGCCCGCGCCCAAGAATTCACCACCTTCAAAGACGGCCAAACCGCCATGACCATCCATGTGGTGCAGGGTGAGCGCGAACTGGTGGCCGATTGCCGCAGCCTCGCCAAATTCACCCTGCGCGGCATTCCGCCGATGGTGGCTGGTGCTGCCCGCATCCGCGTAACTTTCCAAATCGATGCCGACGGCCTGCTTTCCGTGTCTGCTCGCGAGCAAACCACCGGTGTGCAGGCGCAAATCGAAGTGAAACCCTCCTACGGCCTCGACGACGAAACCATCACCCGTATGCTGGCCGACAGCATCAGCCATGCTGGCGGCGATGCCGCCGCCCGTGCCCGTACCGAAGCCGTGGTGGAAGCCGAAAGCCTGATTGATGCAGTGGAAGCCGCGTTGGAGCTGGACGGCGACCTGCTCGATGAGGGCAGCCTTGCCGCCATTCGCGCCCAAATCGCCACCTTGCAAAGCCTGCTTCCTGAGGCTGAAGCCAACCCCATCCGCAACGCCACCGCCGCCCTTGCCGCCGGTACCGACGACTTCGCTGCCAAACGCATGGACCGCAATATCCAGCGCGCCCTCACCGGTCAGCGGGTGGAAGATATGGCGTGAATAAGGCAGAGTTTGATAGAGGCTACCTGAAAACGAGGTTTCTGAAAAAAGAAGTGGAGTTTCTGCGAAGCTGAAAATTTCAGGTAGCTTTCTTCCCATTGAGGCTGCCTGAAACCCATCCCGCCGCTTGCCGCAGCAGACGGGATTTGTTATCATCTGCGGCCCATTAAGAGTTGGGAATCCATGCCAACCTGCCTGCCGCAAACGGCGCGTAAAGTGGACGGCCGAGAGGCCGATGTGGCTCGTCTGAATCAGGCCGGGCAATATCTCTTCCTGCCCGGTGCGGGATTTTTTATTGCCCGCTGAGCCCTCCTTGCTAGGCCGCAAGGTTTATCTATTATCCGAAAGACATATTATGAGCGAATACCTCTTCACCTCCGAATCTGTTTCCGAAGGTCATCCCGACAAAGTGGCCGATCAAGTATCCGATGCCATTCTCGATGCCGTCCTTGCCCAAGACCCCAAAGCCCGTGTAGCTGCCGAAACGCTGGTGAACACCGGCCTGTGCGTGCTGGCCGGGGAAATTACCACCACCGCGCACGTTGACTACATCAAAGTGGTACGCGAAACCATTGCCAAAATCGGCTACAACTCTTCCGAGCTCGGCTTTGATGCCAACGGCTGCGCGGTGGGCGTGTATTACGACCAGCAATCACCCGACATCGCCCAAGGCGTGAACGAAGGCGAAGGTATCGACCTGAACCAAGGCGCGGGTGACCAAGGCCTGATGTTCGGCTATGCCTGCGACGAAACCCCCACCCTGATGCCCTTTGCCATCTACTACAGCCACCGCCTGATGCAGCGCCAAAGTGAAGTGCGCAAAAGCGGCCAGCTGCCTTGGCTGCGTCCCGATGCCAAAGCGCAAATCACTGCCGTGTACGACAGCGAAACCGGCAAAGTAAAACGCATAGACACCGTGGTGCTCTCCACCCAGCACGATCCTTCTATCAACCATGAAGAACTGAACCAAGCCGTTATCGAGCACATTATCAAGCCCGTGCTGCCGCCTGAAATGCTTACCACTGAAACCAAATACCTCATCAATCCCACCGGCCGCTTCGTGATTGGCGGGCCGCAGGGTGACTGTGGGCTCACCGGCCGCAAAATCATTGTCGATACCTACGGCGGCGCAGCCCCGCACGGCGGCGGTGCATTCTCCGGCAAAGACCCGAGCAAAGTAGACCGCTCCGCTGCCTACGCCTGCCGCTATGTGGCGAAAAACATTGTGGCCGCCGGCCTGGCCACCCAATGCCAAATCCAAGTGTCTTACGCCATCGGCATTGCCGAGCCCACTTCCATCGCCATCGACACTTTCGGCACGGGCAAAATCAGTGAAGACAAACTCATCGCCATCGTGCGCGAACACTTCGACCTGCGCCCGAAAGGCATTGTGCAGATGCTCGACCTCCTGCGCCCGATTTACAGCAAATCCGCCGCCTACGGCCACTTCGGCCGCGAAGAACCCGAGTTTACTTGGGAGCGCACCGATAAGGCCGCGGCTTTGAAAGCAGCGGCAGGTTTGTAATCCCGTTTGCCAAACAGATTAGAGGCTACCTGAAATTTCAGGTAGCCTCTTCTTATGCAATCAAGCAGTTTTATATTTCAGGTAGCCTCAAAAGGCTACCTGAAAGTGTGGGCTTAAAACGAAGTGCGGCGTGGTTTCTGTGAAATTACAATCTTTAAACTACTGCCAATTTTTGCTGCAAGCGGGCAATAAACTCTTCTATCTGCATGCTGCCCAAATCCTCGCCTTTGCGGCGTACGGCCACTTGGCCGTTTTCCATTTCCTTATCGCCCACCACCACTTGGTAGGGGTAGCGCATTTGGCTGTTGTCGCGGATTTTGTAGCCGATTTTTTCGTTGCGCAGGTCGGCTTCGGCGCGCAGGCCGGCGGCTTTGAGTTTGTTGACCACTTCCAGGCAGTAATCGGCCTGTTTTTCGGTGATGTTCATCACCACCATCTGCACGGGCGCGAGCCACAGCGGGAAGGAGCCGGCGTGCTCTTCAATCAGGATGCCGATGAAGCGCTCCAGCGAGCCCAAAATGGCGCGGTGCAGCATCACGGGGCGGGCGCGGCCGTTGTCTTCGGTGACGTATTCGGCACCCAGGCGCTCGGGCAGCACGAAGTCGAGCTGGATGGTGCCGCACTGCCAAGAACGGCCGAGCGCGTCTTTGATGTGATATTCCACTTTGGGGCCGTAGAAGGCGCCTTCGCCGGGCAGTTCTTCCCATTGCACGCCGCAGGCGGTGAGCGCGTCGCGCAGGCCTTGTTCGGCTTTATCCCAAGTTTCGTCGGTGCCGGCACGCTGTTCGGGGCGCAGCGAGAGTTTGATGCTGACGTGCTCGAAGCCGAATTGTTTGTAAATTTTCATCACCAGCTGGTTGAAGGCGCGGGTTTCTTCGGCGATTTGGTCTTCGGTACAGAAGATATGGGCGTCGTCTTGCACGAAGCCGCGCACGCGCATCAGGCCGTGCAGCGCGCCGGAAGGCTCGTTGCGGTGGCAGGAGCCGAATTCGGCCAGGCGCATGGGCAGATCGCGGTAGGAACGCAGGCCGTGGTTGAAGATTTGCACGTGGCCGGGGCAGTTCATCGGTTTTACGGCATAGGTGCGTTTTTCCGATTCAGTGATGAACATGTTTTCGTGGTAGTTTTCCCAGTGGCCTGATTTTTCCCACAAAATCCTATCCATCACCATGGGGGTGCGGATTTCGCGGTAGCCTGCGGCATCGAGCTCGCGGCGCATATGCTGCTCGATGGTTTGCCACAGCGTCCAGCCGCGTGGGTGCCAGAACACCATGCCGGGCGCTTCGTCTTGCAGGTGGAAGAGGTCGAGCTGTTTGCCGAGGCGGCGGTGGTCGCGTTTTTCGGCTTCTTCAATGCGCGTGATGTAGGCTTTGAGCTCGTCTTTGGTGACCCAGGCTGTGCCGTAGATGCGCTGCAGCATTTCGTTGTTGCTGTCGCCGCGCCAATAGGCGCCGGCCAGCTTGGTGAGCTTGAAGTTCTTTAAAAAGCGGGTGTTGGGCACGTGCGGGCCGCGGCACATATCCACGTATTCTTGGTGGTGGTACATGCCAATGGCTTCCACTTCGGGCATATCTTCAATCAGGCGCAGTTTGTATTCTTCGCCGCGCTCTTGGAAGATTTTGATGGTTTCGGCGCGCGGGGTCATGATCTTGATCACATCGTAATCTTGATTGATCAACTCTTTCATCCGTGCTTCGATGGCGGCTACGTCTTCGGGTGTGAAGGGTTTTTCCGTGGCGATGTCGTAGTAGAAGCCTTCTTCAATCACCGGGCCGATCACCATTTTGGCATTGGGATAGAGCTGTTTCACGGCATGGCCGACCAAGTGCGCGCAGGAATGACGGATGATTTCCACGCCTTCCGGGTCTTTGGGCGTGATGATTTGCACGGCGGCGTCTTCAGTAATCGGGTCGCAAGCATCGCGCAATACGCCGTTCACTTTGCCGGCCACGGTGGCTTTGGCCAGTCCCGAGCCGATGGATGCGGCGATTTGGGCAACGGTTACGGGGGATTCGTATTGGCGGATGCTGCCGTCGGGCAGGGTGATGTTGATTTGGGACATGATGGTTTGTCTTTCTTTGAAATGGATAAACGGATGAATGGTTTGGGTTTCAGGTAGCCTTTATCGTTGCATTAGGCGAAACCGAAAAAGTAAAACAGCAGGAACAGGCCGGCAAATGCTATGGCGGCCAATGCGGCCAGTGTGAGCAATAGCGCAAGCGCGGGAGGTAAACGGCGCATATGGCGGGTTCCTTGCAGCGGTTTGGTCGGAGTTTCAGGTAGCCTTAACAGCAATCCAAAAGGCTACCTGAAACAATGTTTCTAAAGGAAGCTAGGTTTCTGCAAAGTTAAAACTAGTAGCGGGCGGCCAAACAAAAAAGAACAACTGAAGTTCCCCAGAAACCCCTGCTGTTCCCACGAATTCTGGTAGGCACGATTGGATTCGAACCAACGACCCCCACCATGTCAAGGTGATGCTCTAACCAACTGAGCTACGTGCCTGTTTAAGGGGCAGCATTATACTGTTTTCCCACACCCCGCGCAAAGAAAGCACAGGGCCGGCAGCGGTTTGCGATATCGCTGAAGTAATCATTTTCCCCTACCAGGCAGCGAGTCGCAAACAGTATGGGTAATACGACAAAGCGAGCTAATGCAGTAGGAAGAAATAAGTGCTTTAGCTATAATCGCCGGATTATTGATAACGTGTTATTCCCCATGCTCAAATTCACCTTACACAAAAAAGATGGCCACGCCCGCCGCGCCACCATCGAACTCAACCATGGCAGCATCGAAACTCCCGTATTTATGCCCGTTGGCACCTACGGCTCGGTCAAAGCCATGACCCCGCAAAACCTGCTCGACATCGGCTCCCAAATCATCCTCGGCAATACCTACCATTTATGGCTGCGCCCCGGCCTCGAAGTCATCGAACAATTCGGTGGCCTGCACGACTTTATCGGCTGGAACAAACCGATTTTGACCGACTCCGGCGGTTTCCAAGTGTTTTCGCTATCCGACATGCGCAAACTCACCGAAGAAGGCTGCACCTTCAAAAGCCCGATTAATGGCGACAAACTTTTCCTCTCGCCTGAAATCTCGATGAAAATCCAAACCGTGCTCAACTCCGACATCGCCATGCAGCTCGACGAATGCACGCCTGGCGAAGCCACGCGCGAACAGGCCGAAAAATCGCTGCAAATGAGCCTGCGCTGGGCGGAACGCAGCAAAAAAGCCTTTGAAGATTTGAACAACCCCAACGCCCTGTTCGGCATCGTGCAAGGCGCGATGTATGAAGACTTGCGCGAGCAATCCCTGCGCGGGCTGGAACAGCTAAACTTCCCCGGGCTGGCTATCGGCGGCTTATCGGTGGGCGAACCCAAACCCGAAATGTACCGAATGCTGCGTGCTGTCGGCCTCATGCTACCAGAACACAAACCGCATTACCTGATGGGCGTCGGTACACCAGAAGACCTCGTTTACGGCGTGGCGAATGGTGTGGATATGTTCGACTGTGTGATGCCCACCCGCAACGCCCGCAATGGCTGGCTGTTTACCCGTTTCGGCGACATCAAAATCAAAAACGCCAAGTACAAACACGACACCCACCCGCTCGACGAATCATGCACCTGCTACGCTTGTACGCATTTCAACCGCGCCTACCTGCACCACTTGCACCGTGCCGGCGAGATTTTGGGTGCGCAGTTGAACACTATCCATAACCTGCATTTTTACCAAACCATAATGGCCGAAATGCGCGAAACTATCGAACAGGGCAAATTTGCCGACTGGCAGGAGCAATTCCACGAGAATCGGGGGAGAGGGGTAGATTGAGTTGTAGAAAAGGTTGCCTGAAAAACAACCCGAGTTAATTTGGAATGATGAACCAAGCATCAAAAATTTATCGGATTTTTTAAGTTTTAAATGGCAAGTAATGGTTTGGCAAACTTTTTGATAGAACGATTCTGATCATATATAGTCATAATTATTAAATATGGAATACAGACTTTTGAATTTTTGACAATAAATTGTTTGGTATAGTAGGACTACTAAGTTTTATGGCATTAATTTTAGCAGTAGACGCTTTATTGCAAAGATTTCGGGAAATCGTCATCATGAATAACATGAATAAAAAGTTACTTTCAATTTTGGTTTGTGCTTTGGCCTTATCAGCCTGCAAAAAAGACGAACTCGGTGCATCCGGTAATACTGACTCAAACCAGCAGATAACTCAACCTGTGGCAAAGCAAAATGAGGGTGCGACTAATCTGGACATACCGGGAATAGAAAACTCTCCACGGAATCAAAATATTAGTGTAGGTACGGGTAATAGTAATGGAAATGGCAATGGCAACCCCAGAATTACTAATGGCAACAATTCTGGAAATAATGTTGCTAATAATGCCAATAACAATAACAGGAACGATAATAATGGAAATAACAACATTAAAACCGTCTTCTTGAAGGAAGCAGTTGGTGATGTGCCTGGCTACGGGCGTGGTTTTTACCGTTATGGTAAAGACCCTTCCCAAATTACCGATGCCGACTTGGAAGATGCCCATCGCGCAGGCTACCACCTGATGTATATGCCGGCAGATTTATCCCAATGGCGGAATCAGGATTTGCCCCAGTCGTATTTAAATGCACTGGATCAGGGTTTATCCAAAATGAAAAATGTTAATGCCATCTTGCGTTTTTCATACGACTACACAGCAGCCGGGCAAGATACCAATCTGGCGCAGGTTCGTCGCCATATCGCGCAATTGCGTCCGATTTTGGCTAAAAACCGTGACAACATTTTCGTATGGCAGGCGGGGTTCATTGGCGCATGGGGTGAATGGCATTCCTCTGCCAATCATTTGGATACAGATCAAAATAAAGCCGAAGTATTTAAGGCGTTGCTGAATGCCAACAACAACGGTATCCATGCCAAACTCCAGTTGCGTTACCCCGGCGACTTGATGGATTTTCTCAATAACAGTAATTTGCCTAAGGGGGTGGTCTTTACAGGTATGCATAATGACTGTTTTATGGCAGGAACGCACGATGTAGGTACCTATTTCCCACATAACGGGCGTTCATCCGAAGCTTTGCGTAGCTTTGTACGAGCTAATAGCATACACCAGGTATTCGGTGGCGAAACCTGTGAACCGCAAGCAGGCGCTCGTACGAGCTGTGCTGACATTTTGAGAGAGGGTCGTGAGTATCACGTATCGTATCTGAACTACGATTACCACAAAACCTTTATCAATAATTGGGAATCTGGCTCCTGTATGACAGAAGTTCGTAAGAGAATGGGCTATCGTTATGTAGTGGAAGAACTCAGTGCTTATGCTGACCAGCAAAACAGTAATATCATCCATTGGTCGGCAAAAATTGCCAACCGAGGCTGGGCTAATGCACCTGATTGGGGCTATAGACTCTATCTCGTGGTAAACGGTGAAAAAATCTTGTTGGACAAAAGATTCTCAGTGCAACCCAGCACTGCGCAAAGCTTCCGTGGCAGCTTCTTGAAGAGCCAGCTGAACGGAAAAGCGCCGATTCTGCTGATTGATACAGAAGACGCCAATTATTCCGGTCCGCATCCGCTGCAATTTGCCAATGCAGATGATGCCAACGCACAAAAAGTAAAGGACGGCTCATTCAGCACCGGGTTGGCACTCAAATGGCTGTTGTCAATCTAAGCTAATTTGGCCAACACAGCAGGGAAACTTCTGTTTTGAAGTTTCCCTGCTGCCTGTTTATGACGAACAGGAACAACATGGTTAGATTTTCAAGTAGCCTTCCCGCGCGACAGGCTACCTGAAAGCATAAATACCATAATCAAATACCCAATCTATCGAGATACGGCCATGTTCCCCAAAAAACTTTGCCGCCTTCTGCCTCGGCGCAATCGCTACTCTGTTCTTGTTTCCCACTCACTATTCTAGTCATCGCCGCCAAGCCGAAATCGAACAGTAAATCAAACTGATTACCCCATGCAGAAGCAATTGGCCGCCGAGTTGGTCAACGGCGGCATTCGCAGCAGTCTGCAAACCGTTCAGGAAGACTACCCGAGTGTACAGGCGGTGGATGGATTTTGCTGCACACACCCCACGTTTTAAGCAGGAAGCGGTGCTGATTCCGTAAGCAGACGGCGCAGACATCCGCTGGCCGGCACATTACAATGATACGGATCAGGTGGTAGATAGCAGAGCTTTATGTTTTAAATTCAGGTGGCCTTCTCCACCAGAACAAAGCCCTGCCATTCGGCAGGGCTTTGTTGCGTTGTGTTTCAATTCCGGCTTATTCCCACTCGATCGTGGCAGGCGGTTTGCCGCTGATGTCGTACACTACGCGGTTGATGCCGCGCATTTCGTTGATGATGCGGTTGGACACTTTGCTCAGCAGCGAATAGGGCAGTTCCGTCCAGTGTGCGGTCATGAAGTCGCTGGTGATGACGGCGCGCAGGGCGACCACGTAGTCGTAAGTTCGCCCGTCGCCCATCACGCCCACGGATTTCACGGGCAGGAACACGGCAAATGCCTGGCTGGTGAGGTCGTACCAAGAGGTGCCGTTTTCGTCTTTATGGTTGCGCAGTTCCTGAATGAAAATGTCGTCTGCCTGGCGCAGCAGGTCGGCGTATTCGCGCTTCACTTCGCCCAAAATCCGCACGCCCAGGCCGGGGCCGGGGAAGGGGTGGCGGTACACCATTTCGCGCGGCAGGCCGAGCGCCACGCCCAGTTCGCGCACTTCGTCTTTGAACAAATCGCGCAGCGGTTCGAGCAGTTTCAGCTTCATGTTTTCAGGTAGCCCGCCCACATTGTGGTGCGATTTGATGGCGTGGGCTTTTTTGGTTTTCGCGCCGGCGGATTCGATTACGTCGGGGTAAATCGTGCCTTGCGCCAGCCATTTGGCGTTGGTGAGTTTTTTCTCTTCGGCGTCAAACACTTCAATAAATTCTGCGCCGATGATTTTGCGTTTTTGTTCGGGGTCGGTAACGCCGGCGAGCTTCGCCATAAACTGTTCGCTCGCATCCACGTGAATCACGCGCACGCCCAAGTTGTCGGCAAACATCTTCATCACGTTCTCAGCTTCGTTCAGGCGCAGCAGGCCGTGGTCGACGAACACGCAGGTGAGCTGGTTGCTGATGGCGCGGTGGATGAGCGCGGCGGCCACGGAGGAATCCACGCCGCCGGACAAGCCCAAAATCACTTCGTCGCTGCCGACTTGTTCGCGGATTTTGGCCACGGCTTCGTCGATGTAGTTCGGCATGGTCCAGCTGGGCTGTGCGCCGCAGATGTCGAGCACGAAGCGGTTGATGAGGGCGCGGCCTTGTTTGGTGTGGGTCACTTCGGGGTGGAATTGGATGCCGTAGAAGCGACGCTCGGCGTTTTCCATCATGGCGATGGGGCAGGAGGGCGTGCTGCCGATGGTGCGGAAGTTTTCAGGCAGCCTGCACACTTTGTCGCCGTGGCTCATCCATACGTCCAAGGTGTTCGGTGCGCCGTCGTGAATGCCGTCGGTGAGCGCGCTGTCTTGCGTTTGCACTTGCGCGTAACCGAATTCGCGCTGGTTGCCGGCCTGCACTTCGCCGCCCAAGTGGTGCGCCATAAACTGCATGCCGTAGCAGATGCCGAGCACGGGCACGCCCAAATCGAACAGCCCCGTGTCGGCCTGATATTCGCTGTCGTACACGGAATTGGGGCCGCCGGAAAGGATGATGCCTTTGGGGTTGAAGGCTTTAATGTCGGCCAGCGGCATGTCGTAGGGGTGCAGCTCGCAATACACATGGGCTTCGCGCACGCGGCGGGCGATGAGCTGGGCGACTTGCGAACCGAAGTCGAGGATGAGGATTTTGTCGGGGCTGGTCATAGCGGTATCTCTGTGTGGATTGGGATGGGATTTCTGGTTTCAGGTAGCCTCTGTACGCTTTGGGCGGAAGCTCAGGCTACCTGAAATCTGGGGTTAAGCGCGGCAAGCTTGGTCGGCTTAACGGTAGCGCCGTAGGATGTGCTGAATGGGTGCGGCGCTGCCAATGCAATGCTGCCGTGTCGGCATCGGTGTCATAACGGGCGTGCCCGGCTTGCTCTTGCGTGCCGTTTTGCCGATGTGCCCCCCGGCGTGGGGAAAGCAGGCAAACGAAGCATCGGGATAGGGTTTTCAGGTAGCCTCACCATCATGGCAGGCTACCTGAAAACTCAAGCAAACAGTTTTTTCACTTCCGCGCCCACATCGTCGGCACGCATGAAGGTTTCGCCGATTAGGAAGCTGTGCACGCCGTGGCTGCGCATGAATTGCACGTCTTCGCGGCTGCGGATGCCGCTTTCGGTAATCACGATGCGGCCTTCGCCGGCGATTTCGGGCAGCAAATCCAGCGTTTGCTGCAGGCTCACTTCAAAGGTACGCAAATTGCGGTTGTTCACGCCGCGCAGCGGGGTGTCGAGGCGGCGGCATTTTTCCAATTCGTCGGCGTGGTGCAGCTCCAGCAACACGGCCATGCCTAACTCGTGGGCGATGCCTTCGAATTCTTCCAGCTGGGTTTGGCTGAGCGCGGCGGCAATCAGCAGCACGGCGTCGGCGCCCATGGCGCGGGATTGGGGGATTTGATAGGCGCTCACCATAAAGTCTTTGCGCAATACGGGCAGCGACACGGCGGCGCGGGCGGCTTCGTAGGCGCGCGCCAGCTGCTCGGGATGGAAGTCCGGCCGGATCAGCCCCTTGCTGGGGCTGGCTTTTTTGATTTCGGCAATCAGCGCGGCGCGGCCTTGGCCGTGTTGGGTGCGCATGGCCTGCACGAAGCCGCGCGGCGGCGGCATATCGGCAGCCCGGGCGCGCAGTTCGGCCAAGGGCAGGGCGGCTTGGGCGGCGGCCACTTCTTGCTGTTTGGTGGCGAGGATGCGGGTGAGGATGTCGCTCATCGGGGGGTGTGCTCTTCGGGCAGGGCGGCTTGGCGCCGGTTGAATTGCTCCAGGGTTTCCAGATTGTGCAGGAAGCGCGAAAGCTCCTGCAGGGCGTTGGCGTATACGTCTTTTTTGAATTCAATCACTTCGCCGATGGGCGCCCAATAGTCGTGCCAGCGCCAGGCGTCGAATTCCGGCTGGCTGCTGGCGCGCAGGTGCACATCGCTTTCGCGGCCGGTGAGCCGCAGCAAATACCAAATCTGTTTCTGCCCGCGATACGCGCCGCGCCATTGGCGGCGCACCCAGTTGCCGGGCACGTCGTAGCGCAGCCAGTCGCGGGTGCGGCCGAGGATTTTCACGTGGTGCGGCAACAGGCCGACTTCTTCGGCCAGCTCGCGATACATGGCGGCCTCGGGGCTTTCGCCGGGCTTGATGCCGCCCTGCGGAAACTGCCAGGAATGCTCCTGCACGCGTTTGCCCCAGAACACTTCGTTGCGCTGGTTGGTGATGATGATGCCGACATTGGGGCGATAACCTTCTCTGTCCAACATAATATTTTTCGCCCGATTTGAATAATTTTAAACGTGCGGATTTTCCCACAAAACGGCACGGCAGGCTACCTGAAAGCTTTCAGGTAGCCTGCCGCCTTGCTCTATTTCCATTTGAATCCGCTATCTTGTTTACCCACGCGGGTGGTGTTGCGCCACCAGCTGTTTGAGCCGCTCGTTGGCCACGTGGGTGTAGATTTGCGTGGTGTTCAGGCTGGCGTGGCCGAGCATCATCTGCACGCTGCGCAGGTCGGCGCCGTGGTTCACCAGATGGGTGGCGAAGGCGTGGCGCAGGCCGTGCGGGCTGAGCTCGCTGATGCCGGCTTCTGCGGCGTAGCGTTTCACCATCTGCCACACCAATTGGCGGCTGATGCCGCTGCGTTTTTGCCCCACGAACACGAAATCGCACGGGGTGTGTTTGAGCAATTCGCCGCGCGCGGTTTTCAGGTAGCGTTCCAGCCAATGCACGGCTTCCGCGCCCAGCGGCACGATGCGCTGCTTGTTGCCCTTGCCGATGACGGTAACCACGCCGCGCTGCAAGTCTAAATCCTGCAGCTGCATTTGGGCGGCTTCGGACACGCGCAGGCCGGTGGCATACAGGGTTTCCAGCACGGCTTTGTCGCGCAGGCCGAAGACGGTTTCCGTGTCGGGCGCGGCCAACAGCGCGTCGATTTGCGCTTCGCCGATCAGCGGCGGCAGGGCGCGGCCTTGGCGCGGTGGGCGCAGGTGTTGCGCGGGGTTGTCGCTGCGGCGGTTTTGCAGCTGCAAAAAGCCGTAGAGCTGTTTGACGGCGGAGAGGGCGCGGGCTTGGGAAGCGGGTTTTTCATCCGGGGCATACACGGCATCGGCCAAGGCGTCGGCATCGGCCTGCTGCCAATCCAACCCTTGCGCGTGCAGGCGGCGGGCGATTTTTTCCAAATCGCGCCGGTAGCCGGCCAGGGTGTTGGCGGCGAGGCGGCGGGTGAGGAAGAGCTCGTCCAGCGTTTGCTCGATGGGCTCTTGCCAGGCGGCGGGCAGCGGCTCGGCCGGGTTCACCATGCCACTCCTTCATGCGCGAGCAGCCAGCGTTTCACTGCTAGGCTGCGCTCGGCATCGCCGCCCATGCTGAAGCCGCCCAGCCCGTTGGTTGAGAGCACGCGGTGGCAGGGGATCAGCAGCGGCAGCGGGTTTTTGCCGCAGGCGCCGCCCACGGGGCGCGGGTGGCTGCCGATGCGCCCGGCAATCCATTGGTAGCTGCGGGTTTCGCCGAACGGAATCTGGGCAATCTGCGCCCACACGGCCTGTTGAAACGCCGTACCTGCGGGTGGCACAAATGGCGGCAGCGGGGCAGGGCTACCTGAAAAGTAGCTGTCCAGCCATTGTGCCAGCGGGGTTTCGTTTGGCAGTGCGGGCAGGAAGGGCGCGGCGCTGTGCTGCAGCAGGATTTCGGCGGGCAGGCCGTCGTGCAGGCGGCACAGCAGCGTGCCGAAGGGGGCTTGGTAGCAGTATTGCATGGCGGTGTTCCGCTAGGCTGTTTCACGCAGCGCGTCGAGCACGGCTTGGGCGTGGCCGGCGGCTTTCACTTTGCGCCATTCGCGCGAAATGTTGCCTTGTGCATCCAAAACGAAGGTGCTGCGTTCGATGCCGAACACTTTTTTGCCATACATGTTTTTCTCTTTGATGACATCAAACAAGCGGCACACGGTTTCATCCTTATCCGACAAGAGCGGCACTTCCAGCGCATATTTGCACACGAATTTCTGGTGGCTGGCCACGCTGTCGCGCGATACGCCGGCTACCTGAAAACCGAGCGCCTGAAATTCGGGCAAGAGCGCACTGAATTCCTGCGCTTCGGTGGTGCAGCCGGGCGTGTTGTCTTTGGGGTAGAAATACAGCACCAGCGGCAGGTGGTCGGCGGCGGCGAAATCGTTGCCGTTTTGGTCGGGCAGGGTGAAAAGGTAATTGGTGCTCATGGCGGCTCCTAACGGGATGAAATCGGCTGGCATTATAACGTTAAACCGGGGTGTGTGTTTCAGGTAGCCTTAATGTGTGGTATAAGCACGGCGTTTTGTTTTCAACGCACACTTTAAGGATTAACCCCATGAACGCAATCGATTTGCTCACCACCCGCCGCTCGGTGCGACACCTTGCCGAACCCGCCCCCAACGATGCCCAGCTGGAAATCATTTTGCAGGCCGCCACGCAAGTGCCCGACCACGGCAACCACACGCCGTGGCATTTCGTGGTGGTGCAAAGCGAAGCAGGCCGGCAGGCCTTCCGCCATATTTTGAAGCAGTGTGCCGAAGAAATCGGCGGCGAAGCGGCGCGCAAGGCCGAAGTGCTGGGGCAGATGGCGCCGATGATGATCGGCGTGGTGTCCAAGCCCAAGCTGGACTGCCTCAAGCCGAAGCCGGAGTGGGAGCAGATGCTCAGCGCCGGTTGTGCCGCCTATGCCGCCCAACTGGCCGCCAAGGCGCAAGGATTCGATAATGTGTGGATTACCGGCCTGTGGGTTAATACCGCCGCGCTGCGCGAAGCCTTCGGCTGCGGCGAACACGATAAAATCATCGGCCTGCTGATGATCGGCACGGCGCAGAAAGAGGCCAGCGGCCCGAAAAATACGGATTTGAGCGAGTTGGTCAGCCGTTGGTAATTAAGAATTTCAGGTAGCCTTTTGCCGACTCTTTACTGGGAGCAGATGGTTCCAACTTATCGTGGAATTGCAGCTGATGTGCGGGAGCCCAAGCTGCCCGTTACTTGGCTTTAGCTTTGTTGCAGCTGAAGCTTTCAGGTAGTCTGTTGCATAGCACTATCTGGATTGTCCAAACAACAAAAAGGCTACCTGAAATTTTCACGTAGCCTTTTATTATTCAGCTTAATGTCAATCTTACTTGGCAGCTTGGTCTACGCGTTCGCGCAACTCCTTGCCGGCTTTGAAATGTGGCACGTATTTTTCAGGTACGTTTACTTTCTCGCCGGTTTTCGGGTTGCGGCCGATACGTGCCGGACGGTGGTTCAGGTCGAAACTGCCAAACCCACGAATCTCGATACGCTGACCACGAGCCAGTGCCCGGGTCATGGCGTCTACCAAAACCTTCACGCTTTGCTCCACATCCTTAACAGTTAGGCGGGAATGCCCTTGAGCCAGGTACTTCTCGGCCAGATGGCCCATCAACTCTGATTTGGTCATTTTGTGCTATCCTTATTCATTTTCGCCGCCAAGCTTGGCCTTGAGCAAATCGCCCAGGCTGGTGGTGCCGGCATGGCTGGCCGCTGCGTTCACGGTGTTGAGCGCTTCGCGGTTTTCTTTGGCAGTGCGGGCTTTTACCGACAGCTTGATATTGCGGTTTTTGCGGTCTACAGTAACGATGACAGCTTCCACTTCGTCGCCTTCTTTAAGCTTGGTGGTTAAGTCTTCCACGCGCTCACTGTCGAATTCGGAAGCGGGTAGGTAGGCTACCACTTCATCGGCCAGCTGCACTTCGGCACCTTTGGCTTCAACGGATTTCACGGTGCCTTTCACCAAGGCGCCTTTGTCGTTGATGCTGATGTAGCTGCCGAAGGGGTCGCCTTCGAGCTGTTTGATGCCCAAGCTGATGCGTTCTTTCTCTACATCGATAGACAATACAACGGCTTCCACATCCTCGCCTTTTTTGTATTTGCGTACGGCTTCTTCGCCGCTTTCGCTCCAAGAGAGGTCGGAGAGGTGTACCAGGCCGTCGATGTTGCCGGGCAGGCCCACGAAAATACCGAAATCGGTGATGGATTTAACCGCGCCGGTGAGTTTGTCGCCTTTGTTGAAGTTGGCGGCAAATTCTTCCCACGGATTGGCTTGGCATTGTTTCATGCCCAGGCTGATGCGGCGGCGGTCTTCGTCGATATCCAGAATCATCACTTCTACTTCGTCGCCCAGCTGAACCACTTTGCTCGGGTGAACGTTTTTGTTGGTCCAGTCCATTTCGGAAACGTGTACCAAGCCTTCGATACCCTGTTCGATTTCAACGAACGCGCCGTAATCGGTGAGGTTGGACACCTTGCCGAACAGGCGGGTGCGGGCGGGATAACGGCGGGCGAGGCCGCTCCAGGGGTCTTCGCCCAGCTGTTTCATGCCCAAAGATACGCGGCTGCGGTCTTGGTCGAATTTCAATACTTTGGCTTCCACTTCCTGGCCCATTTCCAGCACTTCGCTGGGGTGTTTCACGCGGCGCCATGCCAAATCGGTGATGTGCAACAGGCCGTCGATACCGCCCAAGTCTACGAATGCGCCGTAGTCGGTGATGTTCTTCACGATACCTTTCACCACGGTGCCTTCCTGCAGGGTTTCCAGCAGGGCTTGGCGTTCTTCGCCCAGGGTTTCTTCCAGCACGGCGCGGCGGGATACCACTACGTTGTTGCGTTTGCGATCCAGTTTGATCACTTTGAATTCAACTTCTTTGCCTTCAAAGTGAGAAGTGTCTTTCACCGGGCGCACGTCTACCAGAGAGCCTGGTAGGAAAGCGCGGATGCTGTTGATCATCACGGTGAGGCCGCCTTTGACCTTGCCGTTGATCACGCCGGAGAGGATCTCGCCGCTTTCCATGGCTTCTTCCAAAGCCAGCCAATCGGCGGCGCGTTTGGCTTTTTCGCGGGAGAGTTTGGTTTCGCCGAAGCCGTTTTCTACGGATTCGATGGTTACGGTAACGAAATCGCCGACTTTAACTTCCAGTTCGCCCTGGGCGTTTTTGAATTCGTTCAAATCAATCAGGGATTCGGATTTCAGGCCGGCGTTCACGATAACGTGTTTGTCGGTAATCGCCACCACTTCGGCGGTAATTACCTCGCCCTGATTCATTTCTTGTACGGCTGAGTATTCTTCCAGTAACTGGGCAAAATTTTCCATAAGGTTTTGTCTTTTCCACGCACGGCCAAGGAGTGCGGAGGGTTGGAGTTGATAGAAGCCTGCCACCCTTGGCATGGCAGGCGTGAGTTAAATCAATTGTTTATGCAACACAACCGCGCCCAAGCGGAACGGGTGCGTTGAAAACGTGGCATTATACAGTAACTTTATTTTTCCCGATACCAATCAAGCACTTTTTTTACCGATTCTTCAATCGTTAGTGCCGAAGTGTCGAGCAGCTGGGCTTCCGGCAGCTTTTGCAGCGGCGCAACGGCGCGGTTGCGGTCGGCTTCGTCGCGTGCTTCGATATCGGCCAAAATGCGCTCGAAACCCGCGCCCGCAAGCGGTACGCCGATTTGTTTGGCACGGCGTTCGGCACGCACCTGTGGCGAAGCAGTGAGGAAAACCTTGAGCACGGCATCGGGGAATACCACCGAGCCCATATCGCGCCCGTCGGCCACCAGCCCCTGTTTGGTTAGAAACGCGCGCTGCCGCTGCAACAAAGCCGTGCGCACCGCTGGCAGCGCCGCCACCCGTGATGCCCCCATGCCGATTTCCTCGCTGCGGATGGCGGCGGAAACATCTTCCCCGTCCAACAGCACCGCGCCCTCGACAAACTCCACCGGCAAAGCCTGCGCCAGCGCGGCTACCGCAGCTTCGTTATCCCAAGCGGTTTGGCGGTTGCGCGCATAGAGCGCGGTGATGCGGTAGAGCGCGCCCGAATCCAGATAACGCCAGCCCAAGGCATCCGCCACCCGCTGTGCTACCGTGCCTTTGCCTGATGCGCTCGGCCCGTCGATTGCGATTACTTTTTGCGGCATAGCTGTCTCCGAAAAAAAATGCCATCTTACCCGAGATTACCGATGAGCGGGGCAGGGATGGCGCAGATAGGGGCGGTGTGGGCAGAAAATACCTGAAAAATGGGGCGGCTAAATTGTAGGGAACAGGTTTTCAGGTAGCCTTTAAGACTGTTTTAGCAGGGTGCGGAACTTGTGCACATGGGTAGTATTTCTAATTGAGTGCGCCTCTACAGCATGTGTCTAGTCATGCAGATTCTGCTTTTTCCATTTGCGGATATGCACTCGGAAATTGGTAAACGGCGCAACCGTATTGATGTGCACCCATTTCCAGATCGGCCATTTTGCCTGGTTATTTGCCCATCTGCGCTGGTTGGGCTCAAATAACTCCTGTTCGGACAGCGTTTCCAGCCATGTGCAGATTTGGGCAACCTGCCCGCGCAGTTGGGTTTGCGCCTCTTGCAGCGTGAGGCTGCCGTATTGCCGGTAAAACTGCTGGTACAGCCCGCCCAAATCGTTCCATTTGTGGCCTTCGGCGGGTGTGTGAACGGTTTGGCCTGCCTTCTCGTCTTGCTCCCATTGCAACAGCAGGCCGGTCCAACCGAGCTGGTAGGCCAGATGTTCGGCCAGAGTTTTGCCGTCAGGCACGGCACGGCAGTGTTTGTCGGCTTCGGCAATGTCGGCAAATTCAGCGAGGTATTTGTCTAGCGCGGTGTGGATGGCCGTAATCAGTTCGGCGGCGATGGCGTAGGTTTTCATGGAGCTGTCTTTGTGTTGATTTGCGGGCATGCAATTTGGGTTATCACTTAGCCAAACCATCATGCGCCCAAGTGGGTTGCAGATAAGGAAACAGGTTCCCATCCAGCCTTTTAATCCGCTTCCCCCAGCATCCCCAGCAACTCTTCCTCGCTCAACACGGCCACGTCCAGCGCCTGTGCTTTTTCCAGTTTGCTGCCTGCGGCTTCGCCCGCCACCACGAAATCGGTTTTTTTGGACACGCTGCCGCTCACTTTGCCGCCGGCGGCTTCGATGAAGGCGGCGGCTTGATCGCGTTTCAGGGTGGGCAGGGTGCCGGTCAGGACAAAGGTTTTGCCGGCGATTGGGCTGTTTTCGGGGTGCAGGCTGCCTGAAATGGGGTCTGCGCCTTGTTCGGGCAGCCCTTCGGTGAAGGCGGTGATTTCTTGCAGCAAGGCGGCGTGTGCAGGCTGCCTGCGCCAGTCTTGCCAGTCTTGCGGCAGGGCTTGGTCGGTTTGCAGGGCGTGCAGGCTGCCTGCGAGCTGCCAGAGTTCGGCGGCGCGTTTTTCGCTGAGTTTGATGTCGGGCAGGCGTTGCAGCCATTGTTCGGGGGCAGCGTGGGTGCGGGTTTGCGGCGACGGGGCGGCGGCTTGGGGGGCGACGTGCTGCAATAGGTCGTCCAGCATTTTTTGCTGTGCAGGCTGCCTGAAATAGTGGGCGATGGCGTGGGCGACGACGCTGCCGATGTCGGGCAGGCAGGCGAGTATGGGTTCGGGGGCGCGGCGCACGGTGTCGAGGTTGCCGAATGCGGATGCCAGCTGTTTGGCGGTGCTTTCGCCGACGTGGCGGATGCCGAGGGCGAACAGGAAGCGGGCGAGTGGAGGGGTGCGGCTTTGGGCGATGCTGTCCAAGATGTTTTGCGCCCATTTGGTGGCGGCGGATTTGCTGTCTTTGATGGTTTGCAGCTTGGCGATGTCCAGCTGATAAATATCGGAAAAGCTGTGCAATACGTCGGCGGCGGCGAGGGCTTCGATTTGCTTGTCGCCCAAGCCGGCGATGTCCATGGCTTTGCGGCTGGCGAAGTGGATAAGCCCTTGTGCGCGCTGGGCTTGGCAGAGCATGCCGCCGGTGCAGCGGGCGACGGCTTCGCCTGCTTCGCGTTCGACGGCGCTGCCGCACACGGGGCAGGTTTCAGGTAGCCTGAATGGCTCGTACTTCGCTGCCATTTTTTCGCCCAATAAATCAACAGGCTGCATCGGGCGGCGTTCCAACAGCACGCGCACTACTTCGGGAATCACGTCGCCTGCGCGGCGCACGACCACGGTGTCGCCCACGCGCACATCTTTGCGCGCCACTTCGTCCTGATTGTGCAGCGTGGCGTTGGTCACGGTTACGCCGCCCACGAACACGGGCGCAAGCCGCGCCACGGGGGTTATCGCGCCGGTGCGGCCGACCTGCACGTCAATCGCTTCCACGGTGGTGAGCGCTTCTTCGGCGGGGAATTTGTGCGCAATCGCCCAACGCGGCGCGCGCGACACGAAGCCGAGTTGTTGTTGTTCGGCCAACGAGTTCACTTTGACGACCATGCCGTCGATTTCATACGGCAGGCGGGGGCGGTGTTCGGCCAGCCGTTCGTATTCGCGCAACACGGCCGCCGCGCCGGTGTACGCGCCGAAATAGCCTTCGGGCAGGGAAAAGCCGAGTTCGTGCAGCAGCGCGAGCTCTTCGATATGGCTTTCAGGTAGCCTTTCTGCGCCGGAAAGCTGGGCGATGCCGTAGGCGAAGAAATGCAGTTTGCGCTGCGCGGTGATTTTGGAATCGAGCTGGCGCAGGCTGCCTGCGGCGGCGTTGCGTGGGTTGGCGAAAGGCTTTTGGCCGGCTTCGAGCTGGCGTTGGTTCAGCGCGGCAAAATCGGCTTTGAGCATCAGCACTTCGCCGCGCACTTCCAACAGTGCAGGCTGCTTTTCGCCGTGCAGTTTCAGCGGGATGTTGCGCACGGTTTTGATGTTTTCGGTCACGTTTTCGCCCGTGGTGCCGTCGCCGCGCGTGGCCGCCTGCACCAAAATCCCGTTTTGATACAACAGGCTGACGGCCAGCCCGTCAAACTTCGGTTCGGCCGCGTATTCCACCTGCGCCACGCCCAGTTCTTTGCACACGCGCTCGTCAAACGCCAAAAATTCGGCGTGGTCGAACGCGCCCGTTTCGTCGTCGCGCGGCGAAAACGCGTTGTTCAGCGACAACATCGGCACGGCGTGCACCACGGTTTCAAAGCCGTCCAGCACCGCGCCGCCCACCCGCTGCGTGGGGCTTTCGGGCAGCCTGAACTGCGGATATTCGGCTTCCAGGGCTTCCAGCTCGCGGTAGAGCCGGTCGTATTCGGCATCGGGCACGCTGGGCGCGTCCAAAGTGTAGTATTCGTGGGCGTAGCGGTTGAGCTGGCGGGTGAGGGCTTGGATACGTTGTTGGGCGGTCATGACGGTGGGGTGGAAACAAAATAAAACGGCGCATATTATCACGTGCCCAAGGGGAAGAGGCTACCTGAAAGGAGGGAATAAAGGCTTTCAGGTAGCCTGTATAATACGCGGCATCTCTAAAGAAGGAGCCCGCCATGGCCGAACTGAACGACCATATCTACGAGCAAATCACCGCGTTGTGCGAAGAGGGCGACGAGCTGGCCGATGCAGAACGCTATGCCGAAGCCATCGAACGCTTTTGGCAGGCATGGGATTTGCTGCCCGCGCCGCAAACCGAATGGGAAGCTGCCACTTGGATACTGGCCGTGGTGGGCGACACCGAATTTTTGCGCGGCAGCCACGAAGCCGCCCGCGATGCCCTCAGCCACGCCATGCACTGCCCAAACGCCATCGGCAACCCCTTTCTGCATCTGCGGCTCGGCCAGGCGCAATTTGAATTGGGCCACTTCGAGCGTGACGCCGACGAACTCATCCGCGCCTACGCGTTGGGCGAAGAGGAAATGTGGGCGGGTGAAGACCCGAAATACCTCGACTTCCTCGCCACCGTGTGCGAGGACATCGAAAACCACAGCCGTAAGCATTGAGCCGCGTTGTTTTACCATTTAAGGCTACCTGAAAGCGCAGCTTCAACGAAGTTAAAACGAGGCTTCCACAGGAAGACGAGTTTCTGCGGAGCAGGCCGAGGCTGTAATGAAGTGAAGCAAGCCGAGTTGCTGCTAGTTAAACTGCAAGCTATTGTTTCCACATGGCCAGTAATTTTCAGGTAGCCTCTTACCCTATTGATTGATAAACCGCCCATGCCCCCACGTTCCCGCCCGCTCACCCCCGCCGAAATCAAACTCGCCCGCAGCGTGTTTGGCAGCGGGCTGCGCTATGAACGCATCTGCTTGCATGGAGGCGCGTGGTGGCTGCCTACCCGCAATATTGCCATTGCCCCCTTCGGCCATGTTTACTTCCCCACCAACCGGTTCTGCCCCGATTTCGCCCAGCGCCCCTTGATCGAACGCGCTTGGCTGGTGCACGAGCTAGCGCATGTTTGGCAGCATCAAAACGGCTTTCCCGTGTGGTTTGGCGGCAGTTTGCTGGCTTTGCATTTGGGCTACCTGAAAAACCGCGCCTACCGCCTGCCCATGCTCGACACCGTGCCACACTTAAACCGCCTCAATATGGAGCAGCAGGCTGAAATCTTCGCCCTGTATTACCGCGCCGCTCTTTGCTGCGACCCAGTGGCCACCCCCTACCTGCCGCAGCTGCAACGCCTGTTGCAGCCGTTTTTCGCCAATCCGAAAAGCCGCGAACTATGGCCGAAGTGGTTTTGAGGGCGGGAGTGTAGTTGTGTTTTCAGGTAGCTTTTTGTGGGTGATGGAAAGGCTACCTGAAAATATCCAGCTTAGACTTTTTTCTTCTATCCATTTGTTTATAAAGATGGGAAATGGTTGAAACTAGGAAGAAATTTTAAAACTGACTCAATAATTTGAAAAATAATAGAAAATCAAGCTGTTTGCATTAATTGCATTCTTGCAAAGCAGCAGATTTATCGCTTGCATATTGCTGTGCTGCAAACTTACTCACTGAGAAATTTTACGCATGGTGTTTTATTATTCACCTACTTTTGAAGGAGTATCCATAAACACCATTCCACCTCTCCGGCTACCCGCGCATTGGCACGAAGCGCGAGCTGAAATTTGTTGTTGAAGCCTTTTGGAAGGGTGTGAAATGCGAGGCTGAGATGTAAGCCGTAGCGGTCGACATTTATCGCATCAACTGGGCCACCCCCAAAGCTATTGATGCGGATTTACTGTGCATTCTGGGCGGTATTCCCTCTCGTTTCGGCTTCGACGCAGCCAAACTAACCCTGCCGAAATACTTCCAGCTGGCACGCGGCAACGCCACCCAGTTTGCGATGGAAATGACCAAATGGTTCGACACCAACTACCACTTCATCGTGCCCGAATGGTCTGCCGACACTGAATTTAAGGTAAACACCAAAAACCTGATTGCCCAAATCAAAGAAGCCAAAGCGCAAGGCCACGAAATCAAGCCCACGCTGGTGGGCCCGGTTACGCTGGCTTGGCTGGGCAAGAAAAAAGAAGACTTCGGCTGCCGCGTAGCCAAACTGCTGCTGCCCAAACTGCTGCCTGCTTACGCACAACTCTTGCGCGAGCTGGCTGCCGAAGGCGTGGATTGGATTCAGATTGACGAGCCGATTTTGGCTGCCGAAGCTTCACAAGTGTGGCTGGACGCATTCGCCCCCGTGTATCAGGAATTGGCCAACACCGGCGTGCGCATCGTCATCGGCACTTATTTCGCCTCCGTGGCCGAACATCTGAACCTGCTGAAATCCCTGCCCGTACACGGCGTGCACATCGACTGCGTGCGCGTGCCGGAGCAACTCTCCGTGTTTGCCGAAGGCTGGCCGGACAACCGCGTGCTGTCTGTGGGCCTGATTGACGGCCGCAACGTGTGGCGCGCCAACCTGGACAAGGTAATCGACACGCTCGAGCCCGTGAAAGCCAAATTCGGCAACAATTTGTGGATTGCCCCTCCTGCTCGCTGCTGCACAGCCCGCAAGACTTGGCCGTGGAAGAAAAACTGGACGGCGAAATCAAATCTTGGATGGCCTTTGCCGCGCAGAAACTGGTGGAACTGGGCGTGGTGAAACAAGCGCTGGCACACGGCAAACCCGCCGTTCAGGCTGCCTTGGCCGAATCCGATGCCGCCGCTGCCGACCGCGCCACCAACAAGAAAATCCACAACGCAGCCGTACAAAAACGCGTGGCCGACCTGCCCAAAGGCGCCGACCAACGCAAATCGCCGTTTGCCCAGCGCATTAAGGCACAGCAGGAATGGATGAAGCTGCCCGTGCTGCCCACCACCACCATCGGCTCCTTCCCGCAAACCGCCGAAATCCGCCAAGCGCGCGCCGCATTCAAGAAAGGCGAGCTCTCCGCCGCCGACTACGATGCCGCGATGAAGAAAGAAATCGCCTACTGCGTGGAAATCCAAGAAAAATTGGAGCTGGACGTGCCCGTACACGGCGAAGCCGAGCGCAACGACATGGCGGAATACTTCGGCGAACAGCTGGCCGGCTACTGCTTCAGCCAGTTCGGCTGGGTGCAGAGCTACGGCAGCCGCTGCGTAAAACCGCCGATTATTTTCGGCGACGTGTCCCGCCCCAATCCGATGACCGTTTATTGGTCCACCTACGCGCAAAGCCTCACCAAACGCCCGATGAAAGGCATGCTTACCGGCCCGGTAACCATGTTTAAATGGTCGTTTGTGCGCGACGACGTGCCGCTGAGCGTGGTGGCCAAGCAAATCGCACTGGCGCTGAACGATGAAGTGCTGGATTTGGAAAAAGCCGGCATTAAGGTTATCCAGATCGACGAGCCCGCCATCCGCGAAGCCATGCCGCTGAAAAAAGCGCAGTGGGACGAATACCTGACCTGGGCCTGCGAAGCCTTCCGTTTGAGCAGCACCGGTGCGGAAGACAGCACCCAAATCCACACCCATATGTGCTACTCCAAGTTCAACGACATCCTGCCCGCTATCGCCAGCATGGATGCAGACGTGATTACCATTGAAACTTCACGTTCCGACATAGAATTGCTCACCGCGTTCAGCGACTTCAAATACCCGAACGACATCGGCCCCGGCGTGTACGACATCCACAGCCCGCGCGTACCCACCGAAGCCGAAGTGGAACGCCTGCTGCGCAAAGCCATGGAAGTGGTGCCCGTAGAGCGCCTGTGGGTCAACCCCGACTGCGGCCTGAAAACCCGTGGCTGGAAAGAAACCTTGGAACAGCTTGAAGTGATGATGGCGGTTACCAAAAAACTGCGTAAAGAATTGGCGGATAAAAATATTACCCGCTAAACACTGAGGCAGTTGGAATAATAGGCTACCTGAAAATGAGCGACGCAGAATTTCTGCGAAGCCAAAATTTTTGGATGCTTTAAAGATAGTCGGCCAGATTGCCCAATGCGCTTTGCCAATCGCTGGGGGCGATGCCGAAGGCGGTGTGGATTTTGCTGCAGTCGAGGCGGGAGTCGGCGGGGCGGCGGGCAGGGGTGGGGTAGTCGGCGGTGGTGATGGCGCGCAGTTCGGGCACGCGGGGCAGGATGCCTTGCTCGGCGGCGCGGCGGAAGATTTCGGCGGCAAAGCCGTGCCAGGTGGTGTAGGGGCTACCTGAAAAGTGGTAGAGGCCGTAGGGGCAGTTTTCGGTTTGGGTGCGCCCGGCGATGTGCAGCAGGGCGGCGGCGATGTGGCCGGCATAGGTGGGGGCGCCGCTTTGGTCGGCCACGATGCCAAGGCTGTCGCGTTCGCGGTCGAGGCGGAGCATGGTTTTCACGAAGTTATGGCCGTGTTCGCCAAACACCCAGGCGGTGCGCAGGATGATGTGGCGCGGGCAGGCGGCCTGCACGGCTTGTTCGCCGGCCAGTTTGCTTTGGCCGTATATGGTTTGGGGATCGGGGGCGTCAGTTTCGCGGTAGGGGCGTTCGGTGCGGCCGTTGAAAACGTAGTCGGTGGAAATATGCAAGATGGCGGCGCCTGCGGTGTGGGCGGCGCGGGCGAGGTTTTCGGCACCTTCGGCGTTGGCGGTATAGGCGGCGGCCGGTTCGCTTTCGGCTTTGTCTACGGCGGTGTAGGCGGCGGCGTTGATGATAACAGCGGGCTGCTCGCGCTCGACGGCCTGCAATACGGCGGCACGGTCGGCGATGTCGAGTTCGCTGCGGTTGTAAGCGGCTACCTGAAAATTATGATCGGCGGCCTGCTGGATGAGGGCTTGGCCAACTTGGCCATGGTGGCTGGTGATGAGGAGTTTCATGGGGGCTACCTGAAGTTGGGATGTTTAATCAAACAATACGGCTTGGTTCAGCGGTTTGCCGGCGAGGTCTTTGGGTGAGAGTTTGGGCTCGCCTTGCAGCGGCCATTCGATGCCGACTGCGGGGTCGTTCCACAGCAGGGAGTGCTTGGCTTTGGGGTTGTAGTAGTCGGTGCATTTGTAAACGAATTCGGCCTCTTCACTCAATACATAGAAGCCGTGGGCGAAGCCTTCGGGTACCCAGAGCTGGTGTTTGTTTTCGTCGGAGAGGATGGCGCCGGCCCATTGGCCGAAGGTGGGGGAGCTGCGGCGCAGGTCGACAGCTACGTCGAACACTTCGCCGGCAATCACGCGCACGAGTTTGTTTTGGGTGTTTTCGGTTTGGTAGTGCAGGCCGCGTAAGACACCCTGGCCGGATTTGGAGTGATTTTCCTGCACGAAGGTGCGCGGGGCGATGTGTTCGCGAAACCAGTTGTCGCGGAAGGTTTCCATAAAGAAGCCGCGTTTGTCGCCGTGGACTTGGGGCTGGAGGAGTTTGACATCGGGAAGGGCAGTGGGGAGGATATTCATAATAGGGCACTTTGGTAGTTGGCGGTTTTAGGTAGCCTGGGTAATTTCTTGCGGTTGAGCTGGTTCAGCACTTGGGTGTTGCTGTAGAAACTGATGGGTTTGCCTTCGGTGTTGGTGAGGCGGAAATGTGTCCAGCCGTTGTTTTGCGCTTGGGCGGTAGCGGGCATGGCGGCAAGGAGTAGGGCTTGGTGCATGGGGCTACCTGAAAAGGGGGTTACGGATGTTCGCTACGCCGGTTGCGGATGTTTTCCATCTCTTGTAGCAGGTGCATATAGCGGGGGTAGAGCGGTGCGATGCGGGCGCGGTTGGCAGGGGTGCAGAATTGTTGCAGGCGCTCAGGGCTGTACATAATGGCTTCGTAGTGCTTTGTTAAGTCGGAGAGTTCTTGGCGTTGCTCTGGAGTGAGGGCGCAGCGGTTGAATTCTTCATTGCCGGATTTGCTGTTGAGCTCGCCAATGGTATACCAGCCGATCATGGCTTGGTGTCGGGTTTGTCCGGTGTCGCCTTTTTCGCAGTAGCGGCTGTCAACATACATTTCCATGCTGTCGATAACGGCTTGTTTGCATTCGGCTGTGCTCATGGGATGAACAAAGGAGATATCAGCGCAGGCGAATGGGGCAGCGAGCAGGAGGATGAGGAGGATTGGTTTCATGATTGGTAAGCAGAGTGAGGTTATTTTTCTAGCAGCCGCAGCAGGTATTGGCCGTATTGGTTTTTGGCCATGGGTTTGGCCAAATCGGCCAATTGCCCGTTGGAAAGCCAGCCGTTGCGCCAGGCGATTTCTTCGAGGCAGGCTACCTGAAGGGCTTGCACGTTTTGGATGGTGCGCACGAAGGAGGCGGCTTCGTGCAGGCTTTCGTGTGTGCCGGTGTCGAGCCAGGCGAAGCCGCGGCCGAGCAGTTGCACGGAAAGGCTGCCGTCTTCGAGATAGAGCTGGTTGAGGTCGGAGATTTCGAGCTCGCCGCGTGCGGATGGTTTGATTTGTTTGGCGAATCCGACTACGCGTTTGTCGTAGAAATAGAGGCCGGTTACCGCCCAGTTGGATTTGGGTTGTTTGGGTTTTTCTTCTATAGAGAGGGCTTTGAGGTGCGGGTCGAATTCGACCACGCCGAAGCGTTCGGGGTCTTTCACTTGGTAGGCGAATACGGTGGCGCCATGGGTTTGGGCGGCGGCTTGCTGCAGGGTTTGGGTGAAGGATTGGCCGTAGAAGATGTTGTCGCCCAATACGAGGCAGACGTTGTCGCTGCCGATAAATTCTTCGCCGATGATGAAGGCTTGGGCAAGGCCGTCCGGGCTGGGTTGTACAGCGTATTGCAGGCGGATGCCGAAGTCGCTGCCGTTGCCGAGCAGGCGGCGGAAGGCAGCATTGTCTTCGGGGGTGGTGATGATGAGGATGTCGCGGATGCCGGCGAGCATTAACACCGATAGGGGGTAGTAAATCATCGGTTTGTCGTATACGGGCAGAAGCTGTTTGGCAGCACCGCGCGTAAGAGGATAAAGACGGGAGCCGCTGCCGCCGGCGAGAATAATGCCTTTCATACGGTTGCCTTTCTGTGGCAGAAGGCTACCTGAAAACAAATAAATGCTTCAGGTAGCCTTTTTATGGTTTGCTATGCCTATTCCGCGCCCAGCAGTTTGCCGTTGTAGCGGCCGAAGAATTCGCTGATTTCAAAGAATACTTCTTTGCGCTCACCATGAGGGCCGACTACGCTGATGCGGTCGTAAATGCCGTTTTGGCCTTGAATTAGGGCTTGGCCAATTTTACGGTAGCCTGGCATGTTTTGGGCAATCCAGCGGTTTTCGGCAGCAATGCCGCGCGGGGTGTCGTTTTCGTGGATAACCACGGCGCGCTCTTGGCTGCTGCCGTCGGCGCGTTGCTGCTGCTGGGTGGCAGCAGGTGCGCGGTGGGGGTGGTTTTTGGCTTCCACACCGCCGGAGAGAGCGAGGCCGAGGGCAAGGAAGTTGAGCAGTATGCTATTACGGATGTTCATAGGATCTCCGAATTATGGAATTGATAAGTGGCCAAGCCGCTCCAGGCGGTAACGGCCATCGAGGATGCGTTGCCACCAGATTTTGTTATCCAAGTACCATTGTACGGTTTTGCGCATACCGGATTCAAATGTTTCCTGCGGCTGCCAACTCAGCTCGCGGCCGATTTTGGCGGCATCAATGGCATAGCGCAGATCATGGCCTGGGCGGTCGGGCACAAAGGTAATTAGGTCAGCATAACGCGACACGCCAATGGGTTTTTCGGGAGCAAGTTCTTCCAGCAGGGTACAGATGGTTTGTACCACTTCAAGATTGGTTTTTTCGTTGTGGCCGCCGATATTGTAGCTCTCGCCGATTTTGCCTTGGGTAATGACTTGATACAGCGCACGGGCATGGTCTTCCACAAAGAGCCAATCGCGGATTTGTTGCCCGTTGCCGTAGACAGGCAGGGGTTTGCCGGCTAGGGCGTTCAGAGTCATCAGCGGAATGAGTTTTTCGGGGAAGTGGTAGGGGCCGTAGTTGTTGGAACAGTTGGTAATGATGGCGGGTAGGCCGTAGGTACGTAGCCAGGCGCGCACAAGGTGGTCGCTGGAAGCCTTGCTGGCAGAATAGGGGCTGGACGGGGCATAGGGCGTAGTTTCTGTAAACAAATCGCTGGTGCCGTGCAAGTCGCCAAACACCTCATCGGTGGAGATATGGTGGAAGCGGAATGCCACGCGGCGGCTTTCAGGTAGCCTTTGCCAATAGGAGCGGGCTGCTTCGAGCAGGTTAAAGGTGCCGACAATATTGGTTTGGATAAATTCGCCAGCGCTGTCTATGCTCCTATCCACATGGCTTTCTGCTGCCAGGTGCATCACCGCGTCGGGCTGATGCTGGGCAAATATGCGGTCGAGCTCGGCACGGTTGCAAATATCAATTTGCTCAAAGGTATAACGGGGGCTACCTGAAACTTCTGCCAAGGATTCGAGGTTGCCTGCGTAGGTGAGCTTGTCGAGGTTGATAACAGAATCTCGAGTGTGATGGATGATATGGCGGATAACTGCCGAGCCGATAAAGCCGGCTCCACCGGTGATGAGGAGGTGCATAAAGCAGATACTTGGAGTGTTCTAATTATGTTCCAGCTCTTCCAGCATGGCATAGAGCTTGGTTATATGATACTCAAGAGTAGGATTGTAAGCTAATGCCGATAGTGGTTTGTCGATTTTATGTCGGCCTTGCTGTTTAAGAGCAACAGCTTGGCGAATAGCTTGATCCAAACTGTGCTTATCTTCCCGCGAGAAGAAGAAGCCTGCCTCGTTATTCATAACTTCGCAGCATGCTATATTTTCCGATAAAACAACACGAGTGCCGCATAACACTGATTCCACGCCCACTAAGCCGAAAGGCTCATATAGCGAGGCCATGATGGTGTAATCAGCGGCGCGGTAAAGATCTGGCATATTTTTGCAAAAGCCTAATTCCTGCACGTTTGCAATCGGATAAGGAAGCGGTGACCCGGCAACGGCAAGCCGGATGGGCAAGGTAGTGGTTTTAAAATAATCTGCCAATAAATCTAATCCTTTGCGTTTATGGCCTGTGGACGGGAATAGGAAAATAACATCCTCATCTTTCCACCCATATTGTTGCCGGATAGAGGCAATTCCTTCTGAATGGCGGGTGAAGCGGTTTGTATCGGCAGGCGGGTGGATTGTTTGGATTTTTTGTGCCGGAATATTATATAGATTAATCAGCTCCTGACGCATCATTTCTGAGTGCGCCATAATGGATTTTGCAGTGGTATAATTGGTACGATTTCGATATACAGCCAATTTGTCAATCAAGTTTGGCGATTGCTCCATGGCTTTCAGGTAGCCTAAATGAGTCCCACCACAAATATAAATATCGGCATAATCAGAAGGGTTGCAGGCAATCAGATATTCATCAGTGTGATGAATTTTATTTAACTGTCTGGTAAAGAAAAATGGCCGCAGTTTTTTCAGAGTATGCTTTTGATTAATTAATACCGGTTGAATTTTGGAGTATTCCGGTAAACTATGATCAAATTTCGAGGCATAAACCTTAACTTTTTTTCCATCATTTGAAAGCTGCTTTGCCAAATCAATCGTATAACTTTCTATTCCCCCACCAGTGGCGAATTTATGGGTACTTAATGCGATGGACTTATGCATTTCGTTGCTCCAAAATGGTGGTGATTTGTTGGTTTAACCAGTTTGCAGCTTTTGCAATAGGGAAATCCCCACGATGTTGCCAGCTAATTTCCTCACTTTCTGAAAAACATTTCTCAGAGTGGGAAACTGCCATAAAATGGGGAACATCTTTGTGATGCAGTGGCCCCCATGTATTTATATTATGGTCAACATAAAAACTTAGAAGAGGTTTTTTCAGGGCACACGCTAAATGCACTGTGCCACTATCTACCCCAATAACAATATCAGATGATGCTGTTAGCGCAATATATTCTTCTAGTGAGGTCTTTGGAGCAAGTGATAAATCAATGTCAGAAGCACATAATAGTTTTAATTTTTTAAAATATTCTTCTGAGTTTTTAGTGTTGCATACAATAAATTTAGCTTGACTAAAATAATTTTTATTGAACAAGTTCAGTAACTCTGATAACTCTTTTTCTGGCAAGCATTTAAAAGGAACGCTACCCTGCGGTGCTAAAAATATACGAATCTTCTTTTCGGTATCACATTGCCAGAATTTCCCAGAAATTTGTTCAGTTAGATGGATTTTTAATTCTGGGATAGCCTCTGGGATAGAGAAGTATTGGGAAAAAGATGATGTATGTAAATGTCGAACTACGTGATCCTTTGGATTGTAGGGACAGTAAAAGTCATAGTTATGAACATTTTGCATAGAGTAATATTTACGTGCCCGTTTTTTAAAAATCATAATAGCACGAGGAGAAAGAATAGATGAAGCAGTAATACTTCTACTATCCAGGCATTCACCAAAGTCTAGGAGTAAATCCCATTTTTTTCGCTGCCTAAGATAGTTGATAGGAGTTCTATCTATCGTTTTATCTATTAATGGAGAGTTGGAAAAAATATTTTTATTTCTATTAGTAACCAGTACGCCCAATTGGATATTTGAGTAAATGTTTTTTAATTGCTTGGCATAAGCTAGATTGATAATTGCATCGCCGACAGCATCCCCTAATGGGCGGATTAGGATGGATTTTATATTATTAAAATCAAAGCCAATAGAGTGTCGCTTTTGACCAAACAGGCGGATAATAATTTTTTTTGAAAATGGAATGTTCATAATGTTAATGGTAATGAATTACTAGAACACTTCTAAAGAGTCGATGGCTTCATTGATGCGATAAGTTAAATCTATTGAGCTAGCTTTGGATATATAGTCATAGTCCACAACAATTTGTATGCTGTTTGGGTTATTTGGATGCCAGAAAACCGTGCCAATAGAGAAGAAGTTAGATATTTTGTTAACTGGTATGCCATATAAACCATATTCCATTTGGGTGTAATATAGCCAGTAGTTGTATTTTATTAGATCTAATTCGCTCTGTGGAGGGCTTGGTATATGAACTTTGGATGAGTGTGGGTAAATGGCGATGGTATTCTTATTGAAAGTGGTTGCAATGTGAATAATTGATGTGTCAACACTAACAATTAACTTTGCTTTCTTCACCAAAGGAATTATATCAATAATATTTCTAGATTGAAAAATAATGCTTTCGCCAAATCCTAGTATGCTTAGTTTTTCTTTTTCTCCAGTAATAAAGATTTTATACCCTAAGATATTCAGTTGATCGTATATGCATTGAGCTTGTTTTGGGGATAAACAGTGCGTGTTTTTACTACCAAGTGGATTAAATATTATGAAATTTTTCTCAGATACTTGGCTTGCAACATAGTCCTCTTCAGCTTGAGAAAAAAATAAGTCATAAGACATGTCTCTATAAGTTATATTTTTACCAAATATATCTAATATTCTTCTTAAAGGTTCGATTACATGTTAAAGGTTCGATTACATGTACTTGTTGCAATTTGCAAGGGATAGTTACATTAAAAGTTTTAAACATATCCTTATTACAACCAATTAATATTGGTGATTTTATCAATGCATAATAAAGTAAGTCTTTATAGGAGGGTTTTCTCGCAATGCGTACTTCGATGGCTAAATCAAAATTCTTTTTCCTAAGTAATAATAAGGAGTAAAAGAAATTTGTTATTTTGTTATCATTGTAAAGAAAGGTTTCTTTTATATAAGGGTTATATTTTAATAAATCCAAAGATTGTTTTCGTGATGAAACAGAAACTTCATAACCTAATTCTACTAAGTTTCTAAGCAGGCCAGTACAGACTACAGTGTCACCAATTACATTATTGAATATTAATAATATATTGCCTTTTTTGGGTAAGTTGGATACAGGGTTTCTTGCAAATATTGTGTCGATAGCTAATAAAGGTAAGTAATAGAAGAAAATTTTTGCCTTCTTGTAGGTAAATTTACGCTTATAATTCCATAATTTTAACTTATATTTAAGTGACATTTTGATCTTTATTATACAACCAACCGACATTACGAAATTTGTTGGGATAACCATTTTACTGCCAACTCAATAGGGAAATTTTCAGTAGCTACTGGGTTGTTATTGTTTTGAGAGGCGGTAATCATCAAGTGAGGAGTATTTGGATTTGATAATGGATGCCAAGTATCTATATTATGTCGTGCATAGAAGCTTAATAATGGTTTTTGTAATGCACACGCTAGATGGACAGTTCCGCTATCTACGCCAATGATAATATCTGCTGATGCTGATAAAGCTAAATATTCTTTTAAAGTAGTGGGTGGTGATAGACCTAATAGTATGTCATAACGGCATAATTCCTTGAGAGTTTGGAAATATTCTTTGCTACCAATTGTGTATCCCATTAATACCCTGATTCTGGAGGATACGGGAAGACTTTCGTTAAGTAGTTGTGCTAACTCTGAGGGGGGAACTTGTTTTTTCAATTGAGCATTCCCTTGAGGGGCTAGCAGTATATTTAAAGTCTTGCCAAGATTGGCAGGTAGGGTAAATAGCCTATCCCAAATAGGCGACACTTTATCTATTTCCACGTGTGGAATTGTTAATTTCGGAATAATTCTCGGTAAGTCGAAATATTGACCAAATATAGAAGTCTGAAGATGATTTACGACATGACTATTTGGATCAAACGGGCAGCAGAAATCATAATTAGAAATTGTCTCGCGATTATAGTATTCTTTATCTTGTTTAGAGAAAATTATTGTCGTCTCAGGAGATAAGATTTTATCAGCGATTAAATCAGGGGTATTGTATGTTTCTCTGAAGTCTAATAGTAACTGCCATTTTTTATGATTTTTCGTATATTCAAGAAAATTACAAGGAATAATTTTATCAAAGAGATTACTTGCTATAAATAAATCTCGGTTTCGTCCAGCCATAATACCTAACTTTAGATTTGGATATATACTCCTTAATTGTTCTGCAAAAGCGAGATGTATCAGGCTATCACCTAAGGCAAAACCAAATGGGCGAATTAGAATTGATGATATATTATTCAAATCAAAGTTGTTGCACTTCTTTTTTCTCCCAAATAAATAAGCAATAATCACTTTGGATAATTTCATATAATTATAAGCCGTTAATTAAGATAAATTGTTTAAAAGTTTGGCTTGTCTACGTCAGGATGAAATAAATGGACATCTGTAAGCTCATTATCCTTATTTATTCGCTGTTTCAGATATATTGCATAATAGTGTAAGGCTTCAGAATGTTCTTTTTTTTGCCATAGCCGTTTGGAAAGTAAGCGGTATTCACTATGCCCTACCTTAAGGTGATCTAAGATTGGGTCACTTTTGTGAATGGCTAATAGGTTGATATCTTTGGTGAAGAATGTGTATCCAAGGCTTTGGAAAAAATCAACTATTTTATCTCCGCCAGATTTTAAGATTTCGACCAACATAACGGGTCTATTTTTTTTAATGCTATCTGTTGCGCCATTTAACACTTCTATTTCCATTCCTTCCACATCCATTTTGATTAAGTCAATTCGTGACAAATCTAAAGTGTCAATAGATAGCAATGGTACTTTTTGCGTATGCTTCTGATAGTCTATTTGTTGGCCAATAAACTCATTATGGTCAGAAGGGCGTAGTTCTAAGCTACCAAACGATGCATGTTTGGTATAGTCAGGAACTGGTATATCCAAGAAGTGGGTAGATGGATCTGGTAGTATTTTGGTATTACCTAAAGCAGCGTGAATGGCTTTTACATTGAAACAGTTATTTAAAGCTATGTTTCCTGCTAAGGCATAATAAATACGTTCTTGAGCTTCAAAAGAAATAACGTTACCCCATCCTGTCATTTCTATGCCCCAGGCAATGGTATGTGCACCTATATTCGCACCACAATCTAGTGCAACCACTCCTTCACCATGATAATTCTTACGTAAATTCAGTAGGTTCAGAACTAGTTCGATTTCGGAAGGGTCGAAACTACCTTGGCTGAGATATTGATATCCTACTCCATAACAATTACCTTGTTGATCATAGGCATAATCTTGGTGATTCACGATCATTGTTCCGGTATTTGTAGATGTCAGCACGAATGGTAACGGGCGGTGAATATGCTTCATAAAATTATTTCCAAGTATTAAAGTTGAGATTAGTAATAAAATGCTTGATATTTCAGGTAAATTTAGCTACTCGCTCAACACAGCAATATCCGCCACCGCGTTCATCTGCTCTGCCAAGCGGTTCAGCAGGTTCAGGCGGTTTTGTTTTACGGCGGGGTCTTTCGTCATTACCATCACGCCGTCGAAGAAGGCATCGACTTGCGGCTTGACGGAGGCCAGTTCGGATAAGGCCGTCTGGAAATTGCCTTCGGCAATGGCGGCGGTAATTTTTGGTTGCAAGCCTTGAGCGGCGGCGTACAGGGCTTTTTCTTCGTCCTGTTTCAGCAGGCTTTTATCGACTTCTCCCAGCGAGGCATCAGCTTTTTTCAGCAAGTTTTGTACCCGTTTGTTGGCGGCGGCGAGCGCAGCGGCTTCGGGCAGTTGTTTGAACGCGGCGACGGCTTGTAGTTTGGCAGTCAAATCGTCCAAACGGCGCGGCTGATTGGCAAGTACGGCGGCAACGATGTCTTGCGGATAGTCGTTTTGCAGCAATATGGCAAGGCGCGCCTGCATGAAGTCGGCGGTTTCAGACGGCGTTTTTTCGTTGAGCAAGCCTTTGGGGAAGCTGGCAAAGGTCGTCTGAATCAGCTCGTTCACGTCCAAACCATACTGCATCAGCATCCGCAGAATGCCCAAAGCGGCGCGACGCAGGGCGTAGGGGTCTTTGTCGCCGGTAGGAATCAGACCGATGCCCCAAATGCCGACCAAGGTTTCCAGTTTGTCGGCCAGCGCAACGGCGGTGGCGGTTTTGCTTTCAGGTAGCCTATCGCCGGCAAAACGCGGTTGATAGTGCTGCTCGATGGCTTCGGCGATTTCTTCGGTTTCGCCATCCAAGCAGGCATA
This sequence comes from Eikenella sp. NML070372, assembly GCF_001648415.1. NCBI lineage: Bacteria > Pseudomonadati > Pseudomonadota > Betaproteobacteria > Neisseriales > Neisseriaceae > Eikenella > Eikenella sp. NML070372. The sequence continues at coordinate 6,227 of NZ_LXSN01000010.1, read as the reverse complement.
GTATTTGCCCATCGTGCCTTGCAGTTCGGGGAACTCGCCGACCATTTCGGTAACCAAGTCGGCTTTTGCCAAACGCGCGGCACGCTCGGCTGCGGCGGCATCTGCGCCCAGTGCTTTGGCGATGTGGGCGGCGATGCTTTGCAGGCGCTCGATGCGTTCGGTTTGCGAACCAATTTTGTTGTGGTAAACCACGTTCGCCAGTTTGGGCAGGCGGCTTTCCAAAGTCGCTTTCTGGTCTTGTTTGTAGAAGAACTCGGCATCAGACAGGCGCGCGCGCAAGACGCGTTCGTTGCCTTGGATGATGTGCGACGGGTCTTCGGTTTGCAGGTTGGAGACCAGCAGGAAGCGGTTCATCAGTTTGCCGTTTTGGTCGAGCAGCGGGAAGTATTTTTGGTTTTGTTGCATGGTCAGAATCAGGCATTCTTGCGGCACGGTGAGGAAATGTTCTTCAAAACCAGCTTCCAAAACAATGGGGTATTCGACCAACGCGGTTACTTCGTCCAGCAGGGCTTCATCGGCGGCAACGGTGGCTTTCAGACGACCTGCCTGCTCGTTTAAGGCTGTCTGAATCGCAGCCTTGCGCTCGGCAAACGAAGCAACGACTTTGCCTTGCCCGCGCATTTGCACGGCATAGCTGTCGGCGTTTTCAATGGTGATTTCTCCGCTGGAAAGGAAGCGGTGTCCCAAGGTTTGATTGCCGCTTTGCAAACCCAAAACGCTGACGTTCACGATGTCGCCGCCGTGCAGCACAATCAGCCCGTGAACGGGGCGCGCAAAGGTAAACGTGCTGCTGCCCCAACGCATCACTTTTGGAATCGGCAGTTTCTTAACTGATTGATTGATAATGTCTTCCAAAAGTTCGCCCAACGGTTTGCCGGTTTGGACGTATTCGTAGGCGTACACATCCTGCTTGCCGTCGTGGACGATGGTCAAGTCTTCGATTTTCGCGCCTGCACCGCGTGCGAAACCTTCCAAAGCCTTGGTCGGCGCACCGTCTTTCATGGCATTCGCCACGGCAGGGCCTTTTTTCACGATTTTCTGGTTAGCTTGAACGGCCTTTACGTTTTTGATTTGAACGGCCAAACGGCGCGGCGAGGCGTAGGCGGTAAATTCAGCTGCACCGTCAATCAGTTGTGCTTTTTTCAAGCCTTCGGCAACAGAAGCGGCAAAGTGGTTGCCTAAATTATTTAGGGCTTTTGGTGGGAGTTCTTCGGTAAGGAGTTCGATTAGAAGGGTTTGGGTGTTCATTGCAGCGTGTCGTTTGGGTTCCAGGTAGCCTGCCATTGCTGTAGATGGTGTTGAGTTTTTAATCAGGGGGCAGGCGGCACTTGTTTGTTAGGTTGGTGAGAATTCTAGCATTTTCAGGCTGCTTGCGCCTTGTTTTTAATGAGCGGGAAGCCCAGTTTCTCACGGCTTTCCACATATTTCTGTGCCACGGTGCGGCTCAGCGCACGGATGCGGCCAATGTAGGTGGCACGTTCGGTGACGGAAATAGCGCCGCGTGCGTCTAAGAGGTTGAAAGTGTGGCCGGCTTTGAGGACGAGTTCGTAGGCGGGGAGGGCGAGGCTGGTGTCTTCCACGGCCAGCAGGCGTTTGGCTTGCGCTTCGTAGTCGTTGAATTGGCGCAGCAGCCAGTCGGCATCGCTGTATTCGAAGTTGTAGGTGGATTGTTCGACTTCGTTTTGGTGGTACACGTCGCCGTAAGTTATGGTGTTGCCGTCCAGCGTTTTTGCCCAAACGAGGTCATAAACGTTTTCCACGCCTTGCAGGTACATCGCCAGGCGTTCGATGCCGTAGGTGATTTCGCCTAGCACGGGGGTGCAGTCGATGCCGCCGACTTGTTGGAAGTAGGTGAACTGGGTGACTTCCATGCCGTTGAGCCAAACTTCCCAGCCCAAACCCCATGCGCCGAGGGTGGGGTTTTCCCAGTCGTCTTCCACAAAGCGGATGTCGTGCACTTTGGGGTCGATGCCCAATTCGCGCAGGGAATCGAGATAGAGGTCTTGGATATTGGCCGGGGCGGGTTTGAGGGCGACTTGGAATTGGTAATAGTGCTGCAGGCGATTGGGATTGTTGCCGTAGCGGCCGTCTTTGGGGCGGCGGCTGGGTTGAACATAGGCGGCAAACCACGGTTCGGGGCCGAGTGCGCGCAGGCAGGTGGCGGGGTGGGATGTGCCGGCGCCAACTTCCATATCGAGCGGCTGGAGCAGGGTGCAGCCTTGGGCGGCCCAGTAGTTTTGCAGTTTGAAGATGATTTGTTGGAAGGTGAGCATGGTTGTGTGGGAAAGTTGGAAAAATAATGGCGGTATTGTACTTGGTTTGCCGATTAAACAAAACAAAGCCAAAGGCTACCTGAAAAATGGTTGGGTGATTTTCAGGTAGCCTCTTCCAAGCCGGCTAGGCTTCGGCAAAACGCACACCAGTGAGCTGGGATTTCAGGATGGCCCGGCGCAGCGCCTGCAGGGCTTGGGGGCGTATGAAGTTGCGGCGCGAGGCCAATACGATGCGGCGGTTGGGCACTGGCGGCTCGAAGGGGATGATGGAAAACAGCAAGTGGTCGTTATCGGTGAGGGCGCTGGAAGGCAGCACGCTGATGCCCAAGCCGCTGGCCACCATGTGGCGGATGGTGTTGATGGAGCTGCCTTGCAGGGTGTTGGCCAGGCCGAGAATGCGCTGGCGGGAGGCCAGTTTGCTACAGCTTTCTAAAACTTGGTCGCGCATGCAGTTGCCTTCACTGAGCAGTAACACTTGCTGTTCCGTCAGCTGCTGCACAGATATGGCATCGAGCTCTTCAAATTCGTGCTCCTTCGGCACGATAACGAAAAACGGTTCGCTATAAAGCGGCTCGGTGATGATACCGGGCTCTTGGAAGGGCTCGGCCACCACGATGGCGTCCAATTCGCCTTTTTTCAGGGAATCGGTGAGGTTGGCGGTGTGGTGCTCTTCCAGCATCAGGGGCATATCGGGTGCCACTTTGCGCAGCGATAAAATCAGACGCGGCAAAAGATAGGGAGCCACGGTAAAAATCAGCCCCAACTTGAACACGCCAGCCAGCTCATTTTGCTCGGAGGCGGCCAGATGTTTGATACGGTCGGCTTCTTCCAAAACACGGTGCGCCTGGGTGATGATGCGCTCGCCGGTTTCGGTGGGCCTGACTTCGTTGCTACTGCGGTCGAATAGCGAAACCGAGAGTTCTTCCTCCAACTTTTTAATGGCGATGGAGAGGGTGGGCTGGCTGACGAAGCAGCGTTGGGCGGCACGGCCGAAGTGGCGTTCTTGTGCAACGGCCACAATATAGCGCAATTCGGTCAGGGTCATGGCTTAGCCTTCTTCGCTTTTGCGTTGGAAGTCAGGCAGGATGATGTTGAGCTCCAGCACGTCCACACCGTTTTGTGTTTCCTGTGAGATACGGATATCGTCGAGGGAAACGTGCACGTATTTCGATAATACCCCCAACAGCTCTTTCTGTAGGGTGGGCAGGTAGTCCGGTGCTTGGGATTTCACGCGCTCCTGTGCAATGATGATTTGCAGGCGGTCGCGGGCGATGCTGGCGGATTTGGGCTTTTTGCCGAACAATATATCAATCAATGACATGGCTTACCCTCCGAACAGGCGTTGCAGGAAGCCTTTTCTCTCTGCTTCCAAAAAACGCATTGGCCGGTTTTCGCCCAGTAGGCGGGCCACCACGTCTTTATAGGCTTCGGCGGCAGGTACGCCTTCTTGATGGATCACAGGCAGGCCGACGTTGGAGGCTTGCAGCACGTTTTGCGATTCGGGAATCACACCCAAGAGCGGGATGCGCAGTACGTCTTCGATGTCTTTTACCGAAAGCATTTCGCCGCTTTCTACACGATCGGGATTGTAGCGGGTAATCAACAGGTGTTCTTTCACTTGCTCGCCTTTTTCGGCATGGCGGCTCTTGCTCTGCAAAATGCCCAAAATGCGGTCGGAATCGCGCACGCTGGATACTTCGGGGTTGGTGGTAACGATGGCTTCATCGGCAAAATACAGTGCCATCAGTGCGCCGGTTTCGATACCGGCGGGCGAATCGCAAATCACAAATTCGAAGTCCATTTTTTCGGTGAGCTCGGTGAGCACGTGTTCCACGCCTTCGCGAGTGAGCGCGTCTTTGTCGCGGGTTTGCGAGGCGGGTAGAATGAACAGGTTGTCGCAGTGCTTGTCTTTAATCAGCGCTTGGCGCAGCGAGGCTTCGTTTTGGATAACGTTGATTAAGTCGTACACCACACGGCGTTCGCAACCCATGATGAGGTCAAGGTTGCGCAGGCCGACGTCGAAATCGATAACGGCGGTTTTGTGTCCTTTTAGAGCCAGGCCGCTGGCGATGCTGGCACTGGTGGTGGTTTTGCCCACACCGCCTTTACCGGAGGTTACTACAATAATTTTTGCCACGGTTATGATCCTTTCCCTTATGTGAATCTGTTTTGTTGAAATGGGTTGTTACGTTTGGCGGGCTACCTGAAGGAGGCTACCTGAAAATGGTTTGCCGCCGTTTGTATTGTGTAGCTAAATAAAGTTGTTTCAAATAATCTTGTTGAGGGCGGCGATGGACAGCCGCTCTTTTTGCAAATATATCTGCACGGCCTGACGGTGGAGGTGCGGCGGCAGCTGTTGGTCGAAAGTGCGGTAGATGCCGGCGATGGATACCAACTCGGCCTGCATCGATTGGGCGAAAATGCGGGTATTTTGGTTGCCGCTGGCGCCAGCCAGGGCGCGGCCACGCAGGGGAGCGTAAATGTGGATATGGCCGTCGGCAATGACTTCGGCCCCTTCGTTTACCAAGCCCAGTACAATGAGGTCGGCATTTTCGGCATACACCTGCTGACCGGTGCGGATAGGTTTCTCCACCACAAGGGTTTGGCGCACGGCAGGGGCGGGCGGGGTGTTGGGCGTTTCGTGTTGCGTATTTTCAGGTAGCCTTTTGTGTTCTTCACCATTGGCGTTATCGCTGCAAAAGGCTAAATGATGGGCGCGGGCGGCTGCCTGCCATTGTTCGTCGTGATGGCGCAGGGCGCCGATGGGCAGGCTGTGTTCGGCAAACAGGCCGAGCAGGCTGTCTAAATCCAGATTATCTGGCGAGTCGAATGCCTGCACGTCGAGCAGCAGCGGCATATCGCTGAGCTCGCGGTATTGTGCGGCGCGCTCGGTGAGGGTTTGTCGGATGGTCGCCAGCTCGGCGGTGTTGAGCTGGATGGCGAGCGCGTCGAGACGGGCGGATTTGATGTCGAATGCTGGCTTCATCGGTGCGATGGAGTCGTAATTTAAGAATTGAAACGGCTCGCAGTTTACCGTTTTATGTAGGCTACTTCAAATCTGTGTGACTCTTGGCTTATATCAGGCTACCTGAAAACTTGGCTTATAATAATGCGGCGAATCGGTTTTCAGGTAGCCTGCTTGGCAAGCTGGAGGATACCTGAAAACCAGTTTGAGTAATTTAAAGGGAAAAACTATGCGGAAGCCGATACGGATTTTGGGCATCGACCCGGGCAGCCGGGTAACGGGATTTGGCGTTATTGATGTGCTGGGGCAGAATCAGAGCTATGTGGCATCCGGCCGCATCAAAACCATTCCCGGCGACGAGCTGGCCGGACGAATCGGCATTATCGTGCAGCACATCGGCGAGATTATCGATACTTATCGACCGAACCAAGCGGCGGTGGAGCAGGTGTTTGTGAACGTCAATCCCGCTGCCACGTTGATGCTGGGGCAGGCGCGCGGGGCAGCAGTGGCGGCGTTGGTGCTGCGCGGGTTGCCTGTGTATGAATACACGGCTTTGCAGGTGAAACAGGCGGTGGTGGGGCAGGGTAAGGCAGCCAAGGAACAGGTGCAGCATATGGTGGTGCAGATGCTGAGGCTGTCAGGGAAGCCGCAAGCCGATGCGGCCGACGGCTTAGCCGTGGCGCTTACCCATGCGTTACGTAATCATAGTTTGGCAGCGAAATTGCGCAATGCTTCGCAAATTAAAGGTGGCCGGTTTCAGATTTGATTTTCAGGCAGCCAGTAGTCAGTTGTATTTATGCCGGGTAAATTTCATTTCACCTTAGTGATTTAGTTTTTGTTTGTGGATATTTTGTTTTCCGGTATTTGACAAAATATTTTGGTAGGCGTATAGTCCGCATCTTCGCTGTTCCTTACGGCACGGTTTTGTTGTCGGTTTTACGGTTCAGCAGCTCTTTAACAATCAGATTACCGATAAGTGTGGGTGTTTT
>NZ_LXSN01000009.1:0-5702 GCF_001648415.1 Eikenella sp. NML070372 | reverse complement strand
ATTTGACAAAATATTTTGGTAGGCGTATAGTCCGCATCTTCGCTGTTCCTTACGGCACGGTTTTGTTGTCGGTTTTACGGTTCAGCAGCTCTTTAACAATCAGATTACCGATAAGTGTGGGTGTTTTACACCTGCACTGTTGAGAAGAAGACAAGACGATGTTTAACATTGTTCTGTCGATTTCTTTGAAGCAGACCAGAAGTATTAAGTTAGAGATTGAACATAAGAGTTTGATCCTGGCTCAGATTGAACGCTGGCGGCATGCTTTACACATGCAAGTCGAACGGCAGCGGGGTAGTGCTTGCACTACTGCCGGCGAGTGGCGAACGGGTGAGTAATATATCGGAACGTACCGAGTAATGGGGGATAACCAATCGAAAGATTGGCTAATACCGCATACGTCCTGAGGGAGAAAGCGGGGGATCGCAAGACCTCGCGTTATTCGAGCGGCCGATAACTGATTAGCTAGTTGGTGGGGTAAAGGCCTACCAAGGCGACGATCAGTAGCGGGTCTGAGAGGACGATCCGCCACACTGGGACTGAGACACGGCCCAGACTCCTACGGGAGGCAGCAGTGGGGAATTTTGGACAATGGGGGCAACCCTGATCCAGCCATGCCGCGTGTATGAAGAAGGCCTTCGGGTTGTAAAGTACTTTTGTTAGGGAAGAAAAGGGAAGTGCTAATACCACTTTTTGCTGACGGTACCTAAAGAATAAGCACCGGCTAACTACGTGCCAGCAGCCGCGGTAATACGTAGGGTGCGAGCGTTAATCGGAATTACTGGGCGTAAAGCGAGCGCAGACGGTTATTTAAGCAGGATGTGAAATCCCCGGGCTCAACCTGGGAACTGCGTTCTGAACTGGATAGCTAGAGTGTGTCAGAGGGGGGTAGAATTCCACGTGTAGCAGTGAAATGCGTAGAGATGTGGAGGAATACCGATGGCGAAGGCAGCCCCCTGGGATAACACTGACGTTCATGCTCGAAAGCGTGGGTAGCAAACAGGATTAGATACCCTGGTAGTCCACGCCCTAAACGATGTCGATTAGCTGTTGGGGTACATGATACCTTAGTAGCGTAGCTAACGCGTGAAATCGACCGCCTGGGGAGTACGGTCGCAAGATTAAAACTCAAAGGAATTGACGGGGACCCGCACAAGCGGTGGATGATGTGGATTAATTCGATGCAACGCGAAGAACCTTACCTGGTTTTGACATGTACGGAACCCTTTAGAGATAGGGGGGTGCCTTCGGGAGCCGTAACACAGGTGCTGCATGGCTGTCGTCAGCTCGTGTCGTGAGATGTTGGGTTAAGTCCCGCAACGAGCGCAACCCTTGTCATTAGTTGCCATCATTTAGTTGGGCACTCTAATGAGACTGCCGGTGACAAACCGGAGGAAGGTGGGGATGACGTCAAGTCCTCATGGCCCTTATGACCAGGGCTTCACACGTCATACAATGGTCGGTACAGAGGGTAGCCAAGCCGCGAGGCGGAGCCAATCCCAGAAAACCGATCGTAGTCCGGATTGCACTCTGCAACTCGAGTGCATGAAGTCGGAATCGCTAGTAATCGCAGGTCAGCATACTGCGGTGAATACGTTCCCGGGTCTTGTACACACCGCCCGTCACACCATGGGAGTGGGGGATACCAGAAGCAGGTAGGGTAACCGCAAGGAGCCCGCTTGCCACGGTATGCTTCATGACTGGGGTGAAGTCGTAACAAGGTAGCCGTAGGGGAACCTGCGGCTGGATCACCTCCTTTCTAGAGAAAAGTAGGGGTAGAGCATCCACACCTATCGGTAATCGGATACAGATGCGAAGAGAATGTTGGGTTTGTAGCTCAGCTGGTTAGAGCACACGCTTGATAAGCGTGGGGTCGGAGGTTCAAGTCCTCCCAGACCCACCAGTAGGCGTAGAGTGGAGCAGATCCGCCCGGGTACTGGGGGCATAGCTCAGTTGGTAGAGCACCTGCTTTGCAAGCAGGGGGTCATCGGTTCGATCCCGTTTGCCTCCACCACACCATACTTTCCAAATAAAAGTATGCTAAATATGCGAGCAAGCTGCTACATGTTGCAGTTTTGAGTGGTAGTTTATTTTTATTTGCGAAGTCAAAACGCATCGATCTTTAACAAATTGGCAAGCCGAAATCAACAAACAAACGAAGTAAGGCTTATCCTAAAGATAAGTCATACAGAAATTTGGGTGATGATTGTATCGACCGAATCCTGAAACGCAAAAGGCAGGGTTCGGACACAACAAGCAGTAAGCTTTATCAGAGTGGAGGCCTTAAGCCCCAGCTGTAGTCAACGCAGCGCAGGCGAAGTCAAAGAGGCGCTTCAAATGATAGAGTCAAGTGAATAAGTGCATCAGGTGGATGCCTTGGCGATGATAGGCGACGAAGGACGTGTAAGCCTGCGAAAAGCATCGGGGAGCTGGCAATAGAGCTTTGATCCGGTGATGTCCGAATGGGGGAACCCACACAGCAATGTGTATCCTAAGCCGAATACATAAGCTTAGAGAAGCGAACCCGGAGAACTGAACCATCTAAGTACCCGGAGGAAAAGAAATCAACCGAGATTCCGCAAGTAGTGGCGAGCGAACGCGGAGCAGCCTGTATGTGATAGTTGTCGGGATAGGAGAAGGAATTGGAAACTTCCGCCATAGTGGGTGATAGCCCCGTATCCGAAATTCCGGCAGTGGTACTAAGCATACGACAAGTAGGGCGGGACACGAGAAATCCTGTCTGAAGATGGGGGGACCATCCTCCAAGGCTAAATACTCATCATCGACCGATAGTGAACCAGTACCGTGAGGGAAAGGCGAAAAGAACCCCGGGAGGGGAGTGAAATAGAACCTGAAACCTGATGCATACAAACAGTGGGAGCATTTATTGTGTGACTGCGTACCTTTTGTATAATGGGTCAACGACTTACATTCAGTAGCGAGCTTAACCGGATAGGGGAGGCGTAGGGAAACCGAGTCTTAATAGGGCGTCATAGTTGCTGGGTGTAGACCCGAAACCGAGTGATCTATCCATGGCCAGGTTGAAGGTGCCGTAACAGGTACTGGAGGACCGAACCCACGCATGTTGCAAAATGCGGGGATGAGCTGTGGATAGGGGTGAAAGGCTAAACAAACTCGGAGATAGCTGGTTCTCCCCGAAAACTATTTAGGTAGTGCCTCATGTATCACTTCCGGGGGTAAAGCACTGTTATGGCTAGGGGGTCATTGCGACTTACCAACCCATGGCAAACTCAGAATACCGGAAAGTGCAATCATGGGAGACAGACAGCGGGTGCTAACGTCCGTTGTCGAAAGGGAAACAACCCAGACCGCCAGCTAAGGTCCCAAATGATAGATTAAGTGGTAAACGAAGTGGGAAGGCTTAGACAGCCAGGATGTTGGCTTAGAAGCAGCCATCATTTAAAGAAAGCGTAACAGCTCACTGGTCGAGTCATCCTGCGCGGAAGATGTAACGGGGCTCAAATCTATAACCGAAGCTGCGGATGCATGCTTCATTAAAACAGCTTGCCGGAGCGAAGCGACGGAAAGCGCCCATCAAAGTCGAGTATGGTAGATGGGGTTAGCTGTTTTAATGAAGCGTGCATGGTAGGGGAGCGTTCTGTAGGCCTGAGAAGGCGTTTCGTAAGGAATGCTGGAGGTATCAGAAGTGCGAATGTTGACATGAGTAGCGATAAAGCGGGTGAAAAGCCCGCTCGCCGAAAGCCCAAGGTTTCCTGCGCAACGTTCATCGGCGCAGGGTGAGTCGGCCCCTAAGGCGAGGCAGAGATGCGTAGTCGATGGGAAACGGGTTAATATTCCCGTACTTGATTTAAGTGCGATGTGGGGACGGAGAAGGTTAGGTCAGCAAACTGTTGGAATAGTTTGTTCAAGCCGGTAGGTGGAAGGATTAGGCAAATCCGGTTCTTCATAACACCGAGAAGCGATAACGAGTATCTACGGATATGAAGTGACTGATACCACGCTTCCAGGAAAAGCCACTAAGCTCCAGCTTAAATCGAACCGTACCGCAAACCGACACAGGTGGGCAGGATGAGAATTCTAAGGCGCTTGAGAGAACTCGGGAGAAGGAACTCGGCAAATTGATACCGTAACTTCGGGAGAAGGTATGCCCTCTGAGGTGAAGGATTTACTCCGTAAGCTTTGGAGGGTCGCAGAGAATAGGTGGCTGCGACTGTTTATTAAAAACACAGCACTCTGCAAACACGAAAGTGGACGTATAGGGTGTGACGCCTGCCCGGTGCTGGAAGGTTAATTGAAGATGTGAGAGCATCGGATCGAAGCCCCAGTAAACGGCGGCCGTAACTATAACGGTCCTAAGGTAGCGAAATTCCTTGTCGGGTAAGTTCCGACCCGCACGAATGGCGTAACGATGGCCACACTGTCTCCTCCCGAGACTCAGCGAAGTTGAAGTGGTTGTGAAGATGCAATCTACCCGCTGCTAGACGGAAAGACCCCGTGAACCTTTACTGTAGCTTTGCATTGGACTTTGAAGTCACTTGTGTAGGATAGGTGGGAGGCTTGGAAGCAGAGGCGCCAGTTTCTGCGGAGCCGTCCTTGAAATACCACCCTGGTGACTTTGAGGTTCTAACCCAGGTCCGTAAACCGGATCGGGGACCGTGCATGGTAGGCAGTTTGACTGGGGCGGTCTCCTCCCAAAGAGTAACGGAGGAGTTCGAAGGTTACCTAGGTCCGGTCGGAAATCGGACTGATAGTGCAATGGCAAAAGGTAGCTTAACTGCGAGACCGACAAGTCGAGCAGGTGCGAAAGCAGGACATAGTGATCCGGTGGTTCTGAATGGAAGGGCCATCGCTCAACGGATAAAAGGTACTCCGGGGATAACAGGCTGATTCCGCCCAAGAGTTCATATCGACGGCGGAGTTTGGCACCTCGATGTCGGCTCATCACATCCTGGGGCTGTAGTCGGTCCCAAGGGTATGGCTGTTCGCCATTTAAAGTGGTACGTGAGCTGGGTTTAAAACGTCGTGAGACAGTTTGGTCCCTATCTGCAGTGGGCGTTGGAAGTTTGACAGGGGCTGCTCCTAGTACGAGAGGACCGGAGTGGACGAACCTCTGGTGTACCGGTTGTCACGCCAGTGGCATCGCCGGGTAGCTAAGTTCGGGAAGGATAAGCGCTGAAAGCATCTAAGCGCGAAACCTGCCTGGAGATGAGACTTCCCTTGCGGTATAACCGCGCTGAAGAGTCGTTCTAGACCAGGACGTTGATAGGTGGGGTGTGGAAGCGCGGCAACGCGTGCAGCTGACCCATACTAATTGCTCGTGAGGCTTGACTCTATCATTTGAAGTGCTTTGCGGTGAGGAGACACCGGGAAGGGCACTCATAGAGAATAAAGCTTACTGGAATCGATACACATTACCCGACTGTTTGGTTTATAGCCGGACAGGACAGTTTGATTTGATTGGCCGGAGTGGACGCTACCGGCGGCTTGACGATTTGTACAGTTTAAGTTTGGCGGCCATAGCGGTTTGGTCCCACGCCTTCCCATCCCGAACAGGGCCGTGAAACGAACCAGCGCCGATGATAGTGCGGATACCCGTGCGAAAGTAGGACACTGCCAAACACCTATTTACGACACCCGCCTGATGGCGGGTGTTGTGCTTTGTGGGAGTATGATGAAAGGAATGGAAATCCGGGATAGCGGTACAGTGTGAGTTGGAAAAG
>NZ_LXSN01000008.1:0-28582 GCF_001648415.1 Eikenella sp. NML070372 | reverse complement strand
GTGACCTATATGGGCCTGCCCATATTCTTCGGTTTCTACCTCTACCACAAACTGCGCTACCGCACCCGGGTGATTCCGCTTGAGGAAGTGGATTTGGGCGACGAGGAAGAGGACGAAGACGAATAAGTCCCATCATATAAAAGGCTACCTGAAAATGTAAGCCACCATAAAACCAAATACCCAATAAAAAAGACTGCCCTCAGGCAGTCTTTTTTCATCCACTTATTCTTCGCTCATAAAGCCGCGCAGTTTTTGAATAGCTTTGGCTTCTATCTGGCGGATGCGCTCGGCGGAAACGCCATATTCAGCGGCCAGCTCGTGCAGGGTAAGGCCGCCGCCATCTTGTAACCAGCGGCTTTCCAAGATACAGCGGCTGCGTGCGTCTAGCTGGGCGAGCGCATTTTGCAGGCCTTCGGTCTGCATGGCGTAGCGGGCTTTTTGGGCGATTTGCTGAGTGGGCTCGCTGCGGGTGTCGGCCAACCAGTCGATGGGAGCGTAGCTGTCTTCTTCTCTGTCACTGTTGTCGGGCAGAAGGGCAATGTCTTTGCCGGTCATGCGCTGTTCCATTTCCAGCACTTCGTCCATTTTCACGCCCAAGTCGTCGGCGATGGTTTGCGCTTCTTCGGGCGAGAGGGTATTCATGCTTTTACGCATGCTGCGCAGGTTGAAGAAGAGTTTGCGCTGCGGCTTGGTGGTGGCCACGCGCACCATGCGCCAGTTGCGCAGGATGAATTCGTGGATTTCGGCCTTAATCCAATGTACGGCAAAGGAAAACAGGCGGGCGCCGCGGTTGGGCTCGTAGCGTTTTACGGCTTTCATCAGGCCGATGTTGCCTTCTTGAATCAGGTCGGCTTGGTTGAGGCCGTAGCCATCGTAGCCGCGTGCGATGGATACCACCACGCGCAGATGCGACAAGATCAGTTTCTTGGCGGCTTCCAGGTCGCCTTGCAGCTGGCGTACAGCCAGGCTATGTTCTTCCTCTGCGGTGAGCAGCGGAATGCTGTTTACAGTGTGAATATATTGCTCCAGGCTGCCGTGGCCGCTGGGGATGGGCAATGCAAATGCGTTATTCATTGTCTTTTGACTCCTTTTAGTATTTTCTGCCGCCTTCGACGGTATTTATCTCTTCTGTCTCTTTAAGTTACGGGGATGATTAAACACCCATACTGTGTGATTTTGGTTTACGATAGGTTAAATTTTGTATTTCTTGAATTTTAATTTATTTTCTATATTAACGTAAACAACGGCAACTTCGGGCAAACGGTATCTATTTGCCCTCATATTGCGGCTCGGCACTTGGTTCGCTGCTGTTTTCAGGTAGCCTTTCCTCTGCGGCATCGGGAGCAGGTTTGCGCCGTGGCGGATAGCCGGCCAGCATCAGCAATACGGCCAAACACAACAAGCCACACACCAGGGGCAGCGAGCCGCCTATTTTCATATACGGGGTTTCGCCGCGATAACCTTCGATATTGCCTTCGAGCACGGTGCGGGTGTCTGGCGGGGCGAGTTTCACCACTTGGCCTTGCGGATTGATGATAGCGGTGGCACCGGTGTTGGTGGCACGTACCATGTAGCGGCCGAGCTCAAGGGCACGGGCTTGCGATATTTGCAAATGCTGGTGGATGGCGTTGGAGCGGACAAACCAGCCCAGATTGCTCATATTGGCCAAGAGGCTGGCTTGTTTGGCAGAGGCAATCAGTTCGTCGCCGAAGCCGTCTTCGTAGCACACGTTAAACGCCACGCGCTGGTTGGCTAAAAGCAACGGGGCTTGGGCGCTGCCGCCACGGTCGAACCCGGCCAAAGGCATGTTCATCATGCGGTACAGCGGCTCGGTGATAGCAGGCAGGGGTTTATATTCGCCGAAGGGAACGAGGTGGCTTTTGGCGTAAAACGGGATGTCGTCAGGGCGGTCGGGGTGGTAATTGCTTAAGTTGATCACAGCGTTCAGGTAGCCTGTGCGCTGCTGATTGTATTGGGCAATACCCATGGCGAGCGCGCTGCCGTTGCGCTGGGCTTCGTAGGCAAATTGGTCGAGGACGCCGGGATTATATTCCTGCAAATCCTGCCGCATCACGGGAATGGCGGTTTCGGGCAGGATAGTGATGTCGGCATGGCTGTTGGCTACTTGCTCATAGTAGCTTTGTATAGTTTCACTCAGATAGTCGGCATCCCATTTCAAAGTTTGCGCTATATTACCTTGCACCAACGCCACGGTGGCACTGCTGCCGTCGGGCTCAGTGAAACGCACTTGGCGCAACTGCCAGCCGCCGGCAATAACTCCAATCAGCAGCACAAGCGGTAATGCCCGCCGCTTCCAACCTTGGTTGTGCAGCACCAGCACCAACCATGCGCCGCAAAAGGCACACAGCAAAGTGAGCAAATGCACCCCGCCCACGGGGGCATAACCGGCTAGCGGGGAAAGGTCGGCCACCTGGCTGTAGCCCAGCGCACCCCAGCCGAAGCCGGTAATCGCCCGCTCGCGGGCAAATTCGGCCAGCGTCCACAACACGGGCAATAAGAGGCCGATACGCCAGCCGCGCGGCAAACGGGCTTTTTCCAGCAACCAGAAGCAGGCGGCGGGATAAAGGGCGAGATAGGCGGGCAACAGGATGGTGAGCGGCAGGGCATACAGATTGGGCAGGCCGGATATGTCGTGCAGCGCGGTGTGTATCCAATAGAACTGTACGGCGTAGCCAACCAACCCGAAGCAGTAGGCGCCAAACACGCTGTTTTGCGGCCGCAGCTCGGTGAGCCGAATCAGGGCACCAAACAGCAGCGGCATCAGCCAAAAATGGTAATACGGCGCAAACGCCAGCGGCGTAGCGGCGGCCAGTAGCATCACTAGCGGCCAGTACACATAGCGCCGACTACACCAATCCTCAAATTTCGCAACCCAATTCATGTTTTCAGGTAGCCTTGATAAAGAAGCGGCATTATATAACCAAATCATCGCTGCATGGTGTTTTCAGGTAGCCTTTTCTGGCTGGAGGCTACCTGAGAACGCAATGGCTGAAGATACTGAGTAACGACCTCAACCTGCACAACCTACCAAAATAAACTTGCGCTGCCGCAGCAAGCGGGGTAGGCTTCGCCCGTTTTTAATTTGTTGCATGCAGAACCACCCATGAAACCACATCACCGCCGCGCCGTTTATGCCGGCAGTTTCGATCCCCCCACCAACGGCCACCTGTGGATGATCTGCCAAGCGCAGGCCATGTTTGACGAACTTATCGTAGCCATCGGCACCAATCCCGAAAAGCAGGCCACCTATACACTGGAAGAGCGCAAAGCCATGCTGGTGGACATCACCGCCGAATTTCCCAACGTGTGCGTTACCCAGTTTCATAACCGCTTTCTGGTTGATTTCGCCGATAGTATCCAAGCCGATTTCGTGGTGCGCGGCATCCGCAGCGGCTCAGACTATGAATACGAACGTGCCATGCGCTACATCAACGCCGACCTGCAACCAACCATCACCACCGTTATCCTGATGCCGCCGCGCGAATTTGCCGAAGTATCGTCCACCATGGTTAAAGGCATGGTCGGCCCGCAAAACTGGCAGAAAACCATCCGCCGCTACGTCCCCGATGCTGTGTACCGCAAAATACTGGCCGACCACGGCTGTTCGGCTGAGGATTGATTGTCCGCCATCCGCCTCTCAAGGTAGGCTACCTGAAAACGGTATTACCGGCAGAACAGTCATGCTCTCCTTGCCTCAGTCTTTTCAGATAGCCTTAGCTGCCAAGAAAAATAAAGCACGATGTAATCGTGCTTTATTTTCGTCCGTCAAACCGGTTGGTTTAGCGCTTATTTTTAATACGCAGGTAATTGAGGGCTTTCAGTTCGGCCAGCGCAATTGCCAACGCTGCCTGAGCTTTAGCCATTGACTCATCATCTTTGGCATGTTTCACGCCGGCTTCTGCAGCTTTTCGGGCCTCCTCTGCCCGCGCCTGATCCAGCTCGGCACTACGCACAGCCACGTCAGCCAAAATCATGATTTTGTGCGGCTGCACTTCCAGAATACCGCCGGAGATAGCCACCAAAACCTCTTCTTCCTGCTCCGGCACCTGCAAACGCAGCACACCGGGGCGCACCAAGCTCATAATCGGCTCGTGGCGCGGGTAAATACCGAGCTCGCCGTTTAGGGTCGGCACCACGGCAAAGCTGGATTCACCGGAGTAGATGCTCTCCTCGTTGCTGACCACATCAACCTGCATGATATTCATGCTGCATTCCTCAGTTCAGGGTTTTGGCTTTTTCCACGGCCTCTTCGATGCCGCCCACCATATAGAAGGCCTGCTCCGGCAGATGGTCGTATTCGCCGCTCAGAATAGCTTTGAAGCCGGCCACGGTATCACGCAGCGAAACGTATTTGCCGGGTGAGCCGGTAAACACTTCTGCCACGTGGAAAGGCTGCGACAGGAAACGCTGGATCTTACGGGCACGCATCACAGTCATCTTATCCTCGTCAGATAACTCGTCCATACCCAAAATGGCGATGATGTCGCGCAACTCTTTATATTTCTGCAAGGTAGATTGCACGCCACGAGCCACATCATAATGTTCCTGGCCGAGCACCATTGGATCGAGCTGGCGAGAAGTGGAGTCCAGCGGGTCTACCGCAGGATAGATACCAAGGGAGGCAATATCGCGGCTCAATACTACAGTCGCATCCAAGTGGGCAAACGTAGTGGCGGGAGACGGGTCGGTCAAGTCGTCGGCCGGCACATATACGGCTTGGATAGAGGTAATGGAGCCAGTTTGGGTGGAAGTAATACGCTCCTGCAAACGACCCATTTCTTCAGCCAACGTCGGCTGATAACCCACGGCAGAAGGCATACGGCCAAGCAGGGCGGATACTTCTGTACCGGCCAGGGTATAGCGATAAATATTGTCCACAAAGAACAATACGTCACGACCTTTGCCGTTTTCGTCTTTTTCGTCACGGAAGTATTCAGCCATCGACAAACCAGTTAGAGCAACACGCAGGCGGTTACCAGGCGGCTCGTTCATCTGGCCGTACACCATGGCCACTTTATCCAACACGTTGGAGTCTTTCATTTCGTGGTAGAAGTCATTGCCTTCACGGGTACGCTCGCCCACGCCGGCGAATACGGAGAGACCACTGTGCGCTTTTGCAATGTTATTAATCAGCTCCATCATATTCACGGTTTTGCCCACACCAGCACCACCAAACAGACCTACTTTACCACCTTTGGCAAACGGGCAAAGCAAATCAATCACCTTAATGCCTGTTTCCAACAATTCGGTAGTACTGGAGAGTTCGTCGAACTTAGGTGCAAATTGATGAATAGCACGGGTATGTTCAGAACCGATCGGACCTTGCTCGTCCACAGGGTTACCCAAAACATCCATGATGCGGCCTAGGGTAGCTTTACCCACCGGCACAGTAATCGGTGCACCAGTATTTTGCACGGCCACGCCGCGTTTCAAACCGTCTGTACTACCCATCGCAATGGTGCGGACAACGCCGTCGCCAAGCTGCTGTTGCACTTCTAGCGTCAAATCGGTATCGACCAGTTTGAGTGCATCGTAAACACGTGGAATAGCGGTACGCGGAAACTCCACATCGACTACCGCACCAATAATTTGTACGATTTTGCCTTGGTTCATTTATCTATCCTAAATATTCAAATCTGCCTGCTCTACCCACCTATACTGCAGCGGCACCGGCTACAATTTCCGACAATTCAGTGGTAATCGCTGCCTGACGGGATTTGTTGTAAATCAGGCGTAATTCCTTAATTGCATTACTTGCATTATCCGTAGCGGCCTTCATTGCCACCATGCGGGCAGACTGCTCGGAAGCCATGTTCTCACACAAAGCCTGATACACTACCGATTCTAAATAGCGGCGCACCAAATATTCCAGCACCAAAATTGGCGATGGCTCATAGATATATTCTCGGCCATATTCTTCTGCTTCCGATATTTCGTTCAGCACATTGTGACCGATAGGCAGCAAGGTCTCTAAGTTCGGCTCTTGGCACATAGTATTGATAAATCTAGAATACACCAAGTGCACAATATCCAAGCCACCATCAGCATAACGCTGAAACGCTTCAGTCAGCGAGCCAAGCAACACTTCCATCTTCGGGGTGTCGCCCAAACTTACCGCACTGGCCACTACATTGAGGCCAGCACGATTACAGGCAGCCAACCCTTTGCTACCGAAGCAGATAACTTCCACTGCCACACCCTGCTGCTGGTATTCTTGCACTTGTCCGAAAAACTTCTTTAGCAAGTTGGCATTCAACCCGCCACACAAGCCTTTGTCGGCAGTAATTAGGATGAAGCCGGCACGCCGAATATTTTCCCGACTTTCCAAGATTGGCAACTGCTTATGCTCGGTTTCTACCTGTGCCAAGTGACTCATCACCACGCGCACTTTCTCGGCATAAGGCCGTGCCAAATGCATTCTGTCCTGCGTTTTCCGCATTTTGGAAGTCGACACCATCTGCATGGCTTTGGTAATCTTCTGTGTATTCTGTACACTGCGGATTTTCGTGAGGATTTCTTTCCCTACTGCCATTTCAGACTTTTCCTTTTCTGCGGTTTAGGCCGAGTAATTGCGAGAGGCTTTAAATGTATTGATGGCTTCAGTCAAGACTTGCTCGTTCTCATCACTCATTACGCCTTGCTGATTTATTTGATCCAACACATCGGTGTGCTGTGTGCGCACATAGCCTAAGAAATCAGTCTCAAATACCAATGCCTTGGATACTGGCACATCCTCGTAAAAGCCTTTGTTAATTGCCCACAAGGTCAAAGCCATCTCAGCAATACTCATTGTGCTGAATTGTTTTTGCTTCATCAATTCAGTAACCACTTCACCGTGTTGCAGCTGTTTGCGGGTAGCTTCATCCAAATCAGAAGCAAATTGAGAGAATGCAGCCAATTCGCGATATTGAGCCAAAGCCAAACGGATACCTCCACCCAATTTCTTGATAACCTTAGTTTGAGCGGAGCCACCTACACGCGATACAGAAATACCTGCGTTAATGGCCGGACGAATACCTGAGTTGAACAAATCAGTTTCCAAGAAAATCTGGCCATCAGTAATAGAAATTACGTTAGTTGGCACAAAAGCAGATACGTCACCCGCTTGGGTCTCGATAATTGGCAATGCAGTCAACGACCCGGTTTTGCCTTTTACTTCGCCATTTGTGCGCTTTTCCACCTCATCGGCATTGATACGTGCAGCACGCTCCAACAGGCGGCTATGCAGATAGAATACGTCACCTGGATAAGCTTCGCGACCAGGCGGACGACGCAACAGCAAAGAAATTTGACGATAGGCAACAGCTTGTTTAGACAAATCATCATATACAATCAATGCATCTTCACCACGATCGCGGAAATATTCGCCCATTGTGCAGCCGGAATATGGGGCAATGAATTGCAGGGCAGCTGCTTCGGAAGCAGTTGCTGCCACCACGATGGTATGCTCCATCGCGCCATGCTCCTCCAGTTTGCGTACCACATTGGCAATAGAAGAGGCTTTTTGGCCAATTGCCACATAAATACAGATAACACCAGTACCCTTTTGATTAACAATCGCATCCAACGCAACAGCTGTCTTACCGGTTTGGCGGTCACCGATAATCAATTCGCGCTGACCACGACCAATCGGCACCATGGAATCCACCGATTTCAAACCAGTTTGCATCGGCTGATCCACGGATTGACGCGCAATTACACCCGGAGCGATTTTCTCAATCGGCGCAGTTTCTTTAGTGTTAATTGGGCCTTTGCCGTCAATCGGTTGCCCCAACGCATTCACTACGCGGCCAACTAGCTCACGACCAACCGGTACCTCCAAAATACGGCCGGTACATTTGACTTGATCGCCTTCTTTAATGTGCTCGTACTCGCCCAATACAATCGCACCAACCGAGTCACGCTCCAAGTTCATGGCCAAACCGAAAGTATTGCCGGGGAACTCTAACATCTCACCCTGCATTACATCCGATAATCCGTGCACGCGCACGATACCATCGGTCACAGAAATCACACCCCCATAGGTGTTGGCTTCTTGCTTTACATTCAGGTTCTCAATTTTGGATTTTAATAATTCACTGATTTCAGCAGGATTAAGCTGCATGAAACTCTCCTAATTTATCATGGCCGTATACAGGTTTTTTAACTTCCCTTGCACGGACAAGTCTAAAACTTTATCTCCAACTTCAATTTTGATACCACCAATCAGCTCGGGCACCACTTTTAAGGTAGCCTCCAGCTTGTGGCCAAATTTCTGCTGGCAATCGCTCACCACCTTGGCAAACTGTCCTTCACTCATCGGGAAAGCACTGTAAATTATGGCCTTCTGTATATGGTCTTTTGCCAATACCAGTACTTGGTATTGGTTATAAACTTCCGGCAAAACGAACAACCTACCTCCTTCAGCCAGCACATACAGGAAGTTTTTGAAAACTACATGTTGTGGCGTATGGATACCGTCAAGTAATCCAATCAAAGTATCTGCCTTCTGGTGGGGTGCAATACTGGCATCGTCCAGCAATGTGGCAAGTTTAGGTTGGCCGACAGCCCACGCCAAATCTTTTAGCTTCTCCAGCCAAAGTTCGACTTGACTTTTTTCAGACGCCAATTCAAATAAGGCTTTAGCATACGGCCTGGCAATAGTGGCAAGTTCAGCCATAGTTTTACAACTCCTGCTTCAACATACCCAGCAACTGGGCATGTTTATCGGCATTAATCTCGCTGCACAGAATCTGCTCAGCACCTTTAACTGCCAGTGCCGCCACCTGCTCACGCAGAGCCTCACGTGCCCGATTAACTTCCTGCTCCACATCAGTCTTAGCCTGCGCAGCAACACGAGCAGCCTCGTCAGAAGCCTGTTTTTTAGCATCCTCAACAATTTGAGAAGCCCGCCTCTCTGCGTTAGTGATGATTTCAGCAACTTGATTGCGGCCTTCAGCCATGAGTTCGGCCACACGCTTTTCAGCCTGTTCAAAATCACTTTTCCCGCGCTCGGCAGCTGCCAAGCCCTCGGCAATTTTGCTGGCTCGCTCATCCAAAGCCTTAGCGATGGGTGGCCACACGAACTTCACGGTAAACCACACCAACAAGCAGAAGACAATTATCTGTATGATTAAAGCTGAATTAATATTCACTTTACTCGACCTTCACAGTTAGGGTTAAAACAAACGTCAGAAGTTTGTGTAATCTTAACCTGCAACTGCCGGAGCAAACGGATTCACGAAGGCGAACAGCAAAGCAACGGCTACGCCGATCAGGAATGCTGCGTCAATCAAACCGGCAATCAGGAACAATTTGGTTTGCAGCGGTTCAATCAGTTCAGGCTGGCGGGCAGAAGCCTCCAGATATTTTGAACCCACGAATGCGATACTGGCCGCAGCAGCCACAGCACCGAACGCAACAATCAAGCCGCAAGTGATGGCCAATACACTATTCAAATCCATTTGAAACTCCTTATCTAAAAGTGAAGTTAAACTACTACAAAAAACAACAAACTACTAATGGGAACTATGTGCCTGGCCGATATACACAAAAGCCAAAGCAACGAAAATAAATGCTTGTAACACGATAACCAAAATATGGAACACCGCCCAAACAAATCCAGCCAAAACATGGAAGAATGCCAAAACGGGATCCACCCAAGTAACTGCTTCACCCGGCATTGCCCAAGCACCGCCTAGCATAGCAATCAGCAAAAACACCAATTCACCAGCATACATATTACCGAACAGACGCATACCGTGAGAAATAGTTTTGGACGAAAACTCCACCAGATTCAAAACAAAATTGAACGGAGCCAGCCAAATACCGAACGGCGCAGCGAACAGTTCGTGAATCCAGCCACCCAAGCCTTTAAGCTTGATATTAAACATAAAGCAGGTAAGCAGCACACCAATCGACATACCCAGAGTAATATTCAAATCCGCAGTCGGCACCACGCGCAGCAAGGCGTGGTGATTACCAGTTACACGCTGCCAAATCCACGGCAACAAATCCACCGGCAAAAAGTCCATGCTATTCATCAACACAATCCAAACAAACAGCGCCAAACCCAGCGGCGCCACTGTTTTACGCGATTGCTCGTTGTGAATCATACCTTTGCACAAATTATCGATAAACTCGAACAAGATTTCTACGGCAGCCTGAAAACGCCCCGGCACACCTGGCGTAGCCTTGCGAGCAGCATACCACATCACCAGCGAACCGAGAATCGCCAAAAAGGCCGCAATAAAAAGGGAATCCAAGTTTATAAATGAGAAGTCGGCAATATTTTGCAGACCCTGTCCTTTGCCCACATCCGACAAACTGGTCAAGCTTTGCAAATGGTGCTTGATGTAGTCGGCTGCACTCATGCTTTCACCGGCCATACTTCTTAACCTTCAAAAATATCAATAACACCGCATGACTCACCGCACCCAGCCCGACAATAAACGGAACGAACACGATGTGTTGGCGATAAAAAACGAACACCAGCGTCATCAACACGAGCGCCAGTACTATTTTTAAACTTTCTCCCAGCCAAAATGCGCTGCCGCGCCATTTCGGAAACTTCAGAAAAAACCTTAAAACCAGTACTGCCAAGATAGTGGGCAAGGCGTAACACAAACAACCCAGTGCTGCCGACTTAGCTGCAACCGCACCAGAAAACACCCAAAAAACAGCAACAAGTATCGCCGTGATTACCAATTGGAGATAAATTGTTGCCGCCATACATCCATCTTCATACACTAAATGTTAGCTTTTTAAATATAAGCAAAAACGCCAACAAAGTCAAGAAAAGTGTTAATTCTTGTCAAACAATATCAATATTCAAAGCATTAAAGGCTACCTGAAAACTATACATGCATAACTTCCAATCACCTAAAACCGCAGGCAAACCTTTGCTCAACCAGGCAACTTCACATCCAACTGCTGCATCAGTCTTGCAAAAGTTTCCGGGCTGTCGAAATGCAACACCACCTTACCGCGTTTGTAGTTGGCAGTTTGCACTTCCGCGCGCACACCCAATTTTTCCGTAAGCGCCTCGTTCAGGTAGCATATATCCGGGCTGACGGTTTTCGATTTTTTCTCCTGTGGCGCCTGTTGTGCCAGCTGGCTGCGCCGCTCCACCTCACGCACCGACCAACCATTTTTCACCGCCTTCTGTGCCAAGGAAAGCTGCTCCATCACCGGCAGCGACAACAAGGCCCGCGCGTGCCCCATTTCCAGCCGGCGTAAAAACAGCATTTCCTGCACCGGCTCGGGCAAAGCCAACAGGCGCAGGCTGTTCGATACTGCACTGCGGCTGCGCCCTACTGCCTTGGCCACGGTCTCGTGCGTGAGACCGAATTCGTCCACCAAACGCTTCAAACCCTGCGCTTCTTCAATCGGATTAAGATTTTCACGCTGGATGTTTTCAATCAAGCCCATCGCCAGCGCCGCTTCGTCGCCGATGCTCTTAATCACCACCGGAATTTCGGTCAAACCCGCCAGCTGGCTGGCGCGCCAGCGACGCTCGCCGGCAATCAGCTCGTATTGCGACAGGCCGTGCTCGCGTACGATAACCGGCTGGATAACGCCCTGTGCCTTAATCGAATCGGCCAACTCCTGCAAGCTTTCGTCGTCCATTTGCGAACGAGGCTGATAGCGCCCCGGCTTGATGTCGCGCACCGGCACGCTGGTCAGCCTGTCGCCGCTGCTGTCGCCCACCGCACCGGCCAACAAAGAATCCAAGCCCCGGCCGCCGAGGCCGCTTTTCGGTTTTGCCATTTATCTGCTTCCTAATCCATTTATTTTTTCAGGTAGCCTCTAAGGTAAGGAAGAAGGCTACCTGAAAACTGTCAATTTGTGCATTTTAGCACAGCGCTCATACCGCTAAAAATCGCCCCACAAGGCCTGCATCGCCGCCAACGCCGCCAGCGCCGCCGTTTCCGTGCGCAATACCCGTGCACCGAGTTGCACCGCCTGAAACCCTTGCGAGCGTGCCAAATCCTCTTCTTCCGCCGTCAGCCCGCCTTCCGGCCCAATCAGCAAAACCGCGCTTTGCGCCGGAGGCAGACTGCGCAGTGACACACCATCGTGCGGGCTCAGCAGCAGCCGCACCCCCGAATCGGCCGGCAGTACAGCCAGCACCTGCGGCAAATCGGCAATCGGCACCACAGGCGGCACCTCATTGCGCCCGCATTGCTCACAGGCCGAGATAGCGATTTCCTGCCAGTGCCGCACCTTTTTCTCCGACCGCTCGCCCGAAAGCCGCACATTCGAGCGCGTGGAAACCGCCGGCACGATACGTTTCACCCCCAATTCCGTGCCCTTCTGTACCGCAAAATCCATCTTTTCCGAAGCCGATACCGCCTGAATCAACGTAACCGCCAGCGGCGATTCACGCGATTCCAAGAGCAACTTATCCACCCGCACCAGCGCCTGTTTGCGCCCAATTTCCAGCAATTCTGCCGCCGCCGCCTGCCCCTGCCCGTCAAACAACACCAGCGGTGCACCCGCCTGCAAGCGCAGCACTTGGATATGCCGGCACACATTTTCAGGTAGCCTCAGCACCTCGCCGGCAACAAAAGTTTGCGGAACATAAAAACGCGGCATCTATTGTTTACCCCGAAAAATGGTTAATATTCCGTTTCTATCAGAAAAGCATCGGGAAGGAAAGATTTTGCTCAACCGTTTAGCAGAACTGGTTCGCGAAGTGGCACAAACCGCCGTGATGCCGCGTTTTCTCAACGCCGCCGTCAGCACCAAAAGCGACGGTACCCGCCTCACCGAAGCCGACCTGCACGCCCAAGCCCTATTTGCCCAGAAGCTGCCGCAAATCATCGACTGCCCGATGCTGGGCGAAGAAATGAGCGCCGACGAACAACACGCTATGTGGCAGCACGCCGCAACCGGGCTGTGGGTGGTCGACCCTATCGACGGCACCAACAACTTCATCAACGGCCTGCCGCACTTCGCCCTCTCCGTGGCCTACATCCGCCACGGCCGCGCCCAACTGGGCGCTATTTTCCACCCCATGATGCAGGAAATGTTCACTGCCGAACGCGGTCACGGCGCACACCTCAACGGCCGTCCCCTGCCCCTGCGCCTCACGCCGAAAAAACTCAACGAATCCATTGCCGGTGTGGAAGTGAAATACCTGCGCTCCGGCAAGCTCGCCAGCCGCATGCAAACCCTCCACCCCTTCGGCTCACAGCGCAGCATGGGCGCCAGCACGCTCGACTGGTGCTACCTCGCCGCCGGCCGCTACGACCTCTACCTACATGGCGGTCAAAAACTGTGGGACTATGCCGCCGGCACCCTGATTTACGAAGAAGCCGGCGGCCGCCTGGCTACGCTGGAAGGCGACGACTTTTGGAGTGGCGAACACGTTTTCAAACGCTCCGTTATCGCCGGCCTGCAACCCGACCTGTTCGACCGCTGGCTGGCTTGGATCCGGGCGAATCAGTAGGCAGAAAGGCTGCCTGGAAACGAACTCAGTAAGTTTCTGCGAAGCTAAAGTTTTAGAGAGCCTCTGATAAGCGCAAGACTGCCTGAACAATATTCGCTACAAAAAAAGCTATCTGAAACCGCCCACACACTTTCAGGTAGCCTTCCCCCCCACAAAAAAGCTGCCCGCCAAGGCAGCTTTTTCCATTCTCATTACACCAGCTTAGCGGCGGCGTTGCGGGCGGTTACCGCGAACCGGAGCGGCTTGGCGGGTTACCCTGCAGTTTTCCAGCACGGCCACGGGATTTACCGGATTACCGGCGTCATCCACGCTCTGCGCCTGCAGCAAGGCGATGGCATTGGTGCGGGTCACGGTAGCAGGGGTGGCTTTGCCAGTTACCCAAATCACGCCATTGCTGTAGTAGCTGTTTTGCTGTTGACCATTGCTGTCGTTGAGCACGCGCCACAGGCCGGGGGAAACTTTATCGTTGATTTTCAGTTGAGTTACCACCAAGGTATCGCTCTTGATGCCATACATGGCGCTCACTTTTTGCTGCTGGCCGTTACCGGCTTGGCAGGTGTAGTGCACTTCTACGGTTTTATCGATGCTGTCCACCTGGGCCACTTGGATTTTGCCGATAGCGGCGGTGGTTTCATCACCCTGCTGTGCCTGTTGCTGGGTTTGCGGCTGCACCGGTTTTTCCGGCGATTTGCTACTGGAGCAGGCGCTCAGTGCCAATACGGCGATGGCGGCGGGGATGACTAATTTGCTGTTCATGGGTAACTCCTTAATCGGTTGAAAAACATGCCACGGCAAGGGCTCGGGCAGGCACAAACAGGCGACATTGTAACAAAAGCCCGCCCTGCCCGCCTGCCTGTTCGTGTTAACAAACATTAAATCATGTAGAGACAATAGCTTAACCAAACTTCTTGGGCTGTTTGGAGGCTACCTGAAAAATCTGCTGCGTGTCTAAATCCAGCGCAGTGAGCTGGCCGCCCCACAGCGCGCCGGTATCGATGCCGCACACCTGCTCGCCGCGATACAGGCCGAGTGCCGACCAATGGCCAAATACGGTTTGATAGCCAAGGGTTTGCCGGTTGGGCGCGCGGAACCAGGGCATGAAGTCAGATGGCATTTCGGGCAGGGTGGCTTTGTAGTCGAAATCCATGCGGCCGTCGCGGTGCAGGGCGCGCATGCGGGTGAACACATTGGTGGCAAAGCGCAGGCGTTCGGTTTCGTTATCGGCGCAGTCGCTATCGGGCTTGTTGCCATACATGTGGGCAAAAAACCAATCGGGGCGGCTTTGCAGGGCGGAGGCCACTTCGGCGGCACGCTGCTGTGCAGTTTCGGCCGTCCATTGCGGCCAAATGCCGGCGTGCACGATCAGGTTATTGCCGTGTTGCAGCATCAGGGGCTGGTGCAGCAGCCAATCGAGCAGCAATTGGCGATCGGGGGCGGCGAGAATGTCGCCCACAGTATCGCTACGCTTGAGTTTGCCGTGACCGTGAGCGATGGCCAAGAGATGGAGGTCGTGATTGCCGAGCACGGTTCGGATGCTGTTTTCGTGCTGTTTGATGTAGCACAGGCAGTCGAGGGATTGGGGGCCGCGGTTGACGATGTCGCCCACCAGCCAAAGGGTGTCACGGCCGTGGTTGAAGCCGATGTGTGCCAGCAGGGTTTGAAATTCGGCGAAACAGCCTTGCAGGTCGCCGATTGCGTAGTGTGCCATAGTGATGATTGGATTCAGAAGTTAGTAGTTCAGCCAAATTGTGGCTACCTGAAAAATTTGTCTCAATCGACTGTCGAGTTGAGGATACTTACCAAATTTCAGGTAGCCTCCTCATCCCCGCCCTGTTCGCCTTTGCGCCTTATGCCGGCGCTGGGCACTTCCTTGTCTTTGCTTCGCCAAAGAAAGGCGACTGCGGGCACAGGTTTGGCTTCGCCAAACTTCCCTCACTCCACGTGGTTTTTCGGGCGGGCTCGCAACTTGCGGCTGCGCCGCTTCAGGCATGCAAGCCCTTATTCCCCGAAAAACCGCGCTCCGTTCGGCTGCACCAGCAGGCGAGTGGCCAGCCCAATGATTTGGTGGTTAAATATCCCTTTTCTGGGCTTTTGGATGTACAAATTAAAGGCTACCTGAAAACGCAAGCTGCAACAGTTTTCAGGTAGCCTCTATATGCTTAGGCGTTCAGCACCACCACGCCCTCCACTTCCACCAGCACGCCTTTAGGCAGGGCAGACACCTGCACGGCGGCACGGGCGGGGAAGGGTTCGTGGCAGTATTCGCCCATGATTTGGTTGAAGGTGGCGAAGTTGGAAAGGTCGGTGAGGTAGGCATTGAGTTTCACCACATCAGCAAAGCTGCCACCGGCGGCTTCAATCACGGCTTTGAGGTTTTCAAACACTTGGCGGGTTTGCTCAGCAAAGCCGCCTTCCACCACCTGCATGGTGGCAGGCACCAGCGGAATCTGGCCGCTTAAATAGATAGTATTGCCGGCACGCACGGCTTGGGAATAAGCACCGATGGCGGCAGGGGCATTGTTGGTATGAATGATGGTTTTGGCCATAATGGAACTCCTTATATGTTGATTGCTGAAAAGAGTCTTAATTATATCGCCAACGGCAGGGGCAAACCAAACAGTCGGCAACGACGCATACAAAGTAAGTCTACCTGAAACCGATTATTTCCGCCGCAACAACACCCCGCTCTCAATATGCGGCGTAAACGGGAATTGGTCGAACAGCGCGGCGCGTTCGATGCAGTGGGTTTGTGTGAGCGTGGCGAGATTGGCGTGCAGGGTTTCCGGGTTGCAGGAAACATAGATGATGTTGCTGAAATTCTGCAGCAGGCGCAGGGTGGCATCGTCTATGCCGGCGCGCGGCGGATCAACAAACACGGTAGAGAAGGCATAATCCGCCAGCTCGATGCCCTGCTCCAGCAAGCGGCGGAAACGGCGCACGCCGTGGTAGGCCTGGGTAAACTCTTCGGCGGAAAGCCGCGCCAGGCGGATGTTGGCCGCACCGTTGGCTTCGATATTCCACTGCGCCGCCTGCACCGAAGTTTTCGACAATTCCGTGGCCAGCACGCGGCGGAAATAACGCGCCAGCGGCAGGGTGAAATTGCCGTTGCCGCAATAAAGCTCCAGCAAATCGCCGCCCAGCCCAGCCGCCGCGCTGCAAACCCAATCCAACATTTTTTGGCACACCAGCGCATTGGGCTGGCTGAAGCCGCCTTCGTATTGGCGATAGAGCCAATCGCGCCCGTCGGCATGCAGGCGTTCGGTAACGAAATCCTGCGCCAACACCAGCTTTTGCCCACGGCTGCGGCCGATAATCATGATGCCCAATTCGCGCTGCAAACGCGCCGCCGCAGCCTGCCATTGCCCGCACAGCCGCTTGTGGTAAATCATGCCCACCAGCATATCACCGCTCAGGGTAGACAAAAATTCGCACTGATACCACCGCTCCCGCAACAGCGGATCGGCCTGCACGGTAGCTAGCAGCCGGGGCATTAGGGCATTGATCGCGGCAGAAGCGGCAGGCAGGGAATCGATCCGGCGCAAAGAGGCCGAACCGGCCTTCTGCCCGGGCTCGAACATGGCATAGCTGATGTTGTCGCCTTCGTGCCAAACACGAAACTCGGCACGCATCCGATAATGCTCTTCAGGCGAAGCAAACACCTGCCATTCGGGTGGGGAAAATTCGGCAAAACGCTGTTTCAGGTAGCCTACTTTTTGTTGCAGCTGGGCGGTGTATTCAGGGCTGGGCTGGGTCATGGGGAGCGTGGGGATTGGAGCAAAAAATAAGGATTATAGCGGGAAAGAAGAAGCTACCTGAAAGCGAAGCGGGGGCTGTACAAAACCCAGATTCCAGATTATCGCAAGCGGGTAGCAAATACTCTTCCTACCTTGCTAAAGAGGCTACCTGAAACTTTCAGGTAGCCTTTTGCACCCTCGTGCCATCAACGCCGATATTCGTTCAACAGCGTTTCCTGCATATCCAGCCCTTTTTCCCCTTCCTGCGCAACGGCACGAACATAGCTGCCGTCGGGCTGCATCAGCCAGGCTTTGCGGTTGTCGGCCAGGGCGAGGGTGAGGGCTTCGCGCATGATGCGCTGTTTGATGTCCGGGCTTTCCACGGGAGTGCAGATTTCGATGCGGCGGAAGAAGTTGCGGCTCATCCAGTCGGCGCTGGCGATGAAGAGCTCTTCGCGCCCGCCACTGTGGAAGTAGAACACGCGGGAGTGTTCGAGCAGGCGGCCGATGATGGAGCGCACGCGGATGTTTTCGGAAAGGCCGGGCACGCCGGGGCGCAGGGTACACATGCCGCGCACGATCAGATCTATCTGCACGCCCGCCTGGCTGGCTTGATACAGGGCACGGATGATGCCGGGCTCGATCAGCGAATTCATTTTGGCAATGATGAGGGCGGGGCGGCCGGCTCGGGCTTCGGCAGTTTCAGCATCAATGCGCTCCAACAGCATTGGACTGAGGGTGAAAGGGCTCTGATAAAGCTTATTGAGCCGCGTGGGCTGGCCGAGGCCGGTGATTTCCATAAAGATGGCGTTCACGTCGGCGGTGATGGCTTCATCGGCGGTGAGCAGCCCAAAATCGGTGTAGATGCGGGAGGTGCCTTGGTGGTAGTTGCCGGTGCCGAGGTGAGCGTAGCGTTTCAGGTAGCCTCCTTCGCGGCGGATAACGAGTGCCATTTTGGCGTGCACTTTGTAGCCGAATACGCCGTACACCACATGCGCGCCCGCGCTCTCCAGCCGTCGCGCCCAGTTGACGTTGTTTTCTTCATCAAACCGCGCCATCAGCTCAACCACCACAGTTACCTGTTTGCCCGCATTGGCGGCGGCAATCAGGGCGCGGGCGAGGTCGGAATGAGTGCCGGTGCGGTAGATCGTCATCTTGATGGCCACCACCTCCGGATCGGCGGCAGCTTCTTGGATGAAGCGCACGGTAGGGGCGATGGATTGGTAGGGGTGGTGCAGCAGCACATCATGCTGTTTGAGCACTTCAGGCATGGGCTGGTCTTTGCGCACATCTTTGGGCAGGCTGGGCGAGAATGGTGGGAATTTCAAATCGGCACGATCCACCATATCGGGCACAGCCATCAGCCGCACCAGGTTCACGGGGCCAACCACTTGGTAGAGCTCGTTCGGGCTCAAATTGCATTGTGTGAGCAGGAATCCAGCCACATGCGGCGGACAGTTGTCGGCCACTTCCAGCCGCACTTCGTCGCCATACTGCCGCCCGCGCAGCTCGGTTTGCACGGCGGCGCGCAGGTTGGTGAGGTCTTCTTCATCCACCGTGAGTTCGCTATTGCGCGTGAGGCGGAATTGGTAGCAGCCTTCCACATCCATGCCAGGGAAGAGCTTGTGCACATAGGCATGCAAAATGGAAGAAAGCAACACGAAACCGTGCCCTTCGCTAAGCTCTTCAGGCAGTTTCACCACGCGCGGCAGAATGCGCGGCGCCTGCACCACAGCCATACCGGAAGCGCGGCCGAAAGCGTCTTTGCCAGAAAGCGCTACCGCGAAGTTGAGCGATTTGTTGAGCAAGCGCGGGAAAGGGTGTGCCGGGTCGAGCCCCAGCGGGGTGAGGATGGGCAGCAGCTCGCGGTCGAAATAGCTTTCAACCCAGGCGCACTGTTTGTCTGTCCACTGGTGGCGCGGGTAAAAGAAAATGCCCTCTTTGCGCAGCGCGGGAATCAGCTCTTTGTTAAACAGCTCATATTGCTCCTGAATTAATTTTTTGGCCTCGGCAGCAGCGGCAGCCATGGTTTCGGTGGGCGTGGTGCCGTTATCCAAAAGCGCGTGCGGGTTGAGCTGGCTTTCCTTCTTCAGCCAAGCCATGCGCACTTCGAAAAATTCGTCTAAATTGGAAGAAACGATACACAAAAAGCGCAACCGCTCCAAAAGCGGCACGCCCTCGTCCCGTGCCTGCGCCAGCACGCGGCGGTTGAACGCCAGCAGGCTCAGTTCGCGGCAAAGGATGGTAGGCTGGTTCGGCATAAGGCTACCTGAAAAAGAAAAATGAATGAAAACGCTGTGTAAACAAACAGCTGTTTGGAGGGAATTAGCGCTATAATGATTATACCGCCATCAGCAAAGTGCCGTGCGCGGCAGCTATAGTTTATAGCAATTATCGTTCCAACCTGCGCCCGAAGACAAGATATGGGCACGAAGCAGGCCGAACATTTCCACCCGCCACCTTTCGGGAGACCCATCATGCGAACCCTGCTCCTCATCTGCACCATCCTCTTCAGCGCTGCCGCCGCAGCCGAAACCAGCGCCCAAATCAACCTGCAAATCAACCCCTCCGCCGATTACTACTACGGCGGCTACGACAACTACCCCGGCTACTACCCCAGCCGCAGCTACTATTTCTACAACGGCTCCAACCAATACGGCGGCGGCGAAATCCAAACCACCGAGCAATACAGCCGCGGCGGCATCGGTTACACCGAACACCGCAACTGCCACACCAGCGCCGGCTCCACCATCTGCACCGGCAACTGGCGGCCCGTATCGCCCGTGCGCGGCAATATCCAAATCAACTACCGGCGCTAAACGCCCCGCAGCAATTAAGCAATAGTAGAATTAAGGCTACCTGAAAACCATCCGATAGGTTTTCAGGTAGCCTTTTCCATTCCCACGCAACCCGCAGCCAAGCTATCGGTAAAACCGCTGCCCCATCCCGTTATCGCAATATTGCAGGCTCACCGTGCCGCCGCTGCCGTCCAGGCACAGGCCGTTGGCGGCGCTGCGGATGTGGCTGCCCTCGGCAATCCAATGCTGGCTGCGGCTGTTTTGGCAGGCGGTGGCGATGACGGGGCTGCCGGCGCCGCCGGTGGCTTCGGCGCACAGGCCGTTGATGTTGAGGCGCGGGCCGTCGAACATGAATTGTTGGTTATTGCGCCCGTGGCAGGGCTGGCTGACCAGGTAGGTGGGCATGCCGCTGCGTTCGAGGCTGAGGCAGGAATTGTCGGCGGCCTGGCGCAGCAGGGTGCGGCGGCCGTTGTTGAGCACGGGGCGGTAGTAGCCGTCGAGCGGGGAGCTTTCGCTCATGATGACGGTGGTGCCCGGGGCGGCATCCACGCGCACGGTTTTGTGCACGGTGTGTGTGGTTTCCACGGGCAAATCGAGCGAGAAAAACCGCCCGTTTGGGCCGTCGAGATACGTGCAGGCGGGGAGGGCGAGCAGGGCAATCAGGAATAGCGGGATTTTCATAGCGGCTCTTTCGGTGTGGCGGAGGAGTGGGCTACCTGAAAGCCGGCATCAACGGTCGGTGAGCAGTTTGCGCATCAGCCGGCATTCGATGCCGATTTCCTGGTTGAGCGGCAGCATGGCTTCACCCAGCGGGCGGTAGCCGTTGAGCAGGTAAAACTGTTCGGAATTGAGCGAGGCGTAGAGCTTGAGCATGCCCAGCCCGTGTTGGTAGGCCAGCTCTTCGGCGCGACCGAGCAGGGCGGTGCCGAGGCCTTGGCGCTGCACGAAGGGGTGCACATACAGGGCATCGAGCTGGGATTCTTGCAGATTAAGCTGGAAAAAGCCTTGGATGTGGTGCTTAAATTCGATCACCCACAAGAGCTTGCGTTCGTCTTCGAGGGTGTCGAGGTAGCTGTCGGGGCTGAGCAGGGCAAGCCAGGCTTGCAGCACGGCTTCGCTGTAGTTGCGGGCGCAGGTGTAGCGCACGGCGTATTGGTGGGCGTTGTAGATGTGTTCGCAATCTTGGATGCGTGCCGGACGCAGGTGGGTAATCAGGCTCATAACGGGCGGGGAGTGCGGTGAAACTGGCGGAATTATATAGCTTGTCCAATAGAATAACCAATTGGCTCGGGCAATCGGGATATAATTGGGGCTACCTGAAAGTATGAGCCGCAACGCAGTTCAAATCACGGCGCACTTTTCAGGTAGCCTTCAAGCAGCGGGATAGATGTTTACAATATCTTGTTTTTTGTTACGATCCGATCATCGGCAATACCCTTATTCCCCCTTTCCAAACAGGAGCGGCAAGATGAAGCAAACCATGATGAACACGGCAGCGGGCGTATTGGCGGCAGTGCTATTGGGCAGTGCGGGCTTGGCATATGCCAACCCCTATCCGGTTGGCTCGCAGCAATGGCACAACTTTAATGGCATCATGCAGTCGGAAGCAGATCGGATACAACGCGAGCGCAATGCCGTACGGCAACAGCCGATCAACCGCGGCCCCACCGCCGCCGAAATACGCGCCTGGGAGCAGCGCGAGGCGGAGGTGCAAGCCGAAATCGTGGAACTGCGCCGCACGCCGTTTTATATGGCCATCGCTAACGATTTCGGCAGCAACCAAATGATGTGGGCTGGCGGTTTTAGTACCGAGCAGCGGGCGGTGGAAGAGGCACTCAAGCAATGCCGCACCTCCAATTGCAGGGTTATCAAAACATTGAGCAACTCCTGCGCCGTGGTGGTGGGTGCCACCAACCACCCGCGTTCCGACTCTGATTTCTTCATCGGCATACATAAAGATGACCGGGTAGCAGCACATCAAGCAATGCAGGCTTGCGAAACAATGCATGGCAAAAACCACCAAGATAGATGTTTCTACTCAACCGTCCGTACTAAAAACGGCACGGCTTTCTGCGTGGGCTACGATTACAGCGTGTACGGGCAGGAATAAAGCCTGCCGTTTGAGGCTGAAAGGCTACCTGAAAATATTTCAGGTAGCCTTTCCCTTGCCAAGAGCCTCTATAGCTAAAGCACATTTTTTCATACCAGGCAGCGGGCAGTGCAGAAGGGGCAGGGGTGATTTTCAGCCTCGCAGAAACTCGTTTTACCCGTTTTCAGGCAGCCTCAAAGCTTGGGCGGGCTGCCTGAAAACAGGGAGCGCAATTCTAAGCGGAATCCTGTTTTTATACAGGGCGGCAAGGGAAATGCAGGCCTACGTTGCCAACCCTTTCCCACGGGGCGGGCAGCCTGCTTGGTTTCAGGCAGCCCATTCCCATTCCTGCTTTCCCAGACGCAACCCGCCACTATCCCAACATGCCCGGCTCAGGCAAATCAGCGAAGCCGCGTTCGCGGATGATTTGGCAGGAGTTGCCAGGTATCTTTTGCGCGCTTCACCGCTGCGCATGCCGTCGCAGGGCTCGCCGGTAAGCTGGAATTTGAAATGGCGCAGTTCGGTGATGGATTCCATGTTTCAGGCAGCCTCTGCCGGGCGTGAGGCTACCTGAAACTTAATATCAATCCGTTGACATTTCCAGCGCCTGTTTGATGTCTACGGCCACGATGCGGGACACGCCTTTTTCCTGCATGGTAACGCCGATGAGCTGCTCGGCCATTTCCATGGTGAGGCGGTTGTGGGAAATATACAGGAACTGGGTTTGGGCAGACATTTCTTTCACCAGATTGCAGAAGCGGGCGGTATTGGCGTCGTCTAGCGGGGCGTCCACTTCGTCGAGCAGGCAGAAGGGGGCGGGATTGAGGCTGAACAGGGCGAACACGAGGCTCATGGCGGTGAGGGCTTTTTCGCCGCCGGAGAGCAGGTGGATGGTGCTGTTTTTCTTGCCAGGCGGGCGCGCCATGATGGATACGCCGGCGGTGAGCAAATCGTCGCCCACCATGTGCAGGCTGGCTTCGCCGCCGCCGAACAGGGTGGGGAAGAAGGTTTGCACTTTTTGGTTCACGGCATCGAAGGTGGCTTGGAAGCGCTGTTTGGTTTCACCGTCGATTTGGGCGATGGCTTCTTCCAGCAGCGCGATGGCGGATTGCAGGTCGGCGCGTTGGTTTTGGTAGTAGCCGTCGCGCTCGCGGGCTTCGGCCAATTCGTCGAGCGCGGCCAGGTTCACCGCGCCGAGAGCTTGGATGCGGCGGGAAATGCTGTCGATTTGCTGCGGCCAGTCGGTTTTCAGGTAGCCTGCCTGCTGTTCGGCTTCGAGCGCGGCAATATCGGCCTGGCGCGCCAATAGGTTATCGTGGAAGCGTTTGGCGTTGAGCAGGGCTTCCTGCTGCTGCAACAGGGCGGTTTGGGCGGCCTGCTGCCACTGCGGCAGCTCGGCGGCCAGTGCCTGCTGGCGGGCGTATTGCTGCCTGCCCTGCTCTTGGGTTTCGGCTAACTCGGTGGCGGCGGCCCGGATTTGCTCTTCCAGCGTGAAGGCGGCTTCAGCCAATTCTTCCAGCTGCAGGCGCTGCCCGTCTTCGTTGTCTTCGGCGTAGGTGAGGGCGAGCTCGCTTTGGCGTTGCTGCCAATCGGCTTTTTGCTGCACCAGCGCGGCCATGCGGGCGGCGATGTTTTGCAGCTGCTGGGTTTGGCGGTGGGCTTCGAGTTCGGCGGCGCTGCGGCGGCGGTCGGCCTCGAGCACGGCTTGGCGGGCTTGGCGCAGGGCTTGCTGCGTCTGTTGGCTGTGCTCGGCTTGGGTGCGGCTCTCGGCTTCCAGTTCGGGCAGGTTCTCTTCGAGGGCGGCGGTTTCTTCGGCCAGGGTTTCGGCGGCGCACGCCAGCTCTTCGGCTTCCTGCGCCAGCTGGGCTTGCTCTTGGGCGATGTGTTCGCGCCGCTGCTGTGCCTGTGCGGCGCGGGCGGCAAGGGCGCCGGCCTGCTGTTGGGCGGCGGCCAGCTCGGCGGCGAGGCGGCGCTGTTCGGTTTGGGCTTGGCGCAGTTCGGCTTCGGCTTGGGCTTGCTGCTGCGCCAGTTTCTCGGCTTCGGCTCGGGCTACCTGAAACTGCGGCTGCCATTCGGCCAGTGCGGCGGCGATTTCGTCGTGGCGGGTGCGGTGGCGCATTTGCCGGTTGCCGCCGTCGGCATGGTGCAGCAGCACGCCGAGGCGGTCGATGCGGTGGCCTTGCGGGGTGAGCCATTCTTGGCCGAGCTCGAGGCGGCTGCGGTGCACCAGCGCGTAATCCAAATCGGGGGCGCACAAAATGCCTTCGAGCCAGTGGGCTAAGGCTACCTGAAAAGGCGGATCGGCCTGGATTTGGTGAATCAGCGCCTGAGCCGGGCTGGCGGCACGGTGGGCGTGGGCTTCGCGGTCGAACCAGGCGGCGGGGGATTCGGGCAGCGGCGACGGCGGCTGGAAATCAGCGGGCAGCGCGCGGGCGTTGAGCCGCTCGCCGAGCACGGCGGCCAGCGCGCCCTGCCATTCTTCGGGCACGCGGATGTGCTGCCACAGGGCGGGGGCATCGGCTTGTTCGCTGCCCTGCCAGAAGTTGTGGCGGGCGGTGTCGGCCAGCAGGGCGGCAAGGGTTTTCTGCTCGGCTTCGGCGGCGAGGATACGGCGTTCGTGTTCCTGTTCGCGTTCGCGGGCGGCGGCGAGGGCGGGTTTCAGGTAGCCTGTTTGCTCTTCGAGCCGTTGCAGTTGCTTCTCGCCCTGCTGGTATTGGGCGGCAAGGGTGTCGGCCCGGGCTTGCACGGCGGCGGTGTCCTGCCCGGCATCGCTTTGCAGGGCGGCGGCTTCCTGCTGTAAACGGGCTTGGCGCTCTTGCAGCCGGCTGATGCTTTGGCGGCTGTGTTGCAGTTGCTGCTGCTTCAGGGCGAGCTCGCGGCGGAGGCGGGCGGCTTCGTCGTGCCGGCTTTGCTGCTGTTCGGCGGCCTGCTGCTGAGCGGCCTCGAGCTCGGGCAGTTGCTCTTCGAGGGCGGCGGCTTCGGCGGTGAGCAGTTCGAGCTGCATCTGCTGCTGTTCGGCGGCCTGTTCGGCAGCGACGTGCTGCTGTTGCAACTCGGCGTGTTCGCCGTCGATTTTCCGGATGGCGGCTTGAGCGGCGGCCTGTTCGCGTTCGAGGCGCTGGCGTTGGCTCTGCCGCGAGCGGATTTGCTCTTCGAGGCGGGCGGTTTGCTCGCGCAGCAGGGCGTGTTGCTGGTTGAGCCGGTATTGCTCGGCCTGCTGTTGCTGCTCGGTTTGGCGCAACACTTGCACGGCATCGTTCATGGCTTGGTTTTGCCGGGCGAGTTCGTCTTGCCGCTCGCGGGCGCGTTCGTGTTCGGCGGCGGCGCGGTCGGCGGCGGCAAGGGTGTGCCGCCATTGGGCGAAGTCGTGGCGGTTTTGCGCTTGGTTGAGCTCGGCGGTAAGGCTGCGGTAGCGTTCGGCGGCGGCGGCCTGGCGTTGGAGTTTTTCCACTTGGCGGCCGAGTTCGGTCTGCAAATCGCCGAGGCGTTGGAGGTGCTCGCGGGTGTCGCGCAGGCGGTTTTCGGTTTCGCGGCGGCGTTCTTTGTATTTGGATACGCCGGCGGCTTCTTCGATGTGGGCGCGCAATTCTTCGGGGCGGGCTTCGATGATACGGGCAATCATGCCCTGTTCGATCACGGCGTAGCCGCGCGCGCCGACACCGGTACCGAGGAAAAGGTCGGTGATGTCGCGGCGGCGCACTTGTTGGCCGTTGATGTAGTAGCTGGATTCGCCTTGGCGGGTGAGCTGGCGGCGGATGCTGATTTCGCCGTATTGCCCCCATGCGCCCTGCAGGCTGCCGTCGGCATTGCTGAATACGAGCTCCACGGAGGCTCGGGGGGCGGGACGGCGGGTGGCGGCGCCGTTGAAAATCACGTCTTGCATGCTCTCGCCGCGCAGCTGTTTGGCCGAGGCTTCGCCCAGCACCCAGCGCACGGCGTCGATAACGTTGGATTTGCCGCAGCCGTTGGGCCCGATTACAGCCACCAGCTGGCCGGGCACGTGGATGGTGGTGGGGTCGGTAAAAGATTTGAAACCGGCAAGTTTGATGTGGGTGAGGCGCATGAAAAACAATGAAAAAGCGGAATGTCGTATTTTAAAAGAAAGGCGGCGGGGCGGGCTACCTGAAAAGGCTACCTGAAACAGAAAGAAGGTTTCAGGCAGCCTTTTGCTGTGCCTTCTTGCGTCGCCTAGCGCGCCGATACCAAGCGATACTGAGCCAGAGCCAGCCTGCTCCGGCTACTGTGGCGGCGCGTGTCCAAAGGCGGGCATACAGCCGCCAGTTTTCGGTTTCTTCCTGCGGGCTGAAGGCGGCGCGGTAGTGCCGCTCGCTGCCGTCTTTGGTGTAGGCAAGCTCGGTAATCACGTGGTAGCTCAGCCAATGAGCTTGGGTAATGCTTTGCACGGATAGGGTTTCTTCACGCTGCCAAACGTTTTCGTCATATTGGCACAACGGGTCGGACAGGTTGTGGCAATCCAAATTGAGCTGCTTGCCTTCGGCGGTGCGGATGCTGCCGGCCACGTGGAGGTTGTCGTCATCGTCATACCATTGCCGCCGCAGCAGCTCGGCGGCGGCATGGTGCGTATAAGCCACGGCTACGTTCAAATGCCGCTGCCGCTTGCTCAACTCAGCCGAAGTTACCAATGCGCCCATGCCCAACACAACGGCCAGCAGCATGCCGAATAGCCAAAATACGGGTAGGCTAAACGAAATACGCATTATGTTGCGGTCGAGCTGCTGTTTTTCCTGCCGCATCCGCCGCATGGTGTGAAAAAAATTGCCCATTTGCTTTCCTGCATGCAGTGGCTGATTGTATAGCGAAACAGGCAAGGTAGGCCATGAATAGGCTGAGGCTACCTGAAAGCAGGTTACTGCCAAACCAGAAACAGCCCGCCAAATGATAGATTTGCTTTTGCCAAACAATAGCATTTTGTAATACAATGCTAATTTTGAGTAACAACTCATTTACCATTCAAATCAATGGATAAGCAAAAGAAACTCGTTACGGTGATGGTGTTGGACGAACACCGCACCGAAACTTTCGTGATCGCTGAATCACGGCTGCGCGCTATCAAGCCCACCGTCATCGGCCTTTCCGTGGCCACGGTGACGCTCTTGGCTGCTCTGTTGGCGTTGGGTTGGCACCACTACCAAAGCTACAACCGCTTTGCGCAACAACAACAGCAAACTCAAGCACTCAGCCAGCAAATCGAAGACTTGAAAGAAGCGCGTTCCGCTGAGGTTAGCGCCAAACTCAATCAACTCGCCCAATCCGAAAAAGCCGTGGCCGATCTGCAAAACTACCTACGTCAGCGAGGTGCGAACGTACCCACCCCAAAACCAGCTACCGCTTCCGAAGAAGGCAAGCCCATCCACCAAGCCGGCGGCCCGCGCAACATCCTACCGCCAGCCGACACGCCAGAATTCAGCCAAACTATTGAAAATCTACTCAAAGTAGCCAACAATGTACCACTTGGCCGCCCCGCTCAAGGCGGAATCTCCTCCGGCTTCGGCCCCAGGCACAACCCGTTTAGCGGCAAAGGCAGTGAGTTTCATCATGGCCTAGATTTTCGCGGCAACATTGGCGACCCCGTACGCGTTACTGCCAACGGCACAGTGGAATTTGCCGGCACCATGAACGGCTACGGCCAAGTGGTGAAAGTGCGCCACGGCTACGGCTACAGCACTGTGTATGGACATTTATCGCACATCGGCGTGCAACCCGGCCAAACTGTTAAAGCCGGCGACCTCATCGGCAAAATCGGCTCCACCGGCCGCTCCACCGGTCCGCATCTGCACTACGAAGTGCGCCTCAACAACGAGCCGCACGATCCCGCCACTTTCCTCAGCCTCGCAAAATAAACACGCGCGGCACTCCATTTCAATTCAATCCGCGGAGAAACAACCATGTTTAAAGATAAAAAAGACCGTTCCCAACCCAGCAACTCCACCAGTGCCATCGACACCATCATCGGTGCACAATGCCGGATTCAGGGCGACATCCTGAGCCAGCAATCGGTGAAAATCGACGGCCAAATCCAAGGCAATGTGCAAGCCGGCGGCACCGTCATCGTTGGCGACAAAGGCGCGGTGAATGGCGACATCCGCGGCAGCGATCTGATCGTGTTCGGCAAAACCGAAGGCCTGATTGAAGTGAAAAAACTACACCTCAAGCCCAACGCTCGCGTAACTGGCAACATCCGCACCCAATCCCTACAAGTGGAAGATGGAGCCGTTTACACCGGCGATATCCGCATGGATCGCAATGCCGGCAACGCCTCCCTTCCTCCTGCCGGCATCTCCCCGGGAAAAGCCATCGCCGCACCGGCAGATAAGCTAGCAAATAAATAGTCTTGCCCGGTCTGAGGAAGAGGCTGTCTGAAACATTCAGGCAGCCTCTCTCCTTTCCTCGTTCCATTCCTCACCCATTTCTTCGTCTCCTCTTCTCTCTCGTTTCTTTATCCCCACTTCCTTTTCCAACTCACACTGTACCGCTATCCCGGATTTCC
>NZ_LXSN01000007.1:0-80776 GCF_001648415.1 Eikenella sp. NML070372 | reverse complement strand
CCATCAGGCCGATGGCGGCATAAGCCACCAATGCGCCGCCCGGGCCTGCCATATGGATGGCGCTGCCGCTGGCCATAAACAGGCCGGTGCCGATGCTGCCGCCGATGGCGATCATCGAAAGATGGCGGGTTTTTAAATTGCGGCGGATTTTGTTTTTGTTGGCCTGCGTGGTAGCAGGGTTGGCCGCGGTTGAAGGGTTTGGGTTCGGTGTACTCATGCTCTATTTCTCCCAAAGAGGCTGCCTAGCGGCAACTAAACCGAAACGGAAACCTTGCAAAACTGCAAATTGGCAAAGATTCCCACCTTAACTTTGGGGCATTATAGGAGCAATCACTACTTGGTAAAACCGCTTAAACCTGTAGTTAAATCAAATAAACGGCATATACTGCTATTTTTAATAGAAACATTACTCGAAACAAAGACTTTTGATTTGCCTGAGAGTAGCTTGATACCTAGCTTTGCGTGAATTTTTTACCTGCTGAACCCCGTTTCACAACGTGTCATAAACACCACATCCGCAAAC
Source organism: Eikenella sp. NML070372 (assembly GCF_001648415.1). NCBI lineage: Bacteria > Pseudomonadati > Pseudomonadota > Betaproteobacteria > Neisseriales > Neisseriaceae > Eikenella > Eikenella sp. NML070372. The sequence goes on along the minus strand of NZ_LXSN01000007.1, from coordinate 80,253 downwards.
TTGGAGCTACCTGAAAACTGTCTATTTTTGATATCTCGTTTTCAGGTAGCCTTTTGATCTAGCGATTGCGCCAATCCACTCCGCAAGCAGCGGCCATTTCGATGGCGGCTTCGGGAGCGTGGCTGCCGGCAGGGTAGGGCTGGGGTTCGGGTTGGCGTGCCGCCCAGTCGTCGAGCACGGGCTGGAGCCAGTGCCAGGCGGCTTCGAGTTCGTCGCTGCGCATAAAGAGGGCGAGTTTGCCGTCTGTTGCGTCGAGCAGCAGGCGCTCATAAGCGTCGGCACGGCGTTCGGGGAAGATTTTGAGCAAGTCCAAATCCAGTGCGGCTTCGTGCACGCACAGGCTGGTGCCGGGGGCTTTCATTTGCAGGAACAGCTTCACGGATTCCTGCGGCTGCAGGCGCACGCTGATGCGGTTGGGCGAGCCGCCGCAGCCGAATACGGGGTGGCTTCCGGCCAGAAGTGGAGCACGATTTCGGCCAAGCGCCCGGCCAGGAGTTTGCCGCTGCGCAATAGGAAGGGCACGCCGCGCCAGCGCGGGTTGTCGATTTCGGCGCGCAGGGCGATGAAGGTTTCGGTGCGGCTTTGCGGGGCTACGTTGGCTTCTTCGCGGTAGCCGCACACGTTTTCGCCCTGGATTTGGCCGGCGGTGTATTGGCCGCGCACCACATCGGCACGCACGCTGTAGGCGTTGAAGGGCTTGAGTGCGCGCAAGACGTTGAGCTTGGCGTTGCGCACGTCGCTGTCGCCGAGGGACGGCGGCGGCTCCATGGCGGTGAAACACAAAAGCTGCAACAGGTGGTTTTGCAGCATATCGCGCAGGGCGCCGGTTTGGTCGTAGAACTCGCCGCGTTTTTCCACGCCGAGTTCTTCGGTAATGGTGATTTCCACGGCGCGGATTTGGGCGGCACACCACAGGGGTTCGAACAGGCGGTTAGCAAAGCGCAGGGCAAGCAGGTTTTGCACGGGCTCTTTGTCTAGATAATGGTCGATGCGGTAGATCTGCTCTTCGCGGAAGAAGGCGGCCACGGCGGTGTTGATGCTTTGCGCGGAGGCGAGGTCGTGGCCGAGCGGTTTTTCCAGCACGATGCGGGTTGCGGGGCGGATTCCTCTATTTTTTTCAGGTAGCCTTCGCGCCCTAAATCGCGGCGGCCGAGGCCGATGATGCGGCCGCCCGGGTGCAGCGTGCCGGCGGCGTGGGCTTGATAGAGGGCGGGCAGCAGCTTGCGCATCACGAGGTCGCCGGTGCCGCCAAAGAAGACTATATCGAAAGGGGTAGGCATGGTTGGATAGGCCGTTAAGAAAAAACAGGCGCATTATAGTTCTGCTGTCAGGCTACCTGAAAATTTAGCATCGGCTCAGGTACAATACGGCGTTTTCATTTGATACGGGCACACCACCATGTTCAACCACAGCGAGCAAACCCTGCGCGATGTTTGCGCCCAAGCCCTCGAGCTGGCCAAAGCCGACGGCGCCACCGCAGCCGAAGCCGACGTGAGCGAATCCATCGGCCAATCCGTGCAGGTGCGGCTGCAGGAAATCGAGCACATCGAATACCAGCAAGACAAATCGCTCGACCTCACCGTGTATGTAGGCCGGCGCAAAGGCCGCGCCAGCACCGCCGATTTCTCCCCCGCCGCCATTGCCGACACTGTGTGCGCCGCACTCGACATTGCCCGCTACACCGCCGAAGACCCCTGCGCCGGACTGGCCGAAGCCGCCCTGATGGCCACCGAATTTCCCGATTTGCAAAGCTACCACGAATGGCCGCTGAGCACCGCCGAAGCCGCCGAGCTCGCCCGCCGCAGCGAAGCCGCCGCCCGCGCCGCCGATTCCCGCATTACCAATTCCGAAGGCGCTCACATCCAAACCGGCCATTATCAATACGTGTATGGCAACAGCCACGGCTTTATGCAATACCAGCGCAGCAGCCGCCACAGCCTGTCTTGCAGCGTGGTGGCCGGCAGCAGCAGCGGCATGCAGCGCGATTATTGGTACGACCTCGCCCGCAGCAGCGCCGATTTGGACACGCCCGAACACATCGGCCAAACCGCCGCCCGCCGCGTCGTGCAGCGCCTCGGTGCCAAAAGCCTGCCCACCGGCAGCTACCCCGTGCTATTCGATGCCACCGTTTCAGGTAGCCTCATCGGCCACCTCGCCGGCGCGCTCAGCGGCGGCGCGCTCTACCGCCAAACCAGCTTCCTGCAAGACAGCATTGGCCGCCAAATCCTCCCCGCCGCACTCAGCCTGCGCGAAGAGCCACACCTGCCCAAAGCGCTGGCCAGCACCGCCTTCGATGCCGAAGGCGTCGCCACCCGCCCCCGCTTCGTGATTGAAAACGGCATCATCCAAGGCTACTTCCTCAGCAGCTACAGCGCCTGCAAACTCGGCCTGCCCACCACCGCCAACGCTGGCGGCGCCCACAACCTCATCCTCAGCCACACCCACCAAAGCCAGGCCGAGCTCCTGCGCGAAATGGGCAGCGGCCTGCTCGTTACCGAACTCATGGGCCAAGGCGTCAATACCCTCACCGGCGACTACTCGCGCGGCGCCGCCGGCTTTTGGGTGGAAAACGGCCAAATCGCCTACCCCGTGCAGGAAATCACCATCGCCGGCCGCCTGCAAGACATGCTACCCAACATCGCCGGCGCCGCCAACGACGCCCTCAAACGCAGCGCCCACAAAACCGGTTCCCTGCTGCTCGAACAGATGGCCGTGGCCGGGCATTGAGCGGGCGTGTGCCGGATGCGGCAAAAAGGCTACCTGAAAACGTGGGTTGCAACGAAGGAAACATGCCGCGTTGCTGTTTTCAGGTAGCCTTTTCTATCCTTGCGGGCAGGCATGCTGGCGCAGTAAACTGCTTGCACAATGGTTTTCGGCAGGGTATGCCTGAGGAGGCGCTGTGTTTTACCAAGTTATTGCGTTGCTTTTATGGAGTAGTGCTTTCATTGCGGCCAAATATTCCTACACGATGATGGATCCGCTGATGATGCTGCTGTTCCGGCTGGGGATTGCGGCTTTGCTGGTGTTGCCGCCTTGCCTGCGCTATTGGCGGACTATTGAACGGCGCTATTGGCCGGGGCTGTTGTGGCTGTCGTTTTGGAATTATGTGGTGGTGCTGGCTTTGCAGTTTGGGGGACTGAAGTTTACTTCAGCGGCGAGCACGTCCACCATTGCGGGGCTGGAACCGCTGTTAACGGTGTTTATCGGCCATTTCTTTTTTCACGACCGTGCCGAGTGGTACCACTGGCTGTGCGGGCTGCTGGCCTTTATCGGTGTGGCGCTTTTGATTGTGGGCGGCGGCGAGGGTGGCGACATCAGTTTGCTGGGCTGCTTGATGGTGTTGGGCGGCGGGGTGGTGTTCTGTGCCACGTTGCGCCCGACACAGAAGATGATCGCGGCCATCGGTGCACCGGCGTTTACGTCGCTGTCGATGGGGATGGCGCCTTTGTTGTGTTTGCCGGTGAGCCTGCTGCTCGCGGATGATTTGCACATTGGCTGGAATTTGCCGGGCACGTTGGGGCTGCTGTATTTGGGTGTGTGTTGCAGTTGGTTGTCGTACACTTGTTGGAACAAGGGCATGACTAGTGTGTCGTCGAACGTATCTGGCATGCTGACGGCCTCGGAGCCGATTTTCGGCACGCTGCTGGCGGTGTTGATTTTGGGTGAGCGTATTTCGGCTATGTCGCTGGCGGGCGTGGTGCTGGTGATTTCGGCCACGGTAGGCTCGGTGGTGATGCCGAAATGGCTGGTGCGGCAGCGAGCGTAGCTTGCATTGGTAGGGGGGTGTTCTGCACATGGCCTACGCGTTGATTTCAATTTTCAGGTAGCCTCCCGCAAAGCAAACAGGCCGCCCCGTTTTTGGGAGCGGCCTGTTTGTTTACAGCCTAAGGTTTAGTGATGGCAACCGCAGGCTTTCATGTCGATAACCATACGGCCTTGGATTTTACCATCGCGCATTTCTTGGAAAATGGTGTTGGCTTCGTCCAGCTGGCGCAGCTGCACCATGGGCACCACGATGCCTTCGGCACCGAATTGGAAGGCTTCTTCCAAGTCTTTGCGCGTGCCCACCAGTGAGCCCACCACTTCGATGCCGTCCAGCACCAGGTGCGGAATCGACAAATCCATGGTTTCGGGCGGCAGACCAACAGCTACTACGCGGCCGCAAGCGCGCACGCAATCTACTGCGGAATTGAATGCAGCACGAGACACGGCAGTTACCACGGCGGAGTGTGCGCCGCCGGTTTTCTCTTGAATGAACTTGGCAGCGTCTTGTTTGGCTGGGTTCACAATCAAATCAGCGCCGGATTCTTTGGCCAGGGCCAGTTTGTCGTCGTTGATGTCCACGGCAATCACGTGTGCGCCGAATACTTTCTTGGCGTATTGCACGGCCAGGTTACCCAAGCCGCCGGCGCCGTAGATGGCAATCCACTGGCCGGGCGCAGCGCCGGCCACTTTGATGGCTTTATAGGTGGTTACGCCGGCGCAGGTGATGCTGGAAGCCTGAGCAGGGTCGAGGCCTTCCGGCACTTTCACCGCATAATCGGCTTTCACCACGCAGTGGGTGGACATGCCGCCGTCGGCGGTGTAACCGGCGTTCAGCACGCTGCGGCAGAAGGTTTCGCGGCCGGTGATGCAGTATTCACAGTGGCCGCAGCTGGCAAACAACCAGGCAATGCTCACGCGGTCGCCCACTTTCAGGGTGGTTACGTCGGGCGCAATCTGTTTCACGATGCCGATGCCTTCGTGGCCGAGCACGCGGCCGGGTTTTTTACCGTAGTCGCCGGCAGCCACGTGTAAGTCGGTGTGGCACACGCCGCAGTATTCTACTTCCACCAGCGCTTCACCTGCGCCCACGGCAGGAATGTCGCGCTCAACGATTTCTACGTTACCGTCGCATTGGGGGGTAACAACAGCTGCTTTCATTTTCATGGCTATGATCCTTGTGCTGATTGGTTGATTAGGGGGACTACTCAATCGTGAGTATGCACTTTTTCCAAGCTGGCAGTCAAGGTTTCAAAGCAAAATAACTTATTGATTTAAATCATGTTATATTATAACTCTCACTTGGATTGGCCTGCCTGAACAAGGCTACCTGAAAGCAGCGCGGGCAAGGCAAACGGTGCAGTTTGGCAACAGCCGGATTAGCCCGTTGTGGGGCTGGCAGCTGGAAATTATTGCGATATTATTTTACCGAGGCATACGGTTTCTGACGGATGCCGAAGCTTGCGCTTTCAGGTAGCCTGCCTGCTGTTTCATTTGCTAGAATGCCCGTTCCACAACCACTTTGCCGCGATGCCCGCCATGTCTGTTTACACCAGCGTTTCCGATCAAGAAATCCGCCAGTTTTTAGAAGACTACGACTTAGGCAGCTTCGTGTCGTTGCAAGGCATTGCCCAAGGCGTGACCAACAGCAACTATTTCCTCGACACCGACTGCGGCCGCTATGTGCTCACCATCTTCGAGGTGCTCACCCGCGAAGAGCTGCCCTTTTTCATGGATCTCAGCCAGCACCTTAGCCGCAACGGCGTAGCCTGCCCCGCGCCCATCCCCCGCCGCGACGGGCGCTTCGAGAGCACGCTTGCCGGCAAACCCGCCTGCCTCGCCACCTTCCTCAACGGCCGCGACACCGCCGTGCCCGATGCCGCCCAATGCTTCCACACCGGCGCTATGCTCGCCAAAATGCATATTGCAGGGCAGAGCTTCGGCCAAAGCATGCCCAACCCTCGCCACGCCGCCTGGTGGGAAGCCGAAAGCCGCCGCCTGCTGCCTTGCCTGAGCAGTGAAGATGCCGCGCTGCTGCAAGACGAAATTGCTTTTCTTGCCGCCCACCCCGACAGCCACCTGCCCCACGGCATCATCCACGCCGACCTGTTCAAAGACAACGTATTGCTCGACGGCATTCAGGTAGCCGGCTTCATCGATTTCTACTACGCCTGCAACGGCAGCTTCATATACGACCTCGCCATCGCCGTAAACGACTGGGCGCGCCTGGCCGACAACCGCATCGACCCGCAGTTGCAGCAAGCCTTTATGCGCGGCTATCAAAGCGTGCGCCCCCTCACCCCCGCCGAACAGGCCTACCTGCCCACCGCCCACCGCGCCGGTTGCATCCGTTTCTGGGTATCCCGCCTGCTCGACTACCATTTCCCGCAGGGCGGCGAAATGACCTTCGTGAAAGACCCCGACGTTTTCCGCGACCTGCTGCTCCATTTCCGCCAAAGCCCCGCCCCCGCCGCAACCGGCCAAGCCCCGTTCAACCTCGAAGGCAAAGCGTTCCAACCCGCCGAAGCAGACCATACAGGCGAAACGCCCGAACACTGCCGCTTCCGCCAAGACGGCGACACCGTGTGGGCGGAATACCAAGGCGGCGGCATCCGCAAAGGCTTCCTGCTCGGCCGCTACACCGAACGCAGCAGCATCGCCTACACCCGCCAACTCCTCACCCTCGCCGGAGCCGCCCACAGCAGCAGCGGCCGCCTGCGTATTGAAACCCTGCCCGATAGCCGCCTGCGACTGCATTTGTTTAGCGAAGACGGCGAAGCGGTGTGGGACGAGTGCGTGCCATAGGACCGTTGGAGTAGGGATGTGAAAAGGCTACCTGAAAGTTTCAGGTAGCCTTTTTTCGATTGCCGCCAGTATTACACCGCCACTTGCGCTTTGATGTGCGGGTGCGGGTCGTAGTTTTGCAGTTCGAAGTCTTCAAAGCGGAAGTCGAACAGGTTTCGCACCTCGGGGTTGAGCTGCATTTGCGGCAGGGCTCGCGGCTCGCGGGTGAGCTGGAGTTTGGCTTGCTCGAAGTGATTGCTGTAGAGGTGGGCGTCGCCGAAGGTGTGGATGAACTCGCCGGGCGCGAGGCCGCACACTTGCGCCATCATCATGGTGAGCAGGGAATAGCTGGCGATGTTGAAGGGCACGCCGAGGAAGACGTCGGCGCTGCGCTGGTAGAGCTGGCAGGAGAGGCGGCCTTCGGCTACGTAAAATTGAAACAGGGCGTGGCAGGGGGGCAGCGCCATTTCGTCGACAAGGGCTGGGTTCCAGGCGGATACGATAAGGCGGCGGCTGTCGGGATTGCGTTTGATTTGCTCGACAACGTTGGCGATTTGGTCGATATGCCGGCCGTCGGTGGCGGGCCAGGAGCGCCATTGGTAGCCGTATACGGGGCCGAGGTCGCCGTTTTCGTCGGCCCATTCGTCCCAGATGGATACGTTGTTTTCTTTCAGGTAGCGGATGTTGGTGTCGCCTTTGAGAAACCAGAGCAGCTCGTGGATGATGGAGCGTAGGTGGAGCTTTTTGGTGGTGAGCAGGGGGAAGCCTTGGGCGAGGTCGAAGCGCATTTGGTGGCCGAATACGGAACAGGTGCCGGTGCCGGTGCGGTCGGATTTGTCGGTGCCGTGGCTGAGGATGTGCTGCATGAGGTGGAGGTAGGGTTGCATGGTGTTGGGTGGTGGAAATATTGAAATGGCGTATTGTACACGTTTGGGGGTGCGGGGAGGAAAGGGAAAGGCTACCTGAAGATTTCAGGTAGCCTTTTTTAGGGAATTAAGAATGTTACTGCGCTGGCTTGCCTTGCTGGCTGCGGTTCGCCGCTTTGAGCCATTCGCATTTTAATCCGCTATAGCGGGCGCGGGGGTTATTCCAAATCGAAGCAGCCGACGGTTTCGACGTGGGCGGTTTGGGGGAACATGTTGACGATGCCGGCGTTGCGGAAGCGGTAACCTTTGCCCACGAGTACGGCGGCATCGCGGGCAAAGGTGGCGGGGTTGCAGGAAACGTATACGATGCGGCGGAGGATATAGGGTACGTGCAGGGTTTGGAGAGGGCGTGGGCGGTTTAGCTGCTGCAGCAGGGCGCGGGTGTTGCCCAGTTGGTCGGCAAGCTGGGGGGCGAGGATGGGGCATTGTTGGATATCGATAATGCGGTGGCTGCGGCGGCTTTGGAAGCCGAGGATGGTGTGCTGGCTGCCATGGTGGGCGCTGAGGCGGGCACGGTGGCGGTAGCCCCAGGCTTGGCCGTAGATGGGAGGCAGGAGGAATTTGGGTCGGATTTTGCTGAGGCGTTGGAGTTGGTCTTCGAGGATGCGTTGTTTGTAGGCTACCTGTACGTTGCTGTGGACGTGTTGGAGGGTGTAGCCGCCGCATTGGTTGTAGTGGGGGCAGGCGGGGGTGGTGCGGTAGGGGGTGAGGATGCGGGTGGCTTGGGCTTCGTCGTGGTGTTTTTTGCTGCGGGTGATTTGGTAGGCAACGGTTTCTTGGGGCAGGGCGCCTGTGATGAAGGTGGTTTTGTCGTGGATGCGTGCTACGTCGCGGCCTTCGTGGTCGATGCTGTGGATGGTGGCGGTATTCATGGTGTGGATAGATTGAGGCTACCTGAAAGCGGGATTGGGGTTTCAGGTAGCCTCTGTCGACTATTCGTGGTCGCCAATCTGGGGCGGGGCCTCTTCCTGGTTGGGGATGCGGTAGCTTTCGTCTGCCCAGGTGCCCAGGTCGATCATTTTGCAGCGTTGGCTGCAGAAGGGGCGGTAGGGACTGTTCTCGCTCCAGAGTACAGGCTTTTGGCAGGTGGGGCAGGATACGGTGCGCTGGGTCATGGTTTGTCGGCGATGGGGTCGAAGCTGCACATTTTGAGCTGGAAGGGGATGTCGGTGTCGATCTGTTTTCCGCGCGGACTGTCTTGGGTGGCTTGGGTGAAGCGGATATGGGTGAAGTATTTGTTGGCAGAAATCTCGGGCAGGGTGTGGTGGGATTGGGCTACATCTACGGTGAGCATGTGGATGTTGCTGCCGAGTTTGGTGTTTTGATAGTTGCCTTGGCGGGCGAGGCATTCGAGGCGGATGCTGTTGCGGCGCAGGATGCGCAGCAGCAGGGAGATGGCATCACCGGTGGGGGTGAGGGATCGAATCCAGCAGCCGAGGTCGGCCACGCGCTGCTCAAAGGGCAGTTGCAGCCAGTAGTGATAAGAGGGAAGGTCGAAGGGGCTGGTGCCGCCGGATACGAGCATACGCTGCTTTACGCCCATGAGCCATTCGTTTTCGCGCAGATGTTGGCCGAATTTTTGTTGTACTTCTTGCAGGTTTTGGGTGGCCTGGTAGAGGTCGTCTTGCTCAGGGGTGGAGTCGTATTGCTCGCGTTCGGCTTGGGAAATTTGCTGGCGTTGGCGTTCGAGCTCTTGCAGGATGTCGAGCTTGAGTTCGGCGCGGGAAGCGCAATCCATGATTTCGAATAGGGTGCCAAGGGCGGCGTGGTGTGCCCAAGGGTCTGGATGGCTGACGGTGGCGTTGAAGCGGGAAAAGAGATGCTCGAGGCGCAGGAAGTTGCGGATGCGTTCGGACAGAGGGTGTTCGAAGGTAATGATGGCGGACATGGTTCAACTACCGAATAATTGTTGGTAAATAAGGTGTTGCCGCTTCACGGCGGCAGCAAACTCGGGCAGGCCGGCTTCATTGCTGATGAGGTCGTCGGCAATGCGGCGGCGCAGTTGACGGCTGACCTGGGCGGTGAGAATGCCGTTAATCATATCACGGGTAAGGCCGCTGCGTTCAATGGTGCGGCGGATTTGTGTTTCTTCGCTGCAATCGATAACGAGAATGCGCTGGAGAATGCTTTGAAAAACAGGCTGCTCGGTAAGCAGGGGGATTTCGATGATGCCGTAGGTGGCTTGGGGATATTGCTGCTGTTGCATCCGGATTTCGGCGAGAATCAGCGGGTGGAGGATGTTTTCGAGCTTGGATTTGGCTTCGGGGGATTGAAAAACGAGTTGCCGCAGGGTGGCGCGGTTGAGGCTACCTGAAAAATCGAATACGGCCTCGCCAAAGGCAGCACGGATGGCGGGCAGGGCAGCTCCGCCGTTTGCGGTGAGGGCGCGGGAGACGGCATCGGCATCAATCAGCGGCACGCCGTGTTGGGCAAACAGGCGGGCAGCGGTGGATTTACCGCTGCCGATGCCGCCGGTGAGGCCGACCCAGGCAGTCATGTCAGATGAATCCAGATTTGTGCAGCCACCATTGGATACCTTGCAGGATGTAGCTGTTGGCAGCGAAAACCAGCCAGCCGGCAATGGCGAGCGCTGGACCGAAGGCAATGGGCTGGCCTTTGGCGGCACGCATCACCAAGGCGGCAACTAGGCCAACCAAGGCGGCCACGAAAACAATAACGGGTAGGGTACTAACCCCAAGCCAGGCACCCAGTGCGGCGAGCAGTTTGAAGTCGCCGTAGCCCATGCCTTCTTTGCCGGTAATGAGTTTGAACAGGTGGAACAGCAGCCAGAGGCTCAAATAGCCAACCACGGCGCCGAGCAGTGCTGAAGGCAGACTAACAAAGCCTACCTGCCAGTTGAACAGCAGGCCGAGCCAAATCAGGGGCAGGGTGAGCTGGTCTGGTAAGAGTTGGGTATCGGCATCGATAAAGGTGAGGGCAACCAGCATGGCGGTGAACACGAGGCCGCCAAGGGTGAGCCAAGTGTAGCCGTAGCGCCAGACGACGATGCCAAATAGGATGCCGGTGAGCAGCTCAACGGCGGGATAACGCCAGCCGATGGGGGTGTGGCAGCTATGGCAGCGACCTCGCAGCAGCAGGTAGCTGATGATGGGGATGTTCTGCCATGGCTTTACCGGGCTGCCGCATTTGGGGCAGCGCGAGGGCGGGGTGCTGATGTTGAACGGTTTTTGGTCTTCTTCGTCCAGCGGCAGTTCAAGATGCTGTTTGGCAGCGATACGCCATTGTTTCTCTAGCATGACCGGCAGGCGGTAGATAACCACGTTGAGAAAGCTGCCCACCAGCAGGCCAAGCAGGACGGCGAAGGGGATGTAGATTTCGGGATCAAGATTGGTCATGGGCGTGGTGCGGGTATATTTTCAGGTAGCCCGTGGGAGGCTACCTGAAAGGCTAAGATGATTAAGATGGAATGGGTTGACTGAATAGATTAGCCAACTACGCTGCCCAGGTTGAACAGTGGCAGGTACATGGCAACTAGAATCACACCAATAATGCTGCCTAATACCACCATAATAATCGGTTCCATCAGGGACGATAGAGTAGAAACGGCAATATCTACTTCTTCCTCATAAAATTCCGCAGCTTTGTTCAGCATATCGTCCAGCGAGCCAGATTCTTCACCGATGGAGGCCATTTGCAGAACCATATTGGGGAACAGGTCGGTTGAGCCCATGGCGGTGGTCAATGAAGTACCCTGGTTTACTTGGTTACGGATACTTCTAGTAGCTTCCTCATAAATAATATTACCTGATGCGCCGCCTACGGATTCTAGTGCCTCCACCAGCGGTACACCAGCGGTAAATAGGGTGGCGGTTGTACGAGCCCAGCGGGCAATCGTACCTTTTTCTACTATGTTGCCGAAAATAGGCATTTTGAGCAATAGGGCATCAATGCGTTTTTGCAGGTCAAAGGAGCGTTTATACCATTGAACGAAAGCTACTACAGAACCAATCATAATGACAATTACGATCCAGCCGTAAGCAACCATGAAATCAGAAATGCCCATCATGAATTGGGTAAGTACCGGCATTTCTGCATTCATACCGTCATACACTTTTTTAAACTCGGGCAATACGAACATCATCATGATGATAACCAACACGATGGCTACTACCACTACTGCAATCGGGTAAGTCAGTGCGCTCTTGATTTTCTTTTTGATGGCTTGGGTTTTTTCTTTATATACGGCCAGTTTGTCCAGCAGAGTTTCTAGTACACCGCCTGCCTCACCGGCATCCACTAGGTTGCAATAGAAATCATCAAAATATTTAGGATGCCTGCGGAATGCATTGGCCATAGACGTCCCTTGCTCGATGTCGTTGCGTACTTCCATCAAAAGCTTGGTCATAGAGGCATTGGAGTGACCTTTTGCCACAATATCAAATGCTTGCATAACCGGCAGGCCGGCTTTCATCATAGTAGCTAGTTGGCGGGTAAAAACGGTAATGTCGCTCTGGGTAATTTTCTTTTCGCGAACTTTTTTCTTTTTATGTAGGCTGATAACCTTGATGCGGCGGCGAGCGAGTTTGGCACGGGCATCCTGTTCGTCTTTGGCAACTACTTCGCCACGAACGATTTGTTCGGACTCCATGTGTCGGCCTTCAAATTCGTAGCTGGTTCCTGCCACTTTTTTGGGGTGGTTGTTTCGTTTGTTTGTAGCCATGATGATTCCCTTTTAAATGAAACGAACTTTGAATTAATCTTTGAATTAATCATTGGTGCTGGCAAGAATTTCTTCTAAGGTGGTAATACCTTGCATTGCTTTTAAAATACCGGCTCGGCGCAAGTCCACCAGTCCATCGGCATAGGCTTGTTCGGCAATATCCACCTCGGTGCCGTTATTGATGATGATTTTCTGCATGGCATCAGTAACCGGCATGATTTCATATACACCGGCACGGCCTTTGAAGCCTTTGCCTTTGCAACGGTCGCAACCCACTTGACGGTATAGCTGCCAGTCATCCTTGGTCAAATCTTCTTCAGTGAAGCCGACTTTCAGTAAAGCCTCGGCAGGCGGACGTTCGATTGGTTGCTTGCAGGTGCAGAGGCGGCGCACCAAACGCTGTGCCATAATCAGATTAACCGAGCTGGCGATATTGAACGGTGCTACCCCCATGTTCAGCATACGGGATAGAGTGGCCGGGGCGTTGTTGGTGTGCAGGGTGGAGAACACCATGTGGCCGGTTTGTGCCGCTTTAATGGCAATATCGGCGGTTTCCAAATCACGAATCTCACCCACCATGATGATGTCTGGATCCTGGCGCAGGAAAGCCTTCAGTGCTGCGGCAAATGTCAAGCCTTGTTTATCGTTCACATTTACTTGATTGATGCCAGGCAGGTTAATCTCGGCCGGATCTTCGGCAGTGGAAATGTTTACACTGTCGGTATTTAAAATGTTCAAGCAGGTATACAGTGACACGGTTTTACCGGAACCGGTCGGGCCAGTAACCAGTACCATTCCATAGGGGCGGTGGATGGCTTCCAGCAGCAATTCTTTTTGGAAAGGTTCGAAACCCAGTTGGTTGATGTTCAGCGTGGCAGCATCCGAATTCAAAATACGCATTACGATTTTTTCGCCGAATAGGGTGGGCAGCGTATTCACACGGAAGTCGATGGGCTTTTGGTTTTTATTGAACTGAATCTGAATACGGCCATCTTGTGGAACGCGTTTTTCAGAAATATCCATTTTGGACATTACTTTTATACGTGAAGCAATCTGCCCGCGGATATTCAGTGGTGGTTGTACCACTTCACGCAGCTGACCGTCAGTACGGAAGCGGATGCGTGCCATTTCTTCGTAGAACTCAAAGTGAATATCAGATGCGCCAGTGTTGAGGGCATCAGACAGCACTTTGTGGATGAATTTGGCAATCGGGCCGTCTTCTTCTTCGTCATCCACCTTGAGTGCCGGTGCGGCCACGCCTGTGGGATCGGCAGAAATTTCATCCAAAATGGCTGTGGATGTTTGGCTGGCGAATTCCAGCAGACGATCTAGTTGCTCGTCGTTTACCAGAATCAGGTCGACAATTAGGCCGCTAGGGAAAACGAGCTTTTGGTATGTTTGCAACAAAGTGGGATCGGAGACACCCAAAAACAGTTTTTGCCCGCGTTTGAACAAAGGTACACAGCGGTACTCCATCATCTGGCTGTCGTTGAGCACATCCTGCACCATCATGCTGCGGGAGTAGAGGGACAAATCTAAAATCGGATAGTGGAACAACTTGGCCAAAAGTTGTGCCAAATCTGTCTGCTTGATGATGCCGGCTTCGGCTAGAATTGGAATTATATTTTTGTTTTGATTAACCTTTTCTCGGTATTTTTCAACCTGATCCTGTTCAATCAGCTTGGTTTGAAATAGGATGCGCAATAGTCCGACGCTCATAGTATTTGCCTGAGTAAAGTAGAATGGATTTCGAAATTTCGGGCGGGTATTTGCTTTTTAGGATACCGCCCCCAATGTCCACATTTAGTAAGAATGCTTTTACAGTATTATAGTTAAGATGCGATTATAAGTTAAATCATGGTAAGAATGCACCGTTTATGGAAAAAGTGATTATCCCCTGCAGCCAGATATGTTGGTGTACCATGAGGACAATGATAAGAGTTTTGGCTGTGTATTGCACATCAGCCTGCCTCCCAGTGGTCGATATGCAGTTGTAATTCGTATTGATTGCGCCATTGATTGGCGATGGGGCGGTATACGGTGTGAATTTTGGCCGGGAGTTCTTCGGTGCAACGGAAAAACATGGCTTCCACAGTGTGTCCGCCGCAGTTTAGACCAGCTTTTTTATGGCCGTTGCCAACTACCCGCTGCCACAATACTTCAAACTGGTTATAGAAACATGGGGGTTGAAAGCCTTGCCCCCATACTTGGTTGGACAGCGTTTCGGCAGTGTGCAGGGAAATTTCTTCTGGGTTCAGGCTGCCGTCGGTGAGGAAGGTGCGGGTAAGTGAGTCTCGATCTAGTAGTTCGGACAGCACGTTTTCGAAAGCCTGTTGGAATCGGGGAAAATCCTGTTCGCGGATGCTGAGGCCGGCAGCCATGGCGTGGCCACCGAATTTTAGAATTAGCTCGGGATGGCGTTTGGCCACCAAATCGATGGCATCACGCAGATGTAATGAGGGGATAGAACGGCCAGAGCCACGCAGTTCGCCATTGCCTGTGGGGGCGAACACGATTGAGGGGCGATGGAGGCGGTCTTTTAGCCGGCTGGCCACAATACCGACCACGCCTTGGTGCCAATCGGGATGGAAGGCGGTAATGCCCAGGTTGCTGCCAACGATGATTTGATCAGCCAGGGCAAGGGCTTCTTGTAGCATGTTTTGCTCGATTTCTTGCCGTGTACGGTTAAGTTCATTTAGCTGTTCGGCTAGTTCGGCGGCGGTGGCTGGGTCTTCGGTTAGTAAGCAGGCAATGCCGATTTCCATGTTTTCCAAACGGCCGGCAGCATTAATGCGCGGACCGATGGCAAAGCCCAGGTCAAACGGCTTGGCTTGCCGAATATCGCGCTGGGCTACCTGGAAAAGCGCCTGAATGCCGGGACGGGTTTTGCCAATCTGCATTCGTTTGAGCCCTTGGCTAACCAAGATTCGGTTGTTGTAATCCAATGTCACCACATCGGCCACGGTGCCCAAAGCCACCAAGTCTAAAAGCTCGGCCAAATTAGGTTCAGGTAGCCTTTGTGGGTTGAACCATTGCTGTGTACGCAGCAGGGCGCGTAGGGCAGTTAACACATAGAAGATTACGCCTACGCCGGCCAGATTCTTGCTGGCAAACGTGCATCCCGGTTGATTGGGGTTAACGATGATGCATTCAGGTAGCGTGTCGCCCGGCAAGTGATGGTCGGTGATAATCACATCCATGCCCAATGCGTGGGCGCGTGCTACACCGGCAGTGCTGGAAATACCGTTATCTACGGTTAATAGCAGCTGAGTACCTCGTTTGGCAGCCAGCTCGGCCAGTTGCGGGGTGAGGCCGTAGCCATGTTTGAAACGGTCCGGCACTAAAAACTCCACCCATGCCCCCATGCGGCGCAAGCCTAAAATGCCTGCCGCGCAGGCGGTAGCACCGTCAGCATCATAGTCGGCCACAATTAAAATTCGTTCTTCCTTTTGGATGGCGTAAGCCAACCGTTCGGCGGCAGCATCAATATTTTTCAGTGATTGATAGGGCAGTAGGCTCGCTAAGTGGTTATGCAGTTCGGCAGGAGAACGGACATTGCGGGCGGCAAACAGGCGTGCTAGCAAGGGCGGGGTGCCACCGGCCAGCAGGGCTTGTTCGGCTTGGAGGTCGATTTGGCGGGTACGGATAACGGCATTCATAAAGCCATAGTGCGTGGTATTAATTAAACGGCACATTATAGCGCAAACGGGTGGGCTGAGAGATTATCGACAGGTTGACAGGTGAAATGTTGAAAAAGTTTTTTCACTTTTATAACAGCGTGTTGCTATTTTATAGCAATTTTTTTGTAAGAAATACTTGCAATGGCGCGGATAGTTTGGTGTAATACCTGTCTTCTAGTGCTGTGCACGGAAATACGGGTGATTAGCTCAGTTGGTAGAGCGTCTGCCTTACAAGCAGAATGTCGGCGGTTCGACTCCGTCATCACCCACCATTTTGCGCGCGCGGTGGTAGCTCAGTTGGTTAGAGTACCGGCCTGTCACGCCGGTGGTCGCGGGTTCGAGTCCCGTCCACCGCGCCATTTCATATTAAAAAACCCCGCTGCTTAAAGGCAGCGGGGTTTTGGCGTTTCCAGTTTTAATATTTTCCATATCCCACCGTGAAAAGCCGCTTGGTTTTATGATATATTCCCCTTGGCTAGGAATAAGTTGGATATGTCTTAGTATAGTTATTTAGAATCAGTATGATGCAGATAGTGTCCGCTTGGTTGTGCCATAATTGGAAGCCGCTATAATTGAAGCATATTTTTCATGCAAGGCGATAATCCGCAGACAGTATGAGCAATATGGCAAGGTGAGCCAACGCGGTAATTAAGTGTTTTATCTACCCAGTTGGTTTTTGAATTTAGAAATCTAACAAACTTCAGGAGCTGTGTGATGGAATTTCGCATTGAAAAAGATACCATGGGAGAAGTAAGGGTGCCGGCCAACCGGTATTGGGGCGCGCAAACCGAGCGCTCACGCAACAACTTCAAAATCGGCTCGGCTGCTTCCATGCCGCATGAAATCATTGAAGCCTTTGCCTATTTGAAAAAAGCAGCTGCTTTTGCCAATGCCGACTTGGGTGTATTGCCTGCTGAGAAGCGCGATCTGATTGCTGCCGCCTGTGACGAAATTTTGGCGCACAAGCTGGATGAAGAGTTTCCGCTGGTGATTTGGCAAACCGGCTCCGGCACGCAGTCCAACATGAATTTGAACGAAGTTATTTCCAACCGCGCCCACGTGCTGAACGGCGGCAAACTGGGCGAGAAAAGCGTTATCCACCCCAATGACGACGTAAACAAATCCCAGTCCTCCAACGACACCTATCCCACCGCCATGCACATTGCCGCCTACCAAAAAGTAGTGCAGCACACCCTGCCCGCCGTTAAGCGCCTGCAAAAAACCTTGGCTGCCAAAGCCGAGGCATTTGCCGATGTGGTGAAAATCGGCCGCACCCATCTGATGGATGCCACCCCGCTCACTCTTGGCCAAGAATTTTCCGCCTACGCCGCCCAGCTTGCCTACGGCATCCGCGCCTTGGAAAACACCCTGCCGCACTTGGCCGAGCTCGCTTTAGGCGGCACCGCCGTGGGCACCGGCTTGAACACGCCCAAAGGCTACGATGTTCAGGTAGCCTCCTATATCGCCAAATTCACCGGTCTGCCGTTTGTAACCGCGCCGAACAAATTCGAAGCACTCGCCACGCACGATGCCATTGTGGAAACCCACGGCGCATTGAAGCAGCTGGCCGTGTCGCTGTACAAAATTGCCAACGACATCCGCCTTCTGGCCTCCGGCCCGCGTTCCGGTATCGGTGAAATCCTGATTCCCGAGAATGAGCCTGGCTCCTCCATCATGCCAGGCAAAGTCAACCCCACCCAGTGCGAAGCCCTCGCCATGGTGTGCGCCCAAGTGTTGGGCAACGATACCGCCATTTCCTTCTCCGGCACGCAGGGCCAGTTCCAGCTCAACGTGTTCAAACCCGTGATGGCTGCCAACTTCCTGCAATCGGCGCAGCTTTTGGCCGATGCCTGCATATCGTTTGATGAACACTGTGCAGCCGGCATTGAGCCCAATCTGCCGCGCATCAAACAGCAGCTCGACAATTCATTGATGCTGGTTACCGCGTTGAACACCAAAATCGGCTACGAAAATGCTGCCAAAATAGCCAAAGCCGCCCACAAAAACGGCACCACCCTGCGCGAAGAAGCTGTGAAATCCGGCCTCTTGAGCGCCGAGCAGTTTGACGACTGGGTACGTCCTGCCGATATGGTAGGCAGTTTGAAATAAGTTTGGTGAGGTAGGAAGAAGCGTATATTGGAAGCAGTATGCGCTTTATTTTGTTTGTTGTTTGCACGGCAGAAAGGCTACCTGAAAAGTGTTTGTTTGGATTTTCAGGTAGCCCTTTGATGATATGTGTATCGGTATGACTATGCCGGTTTGCGGTGTGTTGGATCGGGCGGTATGGCCATCATAGTTAAAGCACTTATTTCTGTATACTGTATCGGCAAGCTTTGCCGTACTACGGCGGCTCGCTGCTCGGTATGAAGCAATAAGTGCTTTAGCTATTGTTGCCCGAGGGTAACTGTTGAGTGCAATCTAAAAAGCTACCTGAAAGTTTGGCTTCGCAGAAACTTCGCTGCGTTGCGCTTTCAGGTAGCCTTTGCTTGTGATTACTGACGGCTCAGTTTGTTAGCGGTTGCGGCCGTTGTTGCCGTACACCATTTTGGTGCCTTCAAAGATGTGGATGCTGGCGGCGCAGGTGGCAGCGGAGCATGTTTTCATCGGCAGGGTTACGCTGTAGCGGCCGCTGCGGGCGGGGCGGTAGCTGAACAGGGGCACGCTGTCGCCCAATACGTCTTGTTTCACCACGCGGCCATTGAGGCGTACGGTGAGGTCGATGTCGGAGCAGTTGTCGTCGCAGTCGCCGTAGAAAGTGTAGGCTTTGCCGGCGGTGAGGTTAACTTGCTCGGTGTGGCTCTGGCCGGCAGCAAGGCGTTGCTGGCGTAGGAGGAACACGCGGGCGGCCGGGTCGTGGTTTTTCACGATGTTCACATTGCTTTGCTGGGCACGCAGCAGGGAGGGATCGGTTTCGGTGCTGCTTTCAAACACTTGCACGGAGTAGGCGCAGGAGTTGTTGTTGCAGTCTTCCATGCTGATGTTGAGCTGGTGGCGGCCGCCTTGCTCAGCTTTGAAGCTCAGTTGGGGTGCGTCGTCGCTGTCGGTGTCGGAGGCGATGGTTTTGCCATTGGCGTTGAGGGTGAGATCGAGGTCTTCGCAGGATTGGTCGCAGCGGCCGAACACGCTGTAATACTTGCCGGCGGTGAGCTCGATTTCCACACTACGGTTTTGGCTGTCGGTGAGTTGGCCGCTAATCAGGGGCAGTTCGTGGATGTTTTTGTCGAGAGCTTGCTGCGTCTCACGGGTGGCTTTTTGTGCGGCTTCCAAGGAGGGGCCTGCGTTGTCGCTGTTGCCTACTTTGCCGCCGCTAAATACTTGCAGCATGGAGCGGCAGCGGCTGCGTGAGCACTCGGTCATTTCGGTGTTGAGTTCCACACGGCCGTCGCGTTCGGCCTGCCAGGTGAAGCGGGAGCCGTCGCCACGGTTTTTACGGAATAGGGTGTTGCGGCCTTGGGTAACGCTGAATTTGATGTTGGAGCAGTTCACGGAGCAGTCGGCAAACACGGTGTATACCTGGCCGGCTTTTACATCCAGTGTGGTGGTGTTGCTTTGGCCTTCTTCCAGGCGGATGCTGCGCTGGAACAGCTGCTGTGCGGCAGGGTCTTCATTTTTGATGGTTTCAGTGTGGTTGGATGCTTGGCTGGTGAGGTAATTGTCGGCAGCAAAGGCGGATAGGGAGAGGGCGGCCAAAATTGGCAGCAGGGCGAATTTTTTCATGGGTTGTTTCCTTTTGTTGGAGGAGAAATAAATTTTGCCAAGAGGGGTATAGCAAAGGAATGCGTTTTCGATACAAGGCATGCTAACGTCGCAGTGGAAGCGTATTCATCCGCCATATGCAAAATTTTGCAGCATTATGCATGATTGCGTTAAATTTTCCAACTAATTTGCTCGGGTATGTATGTTTTGACTGATACGTTGAAGGCTGCCTGAAGTTTTAGCCCTGCAGAAACTGCGTTGCGTTTTAATTGTGTTGAAGCTTCGCCTTCATGTAACCATTCCCCTGTCTGCCACAAGCCCCGTGCACTTTTGAGCTAAGTCAAACTCTGTGTCTGTCGAAGAGAGATAGGGATTCAGTTTTCCCGGCATGATGGATGGGTACAAACTCTTATCTGCACAAAAATCTTCCTGCCCTTCAGAGGCTGTTCTCATTTAAAAGCATTCGTCATTAACCCGATTTAACGGCGCAGCCGCTTGCATTTTTCCTGCGAAAGCAGGACAATTCACCACAACATATAGTGTTTTAAAAAATTTATCGCACTATATGTTGTATTTTTAAGGATAGGGCTATGGAAACGCTGAATTTTACCCGAGAGCAAATCGTTTGGCAGGAAGTGCCGGGCGAAGTGTCGCTGGCGTTTCTGTTTTCCGGCTGCCCGTTGCGCTGCAAAGGCTGCCATAGCGCCGACAGTTGGAAGGGCGGTTTGGGCACCGAACTGACTGCCGAATACCTGCAAAGCCGCTTGGAACGTTATCGCGGGCTGATTAGTTGCGTGCTGTTTATGGGTGGCGAGTGGCTACCTGAAAAACTGCTGCCGCTGCTGGCGCAGGTGCGAGAAGCCGGGCTGAACACCTGCCTCTATACCGGCCTGGAGCAAGACGAACTGGAGCGCACCTCCATCGCCATTATTCCGCAGCTCACCTATCTGAAAACCGGCCGCTGGAAAATGGAGCTCGGCGGCCTTGACAGCCCGCACACCAACCAGCGCTTTATCGATTTGCGCAGCGGCGAAGTGTTGAACCATCTGTTTGTGAAAGACACGCCTGCCGCCCGCCCCAAAATCATCCCCTTGGTGCACACCCCGCAACCGGCTGCCGAGGGCGCACGTTTCCAACCGGCCTGAACGCAGGCTTCCCACCGATAGTGGCATCCCACGCTAAACTTCACATCAAACCAGGAGAGTACACATGATTCGGCTGCATCCCGAGCAGTTAAACGGCAAACTGCAATTCATGCAAGATTACATTGGCGCGCAAAACGCGGCGGACGGCTCGAAAATGGACGCCAACGCCAACGTAACGCAGAAGAACATCGCCACGATGGAAGCCGAGCTGATGAAAGACTTTTTCGTGCAGATTAACCGCGCCCAGGTGTCGCGCAAAATTGCCGAGATTTTCGACCAATCCGTGGCAAACGAATATCTGCGCCAAATCGAAGCACACGAAATCTATGTGCACGACGAAACCAGCCTGAAGCCCTATTGCGTGTCGGCCACGCTGTATCCCTTCCTGCTGGATGGTTTAAGCAAACTCGGTGGCGAATCCAAAGCGCCGCAACATCTGGCATCGTTTTGCGGTTCATTTATCAACCTCGTGTTTGCCATCAGCGCGCAGTTTGCCGGCGCAGTAGCGACAGTGGAATTTCTGACCTATTTCGACCACTTTGCCCGCAAAGACTACGGCGACAATTATTTGGAAACCCACGGCAAAGAAATCGCCAACCACATGCAGCAGGTGGTGTACAGCATCAACCAGCCCGCCGCAGCGCGCGGTTATCAGAGCGTGTTCTGGAATATTTCCGTTTACGACCAATACTATTTCGACGCGATGTTTGGCGATTTCGTCTTTCCCGATCTCAGCAAACCCGTGTGGGCGAGCGTGGCGAAGCTGCAAAACTTCTTCCTCAAATGGTTCAATCAGGAGCGCAGCAAAGCCGTTTTGACCTTTCCCGTCGTTACCGCCGCCATGCTGACCGACGGCGGCAAATGCAAAGACACCGTGTTTGCCGACGAAATGGCGAAAGAATTGGCGGAAGGCAATTCCTTCTTCGTCTATCTTTCCGACAACCCCGACTCGTTGGCTTCTTGCTGCCGCCTGCGCAACGCCATCGAAGACCGCACCTTCAGCTACACCCTCGGCGCGGGCGGTGTGGCGACCGGTTCCATCAACGTCATCACCATCAACATGAACCGGCTGGAACAAGACGGACGCGACCTTGCCGCAGAAGTCGCCAAAATCCACAAATACCAATACGCCTACCGCAAACTGATGGAAGAATACCAAGCCGCCGGAATGCTGCCCGTTTATGACGCAGGCTTCATCACGCTGGACAAACAGTTCCTCACCATCGGCATCAACGGCATGGCGGAAGCCGCCGAATCGCAAGGCATCAAAGTCGGCTACAACGACGACTACATCAACTTCGTCCAAGGCCGTCTGAAAACCATATTTGAAGCCAACCAAGCAGCCAGCAAACACTACGGCGTGAAGTTCAACACCGAATTTGTCCCCGCCGAAAACCTTGGCGTGAAAAACGCCAAATGGGACAAGGCCGACGGCTACAAAGTCAGCCGCGACTGCTACAACTCCTATTTCTACGTCGTTGAAGACGAAGAAATCAACGCGCTCGACAAATTCCTGCTGCACGGCAAAGAACTGGTGGACTGGCTCGATGGCGGCTCCGCGCTGCACCTGAACCTGGACGAAGCCCTGCCCGCATCCGGCTACCGCTCGTTGCTGGACATCGCCGCGCAAACCGGCTGCAACTACTTCTGCGTGAATGTGCGCATCACCATCTGCAACAAATGCGGCCACATCGACAAACGCACCCTGCACGCCTGTTCCACCTGTGGTTCGCACGATATTGACCATGGCACCCGCGTCATCGGTTACCTGAAACGCGTTTCCGCTTTCTCAAGCGGGCGGCGCAAAGAACACACGCTCAGGCACTACCACCGCGAGCAGCAGCAGAAATGGCGGCAAGTGGCCTAGAGGCTGCTGTGATTACGCCGATAGCGATTTGATCCGCTAGACAGCATTTTCAGGTAGCTTCTCTTCCACCTCCGGGCTATCTGAAAACTTTAAGCACACCGCTTTTGCGGTGTGCCTTTTTATTGAGTGGGAAAAATGGAATAGTGGCGTAGGATAGTGCTGCCCTGCAGCCGCGTGAGGCTATATGGAACTATCTGCAATTAAGATTAACTCTTCAGGTAGCTACAATAAAGGAGCCTCCCTGAAATCCAAACTGCCCGCACAAAAAAATCAGGCAGCCCATATACTAAAGGCTACCTGAAATTTTACTCTCTCTAAGCACACAATATCTGGTAACAACTATCCTAATCCATTTGCAAATGGTCCAATGGCAGCACGGTGGAATTTTTCACTTCCTGCAGTACAAAGCTGGAACGTGCATCCACCACGCCCGGGTGCGCCAGTAGGGTGTCTAGGATGAATTGGGAGAAGCTTGCCATGTCGGCGAAAAAAGCGTGCAGCATATAGTCGGTTTCGCCAGTGAGTGCGAAACAGCGCAGCACCTGCGGCCAATTGCTCACAGAATCGGCAAAGCCATCGCGCAGATGGTTGCTTTTATCCACCGATACGCGGATAAACACCTGCAGGCCGAGAGCCACGGTGGAAGGATGAACCAAGGCAGCATAACCTTGGATAATGCCGGTGGACTCCAATTGCTTGAGTCGGCGCAGGCAAGGGGAAGGGGAAAGAGCAACACGTTCGGACAGTTCAACGTTGCTCAGTCGGCCATTGTGTTGCAAGGCCTGAATTATTTTCAGGTCGATTTTGTCAAGCGAAACAGATATGGTCATGATTTCGGTATCCAATCATACTACTGAGTCAGAGACTGTATGTGTGCCAGCCCAAGCTGTCAACTAGGAAAGCAACCACTCCGACTTGTAGCTGGTTTACTGGCTATACACAGCAAATATCTGGTCGATTATTATATTGTAAATATGTTGGAATAATCCGCCATAATTTCCAATTATAGAGAAATATCTTACCTAGCTATTCAATATCTGAGCATTTCTAATTGAATTCTATACGAAGCAATAGGCTCTAAGCTCTACAAATCATCTAAAATACCTCACGCCCAGTAAACAAATCTTGCCTCAAAACCCGATTTCAGGTAATAATTTGATGAGTTTGCAGGAGAATTGTTAAAACAACGGCACCAAAGGCACAATTGCCTAGGTAAAATGCTGCAAGCCAATTTCAACTGTTATTTTTATTAATGACTTTGGAGGATCAGTCCTAAATAATGATAGATTTTTGATGTTTTTGATAATACAGATTCCTGAGTTCAGTAAAATTTTTGAAATAAAACATTTATTTGGAGGGTTTTAAGATGAAATCACAGCATTCAAGCCACCAGCAAACGGTCTCTTCGAAATTGAATAGATTTGACTTGGTTTGGATGCTAAACCTATTCGGCACCGCCGTGGGCGCTGGTGTGCTGTTCCTTCCGATCAATGCAGGCATGAGCGGATTTTGGCCGCTTGTTGCCATGGCCATTATTGTCGGCCCGATGACTTATTTCGCCCATCGGGGGTTGGCGCGTTTTGTACTTTCTTCCGCCAAGCCCGGCAGCGATATTACCGAAGTAGTGGAAGAGCACTTCGGCAAAACTGCCGGCAAATTAATTACCTTGCTCTACTTCTTTGCCATTTTCCCCATTTTACTGATTTACGGTAACGGCATCACCAATACCGTAGACTCCTTTCTCGTCAACCAGCTCGGCATGGCCTCTCCTCCGCGGGCCTTGTTGTCATTCATTTTGATTGCTTCGTTAATCGGTGTGCTGTTGTTGGGGGAACGTATCGTTTTGAAAGTAACCGAATGGCTGGTATATCCGCTGGTATTTATTCTGTTTATCTTATCGGTATACTTGATTCCTGAATGGAATACTTCTTCGCTTACCAATATTCCGAGCGCGGGCGCGTTTTTAACCACCTTATGGATTACGATACCCGTGTTGGTTTTTTCCTTCAACCATTCGCCGGCCATTTCTTCTTTCGTTTTATCCCAACAACGAGAATACCAAGATACCGAATTAACAGACCAGCATGCCAGCAACACCCTGCGCAGCACTGCCACCGTGTTATTGATTTTCGTGATGCTGTTCGTGTTCAGTTGCGTATTGACTTTAACGTCGTCTGAGCTGGCCCTGGCAAAAGAACAAAATATTTCGATTCTGTCGTTCCTCGCCAATAAATTCGACAATCCTTACATTTCCTATTTAGGTCCGTTTGTTGCATTTCTAGCTATTGCCAGCTCTTTCTTCGGCCACTATATGGGTGCGCGCGAGGGTTTGGAAGGCTTGTTTATCAAACTTAAACGCGATGCCAGCTCGGATACTGCCATCAATCATAAAAAACTGAACCTCTACTCTGCTCTGTTCTTCCTGATTACTTTGTGGGTTGTTGCCATCATCAATCCGAGCATCTTGGGCTTGATTGAGTCGCTGGGCGGCCCCATTATTGCTACGATCCTGTTCATTATGCCGATGTACGCCGTCAGAAAAGTACCGGCAATGAAACGGTTCCAAGGCAAATTCAGCAATATCTTCGTGGTGGTAATGGGCTTGATTGCAATATCCAATATTATCTATAACCTAATTGCTTAAATAAGCTGTAACCGTATTCAGGCCATCTGAAAACCATCTGTTCAAATGTTTTATGGTCATGTGAAGCAAGAGGTTTCTCAGACGGCCTCTCAGACAAATACCATTCCGGCTTTATAAAGCCGTATCCTAAAGATAAGTGAGCAGTGCCATGATTAGTGTATTCGATATTTTTAAAGTTGGGGTCGGTCCTTCGAGCTCACACACTGTCGGTCCGATGAAAGCAGGCAAACAATTCATTGACGATTTGTGCGCTCAAGGCAAATTGAAGCAGATAGAGCATATCCGCATTGACGTATATGGTTCATTATCCATGACCGGTTTGGGTCATGGGACGGATACTGCCATCATTATGGGGTTGGCTGGTTATTTGCCGCATAACGTCGATATCGATTTGATTCCGATTTTTGTTGAAAACGTTAAAGCAAGCGGCAAACTGGCTGTGGCATTAAACGAACACGAAGTACGCTTCCAATACGCCGAAGACATGTTGTTCCATAACGATTTTTTGCCTCTGCATGAAAACGGCATGACCATCACAGCCTTTGATAAAGACGAAAAAGAAGCCTACCGCCAAACTTATTATTCCATCGGCGGCGGTTTTATTGTTGACGAAGCGCATTTCGGCGCTGAAGAAAAACAAACAATTGAAGTCCCCTTCCCTTATAAAAACGCCAAAGACATTATCAAGTACTGCAACGACAACGGTTTGTCCATTTCCAATCTGATGTATCAAAATGAAGTTGCATTGCATGGCGAAGAAGCAGTTGAAGAATACCTGCAATACATCTGGCAAACCATGTCCGACTGCATGAAGCATGGCTTGGCAACTGAAGGCGTGTTGCCAGGCCCACTAAAAGTCGTCCGTCGCGCCACAGGGCTTCACCGCTGGCTTTCTGCTAATAAAAGCCTCAGCAACGACCCGATGCAGATTATAGACTGGGTAAATATGTATGCTCTAGCGGTAAGCGAAGAAAATGCCGCCGGTGGCCGCGTGGTAACTGCCCCGACCAACGGTGCGTGCGGTGTCGTGCCTGCCGTTTTGATGTATTACGACAAATTTGTCGAACCGCTCACCCCCGAAATCATCGACCGCTATTTGCTCACCGCAGGCATTATTGGATCGCTCTATAAAATGAATGCCTCTATTTCGGGAGCGGAAGTAGGCTGCCAAGGCGAAGTCGGCGTAGCCTGTTCAATGGCAGCGGCAGGGTTGGCGGAAATTTTAGGCGGTACGCCCGAACGCGTTTGCAGCGCAGCAGAAATCGCCATGGAGCATAGTCTTGGTCTCACCTGTGACCCAGTAGGCGGCCAAGTGCAGGTTCCTTGCATCGAACGTAATGCCATCGGTTCAGTAAAAGCCATCAACGCTGCACGTATGGCTCTGCGCCGCGCCAGTACGCCATATGTCGACTTGGACAAAGTGATTGATGCCATGTATGAAACCGGTAAGGATATGGACGCCAAATACCGCGAAACATCACAAGGAGGCCTGGCAATCAAGATTGTCTGCAATTAACATTGCAACCTGCTTTCATTAAAGAAGCTATCCTAGATAACTGGGGGGTTATTAAATGGGGCCTATACCCCACGGATGATTCCGCAACATCTTTAGCAAGAGTTGATACAGGTCTTCTTTGCGATGATTAAAGAGGAATCATCCGTTGGGGGTAAACTTGCTTCCCAAGTCCCTTATGTGTCGGCCTGTCTGCTAGGCTGCCTGAAACAGCTTCATCCAGAGAGCAGCGTGCAGTGCCCACTGAAGAATCGGCAAATTCGCTGAAAATCTCAGATACCCGAAACAGATTAGAGAAGCTACTTTTATTACCGCCCAATGGAGACCCTGAAATCATGCCTGCGATCAAAACTACCCCTTTCTACCAAGCCCATCAAGATGCGGGCGCCAAGCTGGTTGATTTTGCTGGCTGGGAGCTACCCATCCATTACGGCTCGCAAATCGCCGAGCACGAAGCTGTACGCACCGATGCTGGCATGTTCGACGTATCCCATATGCTCGTAACCGATGTATCCGGCGAGCAAGCCAAGGCTTTTTTCCGGAAACTGCTGGCCAACGACGTGGCCAAACTCGCCTTTGTTGGCAAAGCCCTCTACTCCGCCATGCTCAACGACCAAGGCGGAGTAATCGACGACCTCATCGTTTATCGCGGCAACGAAGCCGAAACGCAATACCGCATCATATCCAACGGCGCCACCCGCGAAAAAGACTCCGCCCAGTTCCAAAAAATCGGCGCCGAATTCAGCATTAAGCTTACACCCCGCTACGATTTGGCCATGCTCGCCGTACAAGGCCCCAAAGCCGTGGCTAAGCTGCTCGCCGTGAAACCTGAATGGGCTGACACCGTAAACAGCCTCAAGCCCTTCCAAAGCGCCGATTTGGGCAATGATTGGTTCGTAGCCCGCACCGGCTACACCGGCGAAGACGGTGTGGAAGTGATTCTGCCCGGCAGCGAAGCCGAGCCTTTCTTTAAAGCATTGCAACAGGCCGGCGTGAAGCCTTGCGGCCTCGGCGCGCGTGACACCCTGCGTATGGAAGCCGGCATGAACCTCTACGGCAACGATATGGACGACGATACCAGCCCGCTTGAAGCCGGCATGGCCTGGACGGTGGATTTGAAAGACGAAGCCCGCGATTTCGTCGGTAAAGCCTCGCTGGTGGCCCTGAAAGAAAAAGGCGTGAGTGTGAAACAGGTCGGCCTGCTCTTGGCCAAGGGAGGCGTGCTGCGCGAGCACATGGAAGTGATCACCCCGCAGGGCAAAGGGGTAACCACCAGCGGTGTGTTCTCACCCAGCCTCAAGCAATCCATCGCCATCGCCCGCGTGCCCAAAACCTTTGAAGGAAATACTGCCAAAGTGGTGATTCGCGGCAAAGAAGTGGATGTGCGAGTGCTGAAACTGCCTTTCGTGCGCAACGGCCAGAAACAGTTTGATTAAACGCGTTTAGGGTTTCAGGTAGCCTGTTGCATCAATCGGGCGTACAGGCTACCTGAAAGCAAAGCTTTAATGCCAAGCTGCTTGATGAAAAACCGACCAACCCCACCCGGCAAAATGCTGAAAAAATTCTAATCTATGGTGCCGCTCGCTGGTCGCTCGGATCGAACATGAAGCAATATCCGCAGATTAAAGCATTGGTAGAAAAATATACTGCCAGCTGGCCGTTTGAAAGGCAGGCATTGCAAAGGGCATTAACCCCGTCTCGGCAGTAATGCAGGCTACCTGAAAACATTCATTCCACCGCACCACTCAAGAAAGGAAACCCGCTATGCGTCTCATCCTCGCCCTGCTTCTGCCCTGGTTGCAATTTTTCACCATCGGCAAACCCATTTCTGGCGTCATCTGTCTGCTGTTGCAACTCACGCTCATCGGTTGGATTCCCGCCGCCATCTGGTCGGTGTATGCCCTGAGCCAATATAAAACCGACCAGAAAATCCGCCGTGCCCTACAAGATAAATAAGGCTACCTGAAAGCACAGTTTCAACGAAGCTAAGCAAAAGCGTAAGCCCGTTCAACACACACCACGAATTTGCTCAGTGCAAGATGCTGTTTTTCAGGTAGCCTTGCGTCAGCGCAAACCCAATACAGGCAAATCTGTATAATGTGAATGACCTTACATCAGCCCACCTTCATAACTCCGGAGAAAAACCATGAGCAACAACATTCCCGCCGAACTCAAATACGTTTCCAGCCACGAATGGCTGCGCGCCGAAGCCGACGGTAGCGTAACCGTGGGCGTAACCCACCACGCACAGGAGCTTTTGGGCGACATCGTATTCGTTGAATTGCCCGAAGTGGGCACATCGCTCGCCGCCGAAGACCAAGCCGGCGTAGTGGAATCAGTGAAAGCCGCTTCCGACGTGTACGCCCCTATTGCCGGCGAAGTCGTGGCCGTAAACGAAGCCTTGCCCGATGCGCCCGAAACCGTAAACAGCGACCCCTACGGCGAAGGCTGGTTCTTCCGCATCAAGCCTGTCAACCCTGCCGACTTAGACAGCCTGATGAACGCAGAGCAATACGCTGCCGAAATTGCCTAACTAGGTAAACAACAGCCTGAAAGTTGGCTTTCAGGCTGTTTTCCATTTCCGCCCGCAGCAGGTTTGCCAAAAGGCTACCTGAAACCCACACATCCATGAACAGACGACAATTCCTCATCAGCAGCGCCATCCTCACCCTGGCCGCCTGCGGCAAGCGCCGCAACCGCACCCAGGCCCTTCCCAAAGACAGTACCGTACTCGCTCTGGGAGATTCCCTCACTTACGGCTATGGTGCCGCCCCTGCTGCCGCCTACCCTATGCAGCTGGCTGAGCTCACCGGTTGGAAAATCATTAACGGCGGCGTATCCGGTGACACCACAGCCGATGCCCTCGCCCGCCTGCCCGGGCTTATGCAACGGCAGCCCAAACTCGTTATTATCAGCATCGGCGGCAACGACTTCCTGCGCAAACTGCCCGAAAGCACCACCCGCGCCAACATCGGCAGAATTATCCAAACCGTGCAGGCCGCAAACATCCCCGCCGTGCTGGTGGCCATCCCCCATTTCACCGTAGGCGCACTGTTCGGCAAACTCAGCGACCACCCGCTTTACCGGGAAATAGCCGAACAATACCGCCTCCCCCTGATGAGCGGCGCGTGGTCGGAAATCCTCGGTGACCGAGATTTGAAATCCGACCAAATTCACGCCAATGCCGCCGGTTACCGCCTGTTTGCCGAAAAGCTGTATGCCTTTTTAAAAGAACAGGGCTTTGCTTAAAACCGCTGTTGAGGCTACCTGAAAAAGTTTCATCCCAAACTAAGCCATGCGTTTGCCACATTAAGAGAATTGCCGATGAATCAAGATAAAAACACCATCAGAGTGAAAGTTTACGCGTATGGTATCCCTCTACAGCCGCTATACTGTCATGCAGGTATTTTTGGGCTTTCCGCTGGTTCTGTTGCTTATGGTTGCCGGTTTCGCATTAACCTGGGGCTGGAAATGGTCGGCTGAATGCTGTTTGCCGGCGAGCTGCTGTCGGCGTTAATCGACGGCGGTGTTTACTTTGCCGGCATTTCACTGTTTTTTCTTGTCTTCGCTATTCTGCCTAGTGATAACGGTGCAGGCGAGGCCTTGCCCATATTCGGACCGGTATTTGCCTTAGTCGGTGCCATCTCCTCCCTGATTTTATCGGCCGCATTGCCCAAGCCCGGCTAATCCTGCTGCCCATATTTTGAGGCTACCTGAAAACCGCAAAACAGTTTTAACTTCGTTAAAGCCGATGCTTTCAGGTAACCTTTTCTTCGCTCCCTCCCACAAAAGCAGCTGCTTGCGGTACACTTGCGCCCGTTTTATCTATAGGTAGGAAAGCATGAACCTTCTTAGCGCGTTGGCGAAAATCGGTAGCATGACCATGCTGTCGCGGGTGCTCGGTTTTGTGCGCGATGCGGTGCTGGCGAGGATTTTCGGCGCGGGCATTGCCATGGACGCATTCGTGGTGGCCTTCCGCCTGCCCAACCTGCTGCGCCGTATTTTTGCCGAAGGGGCGTTTTCGCAGGCTTTTGTGCCGATTTTGGCGGAATACCGGCAGAAGAAATCGCCGGCAGAAACGCAGGAATTTGTGCAGCATGTGGCGGGGATGCTGATGTTTGCGCTGCTCATCGTTACCGCCATCGGCGTGCTGGCGGCGCCGGCGGTGATTTGGGCCACGGCCAGCGGCTGGGGCGGCAAGCCGGAGAAGTTTGTGCTGGCTTCGCAGCTTTTGCGGATTATTTTCCCGTATATCCTGCTGATTTCACTATCGTCTTTAGTAGGCAGCATTCTCAACACTTATGGCAAGTTTTCCGTGCCTGCCTTCACACCGGTGTTGCTGAATGTGTCGCTCATCGGCTTTGCGCTGTTGGGGACGAAGCATTTCGAGCAGCCGGTGATGGCTTTGGGTTGGGGCGTGTTTTGCGGCGGGGTGCTGCAACTGGGTTTCCAGCTGCCTTGGCTGTTTAAGCTGGGCTTTTTGAAAATGCCGAAGTTGCGTTTCGGCGATCCGGCGGTAAACCGGGTGATTAAACAGATGGCACCGGCAATTTTGGGCACGTCGGTGGCGCAGGTGTCGTTGGTGATCAACACAAATATCGCGTCGTACTTGCAAAGCGGCAGCGTATCGTGGATGTATTTTGCCGACCGGCTGATGGAGCTGCCCACCGGTGTGTTGGGCGTGGCGCTGGGCACAATTCTGCTGCCGGGGCTGTCTAAACACGCCGCCACGGGCGACAAGCGGGAATTTTCCGCGCTGTTGGATTGGGGCTTGCGCCTGTGCCTGCTGCTCACGGCGCCGGCGGCGGTGGGCATGGCGGTGCTGGCCTTCCCGCTGGTGGCCACGCTGTTTATGTATAACAAAATCGGCGTGCACGACGCACAGATGACGCAACAGGCGCTGATTGCCTATGCGGTGGGCCTGCTGGGGCTGATTCTGATTAAGGTGCTGGCGCCGGGGTTTTATGCACAGAAAAACATCAAAACGCCGGTGAAGGTGGCGATTGTAACGCTGGTGTGCACGCAGCTGATGAACCTGATATTTGTGTGGAAGCTGCAGCATGCCGGGCTGGCCTTATCCATCAGCCTGGGCGCGTGTATCAATGCGGCGTTCCTGTTTTTATTGTTGCGGATTAAAGAGATGTATCAGCCCAAGGCGGGCTGGCGCGCGTTTTTGCTGAAGTTGGCGATTGCGCTGGCCGTGATGGCCGGCGGACTTTGGGCAGTACAGCATTATGTGGCGCTGGAGTGGGTGCGCGTGGGCGGCTTGCGGCGCACGGGGCAGCTGTTTGCGCTGATCGGCTTCGGCATGGTGCTGTATTTTGCCACGCTTGGGTTGCTGGGCTTCCGGCCGCGCCACTTCAAGCGGCGGGAAATGTAGTTCTGGAGATTTCAGGTAGCCTCTTATCAAAAGGCTACCTGAAAACGGAGCGAAGCGAAGTTTCTGCGAAGCTAAAGCGCAGCTTCAATGTAGTTCAAACGCCCAATCCAAACAAAACAAATCCGCCGGCAAACAATCGTGTTTGCCGGCGGATTTTATCGTTGCGGGGGGTTATTCGTCGTCTTCCTCTGCCAAGGCAGGATGCGCCGCTTCCTGATTGCGGCCGATCAGCCACAATACGCCGCCCACCACAACGAGTGCAATCTTAATGCCCCAGGCCACGTCGTCGCCCCAGTTGTAAATCCAAGCCAATACTTTCGGCACACGGTTGAAGAAGTCTAGAAAAATCGCCAGGATGCCTAAAATGGCCAAAGTGCTACCTATGTTTTGCATGATTGTCCCATTGTTGTATGGTTAAGAAAGAGGCAAAATCCTGCACAAAGCATACATTTTTTCAAGCCACAAGTGAAAATGGTATGATACCGTCTTCGCAATTCCAACACACAAAGGAACTTCCATGCCCCTGCTCGACAGTTTCACCGTAGACCACACCCGCATGCATGCCCCCGCCGTGCGCGTGGCCAAAAACATGCGCACCCCAAAAGGCGACGACATCACCGTGTTCGACCTGCGCTTCTGCGTGCCAAACCAAGAAATCCTGCCCGAAAAAGGCATCCACACGCTGGAACACCTGTTTGCCGGCTTCATGCGTGATCACCTCAACAGCGCAAACGTAGAAATCATCGACATTTCCCCCATGGGCTGCCGCACCGGCTTCTACATGAGCCTCATCGGCACCCCAAGCGAAGAAGCCGTGGCCGCTGCCTGGCAAGCCGCCATGCAGGATATTTTAAACGTGCAAGACCAAAGCCAAATCCCCGAGCTGAACGAATACCAATGCGGCACCTACCGCATGCACTCCCTCGAAGAAGCCCAGCAAATCGCCCGCAACATCCTCGCCCGCCAGATCGGCATCAATAAAAATGCCGACCTCGCCCTGAGCGAAGACATTCTCGGCAAGCTATAAATAGCCAAACAAAGAGGCTACCTGAAACATATTTTTCAGGTAGCCTCTATCGCCCGCCAAACCAAATATTCGAAACGAAAGCCATGCAAACCTTCTCCCTCAACGGCCACGAACACATCGCCCTGTGTGACCTCCTCAAACTCACCGGCCTGGCCGACAGCGGCGGCCAAGCCAAAACCTGGATCGCCGAAGGCCGCGTGCGCCGCAACGGCGAAACCGAAACCCGCAAAACCGCCAAAATCGTCGCCGGCGAAATCATCGAGTTGGATAGCGGCAGCGCGATTGAAGTGCAGGAATAGCGCCGCAATAAAGGCTACTTGAAATTTAGCTTCGTAGGAACTCCGCTGTGCTGCGTTTTAACTCCGTTGAAGCTGCGCTTTCAGGTAGCCTTTCTCTCAACCTAACTTTCCAATTCCTGCAAAATATAATCTCTCAAAGGCCGGTTATCTTTTAACACATCATCCATGATTGCATTAAATGCCGGATTCATCGCCTTCGTTTGCGAATCCCGCCAATGGTAAACGGAAAGCATAAAGTACGTTAAAATATCCAGCCGTCCGTTTCCTCCCTGCTTATTTTGCGCCGCCGCATCCACCAGATTCCGATACCTCGCTTGCAGATAGGCAGAACAGCTTGGGTATCTCTGATTCAACTGCTCTTCAGGCATAACGGGCAGTAATTTTTGCCTGCCTGCTGCCGAAGGAGGTGTCTCGTTTCTCAACAGCAACAAACTGCTTCTGGAAAACTGTTGCAAAGCCGCCTGTTGTTTGGCAACTGATTCTGCTCCATCTACATTGCTGCCGCAAATTGAGATTGGCATATGTTGATTGTACAAAACAACTTCTGGATATGCTTGCTGCATTATCAGTACACAAAGTATAGAAAAAACAAATCTCGACATATCCAATCCTTTCATATTCACAGTAGAACTCTTACAGGCTACCTGAAAAATTCAGGTAACCTTCTTGCATAACTTATCCCCTAATCACGATCCCGGATACGAGTAAATCGGCTTATTCTTATCACAAAGAATTCTAGCCGAAGGAAAATTTAGATCACCACGCACAGTATCTAAATTTCCTTCCATTGAAACATCAACTCCTACAATCATGTCATTGTCCCATTTATTCACAGCCCAAAATACACTATAGCTATAGCGACCATTTATCATATTTTTCTCACCCCACAATCCGGAGCTGCCGGTTTTTGTATTATCCAAACTCCTTTCTAAAACATCTTGTTTCGGATTGCTGAAAACCAATTCAGGGTGATTGGGATGGCCAAAACTATAAATATAGTTATCATCTTTTTGATAAATTGCCAATTGTTTCCCATTCACTGTTGTACAGGAAAAAACTGTTATAGCCAATGCTTCTGGCTTTTTTATTTCCGCCTGTATAAAAGAGCTTATTGTGCACATAACAATTATTGGAAATATTTTCATAGACATTCCGCCTATTAGCTTTAGTTTAACCTAAAAATTTATGCTTATCATATGCCTACCATACTATTCTCTGAGGCTACCTGAACCTTTCAGGCAGCCTCAATTGGTTTAAAATAACCCTTCCTGGCAATGAGGATTTGCCTCCGTATCGCCCCACCACAATTTATGTACATATCTGCACATCTCTGGATTATCTTTCAAAGATTCATAAACTACTGAATCTACTGGATTCAATACATAACCACCTTCTCCCCCAATAACATTCGAACCAACCTTAAAAAACCGCATACTTTTTGGAGATGGAGCCCACTCATGTATTGTTTCTACAAAATAGGCGGCAACATCCCACTTCCTGATACTATTTTGGTTCTGTTTTGTAGCCTGCTCCATTACATGATAGCGATGCCGGAGATAGGTTTCACAATCGGCGGCTATTTGTTCGGCATGGGCTAAAGAGCCAGGAATAATCTGATCTTCGTCTATTTTATAAAACTGATTAGAAGTTTGAGGATTAGGGGCTTGATTTCGCCTTAATAGTATCAATCCATTTTGGGCAAAATTTATGAATAATCCTCCTTTCTCGCCTATATAAGTCCTAGCACCACACTTTATTCCGATTGAACCCCTATCTAGATGACTAAGCCTATATACTTCACCATAAATAGAGCTGCTGGCAATAACAGTCATGATAAAAAATACATGATTCATACTCAATTCTCGAGATAATCATAAAACGGCATCCCATCCGCAGATCCATAAGCATATCCATCAAATGGCTCATCCATATCGTCTATGATTGGATAACGTTTTGAGCATTCCTCATCCCGAATCTTATTCTTACGTCTATTCCACACAGAAACCCCCATCCAGACGGTTTCTGTTGCGCTATCTATCGCTGTATATACGCGATAGCGATAGCCCTTATTTTCCATAACCATCGCACGCCACCGAAACCGCATAATCTCCGGGCCTCTGGGGCTCAGGGCGATGACCTGCCGTTTAGATTGAGAAAAAACCAACTGGGGGCGTTGCCCACGTTTACCAAAACTATATCGATAAGAATTACCTATGCTTTCTACTTTTACCTGATTGCCTCGGACAGTAGTGCAAGAAAAAACGGTTTTGGGGCGTTGTGCATAAGCTGGAAATATTACAGATGCAATAAATATTGCAAGGAAATATTTTATTTTTAACATCCCAATGCTCCCTTACCATTTAAATATTGATTGAACCTATCCCATCTATCTCTCTTCCCATTGTCCCCTCCATTTAAAATTCTGCGCACTTCATCAAAACGACCTTCACGGGCTGCTTGAGCCAACTTGCTTTTATAATGCGTCCAAAACCAAGCCGCACTTTCCGATGCCAAGACAGGGTTTTTTGCAATCAGTGACGGATCTTCCATAATTTGCGGCATACGTTTGAAATTGGAAAAACTTTGATATGCATCACGTCCAGTTAAATGCACCCATCCTCTGCCTATAAACCGATAGCCATCCCCGGGATACATATTTCCCAACCCAGGGCGTTTGTCATACAGGATATTGATACGCTCCTCTTCAGAAAGTTTAAGGAATTCAGCTTCAGCATTATTACCTTTTTGACTAACCCAGTCTTTAACATCTTGATTCAATCCTTTCCACGCATTAAATGTTTTATATACAGTACTCTCCGTCATACTCTTTCCTCCTCCCGTCTCTACATCAACATTTGCAAAAAATGCGGCTACCTCTGTTTTATTGGTTATCCCGTATTCTTTCATAAATCTGCATAGATGATATTGAAATAATCCTTTTTCCGAAAAAACGAGCGGCACTCCCTCCCAGGGGTCAGGGGTAACTTCCATAGGTGTACCTAAGATTACATTAAAACCAATATCCTTAGATTCACATTCATTTCTGGCATAAACTGTTACCGGGCCATTTTGACTACCTACTTTAAGAGTTAATTGAGTCTCACTAGTTTCCATTACTGTTAATAATGTACTACTAACCGACCAAGTAACCTTCTGATTGGCTGTTACGGTTAATGTGCTTCCGCTAATAAGAGAAATACGGTTAGTGAGTACATCTCGCACATTGACTGATGATGAAAGCTTCAATTTGGCCGTCCCATTATCCTGTTCCATACCCAACACCTTCCCCGTAGCCGGATCAAGCAGTGCGCGCTGTTTGTATTTTTCCTGCCACAGCTCGATGCCGCGCTCGGTGCGTCGGATGATCACGCAGTTGCCTTCGGTGTCGCACAGGCTCAGGCAGCGGCGTTCGTTTTTCAGGCTCTCGGGCAGGTGCGGATCGTGTTGGGCGCAGGCGGGCTTGAAGCGGCCGGAGGCGGCATCGTAGATTAATTCGGAACAGGTTTCTTTCGGCCAGGAGGTTTTATCTTTGCAAACATCAGGCGCGTTTTCTCTAGGACAAAATCTGGCAAAAACCCCTCCCGAACACCAAACTTTACTTTTACGATCTGGAGTGCAAAGCTGCCTTTGAGTATGGCAAACACTATACCGCTCTAATGCTTCTACAAACGATTTAGTTATCGGCTCCTCAGCACAGCCGAAATTACTGTCTGAATATCCTGCATAAAATTGTTTAAGCAAATTTACAGCCTCCTGCTTGGTTGATACATCCATCCGCAGGCTCTTATACGGTGGCACGGACGGATTATGTTCATGCAAATTGAGATTTACGTAAAAATAGCGGGCATGAGGAGGTTGGCACACTGATGGCCAACCTTCAGGTGCCACGGCCTTGCCGTCTAATCTCAAATTCAAACAGCGTCCGCTTTCGCAATCTTTCAGGCCGATCAGGCCGTTTACGGTGTCGCCGGTTTTCAGTTGGGTATTTGCATGGATGGTGGGCATATTCTTTCCCTTTCTGCAGATGTGTTTGAAGGCTACCTGAAAAAAGGTTTCAGGTAGCCTTCAATATAGGCTGCTTGATGGCGGATGGCAATCAATATACTGTAAATATTGGCATTTATTTGCAGTAAGTCAAACCTGCGGTCAGCTTGTTATTCTGACGAGGTACTGCCGGTATCGGCCGTTTCGGCAGCCGTATCTGCCTCCTGCGCAGCCTCTTCGGCCTCAATCAGCGCGGAGGGCGGCGGGGTGGCTGTTGCCGCTGCGGCTTCCTGGGCTTGTTTGTAGGCCAGGGCGGCTTCGCGGTCGCGTTTGTTGACGCGGCGCATCATGAAGTAGTTGCCGGTGATGACGAGGGTGCCGATGATGGCGATTAGGAAGGTGGCGAGCACGTTCATTTGCGGGTTCACGCCGCGTTTTACTTTGGCGAAAATCAGCTGCGGCAGGGTGGTGTAGTTGGGGCCGCTGAGGAAGGAGGTGATTACCAGGTCGTCCATGGAAAGGGTCATGGCGAGCAGGAAGCCGGAGGCGATGGCGGGGGCGATCAGCGGCAGGGTGATCACCCAGAAAACTTTCCACGGCTTGGCGCCCAAATCCTGCGCGGCTTCTTCCAGGGATTGGTCGAGCTCGCCCAGGCGGGTGCGGATGACCACGGTAACGTAGGCCATGCACAGGGTGGTGTGGCCGAGCCAGATGGTGAACCAGCCGCGCTCGAATTGCAGCCAGCTCAGGCTGGAGCCGCGCAGCAAGGCCTGCACTTGCAGAATCAGCATCACCAGCGAGATGCCGGTGATGATGTCGGGCATCACCATGGGGGCGGACACCATGCCGGTAAACAAGGTGCTGCCGCGGAAGCGTTTGATGCGCGCCAGGGCATAGGCGGCCATCGTGCCGAGCACCGCGGCGGCGGCGGAGGAAATGAGCGCGATGCGGATGGAGAGCCAGGTGGCTTCCAAAATCTCGCTGTTATTCAGCAGCGCGCCGTACCATTTGGTGGAGAAGCCGCCCCATACGGTTACCAGCTCGGAGCGGTTGAAGGAATACACCACCAGCACCAGCAGCGGGATATAGAGGAAGGCCAGCCCCAAAAACAGGCAGATGCGCAGAAACCAGGTGGACGATGCAGATTTTCTAGCCACGGCGCGCTCCTTCCAGCTGTTTGGCTTCATGACGGTGGAACAGGCCGATGGGCACCACCAAAAGCAGCACCATCACCACGGCCATGGCCGAGGCGAGCGGCCAGTCGTTTTGGGTGAAGAAGGCCTGCCACAGGGCTTTACCGATCATCAGGTGTTCGGGCCCGCCCACCAAATCGGGAATCACAAATTCGCCCACCGCCGGGATAAACACCAGCATGGAACCGGCGATGATGCCGCTTTTGGAGAGCGGCAGGGTAATGGAAAAAAATGATTTCACCGGCCCGGCGCCCAAATCGGCAGAGGCTTCGAGCAGGCGGTTATCCAGCTTGAGGAGCTGGGTGTACAGCGGCAGCACCATAAAGGGCAGATAGGTGTACACCATCACGATATTGAGCGAGAAGCTGTTGTAGAACATATCCAGCGGCTGGTTAATCCAACCCCAACGCAACAGCAGGTTGTTGATGATGCCGTTTTGCGAAAGCAGGCCCATCCAGGCGTACACGCGCAGCAGCAGCGAGGTCCAAAACGGCAGCATAATGGCCAAGAGCAGCGGGTTGCGCCATTTTTCGCGGCTGCGCGAGATGGCGTAGGCGATGGGGTAGCCGGCCAAGAGGCAGATCAGCGTGGCGGTGATGGCGGTTTTGATGGAGAGCAGGTAGATGTGCACATACAGGTTGCTGCCGGATTTGTCGGCAAAAGGGTTGAGCCCGAGCCACAACGACTGCCAGAAATTATCGAAAATGCCGGTGTAGTTCAGGTAGCTCAGGGAAATGTTCACGCGCCCGGCCGCTTCGTCCACCGTGTAGAGCGGGGTGTAGGGCGGAATCGAGGTGGCTTGCTCGGCCAGGCTGATTTTCAGCACGAAGAAGAAGGGGATCAGGAAGAGCACCAGCAGCCACAAATAGGGTATGCCGATAACCAGCCCCTGCCCGGGGCTGAGTTTGCGTTTTAAAGCCTGCCATTTCATTTTTCAGGTAGCCTCTCTTGCTTGCCCTGGCCTGAAAGTGCGGTTTCAGGTTTCAGGTAGCCTTTTCATGTTCGGCTGCCTTGCCGAACCGGTATGTTGGTTTTAACTCTGTTGCAACCGCGTTTTGGCTTTGCGGAAACTCGATCCGCTTTGCAGAAACTTCGCTTCGCTAAGCTTTAACTGCGTTGAAGCTTCGCTTTCAGGTAGCCTTTAGCGGGTGAGTGGCACGGGCTGGTTGGCCGGCCAGCTCAGATACACGGTTTCGTCCCAAGTGGGCGGCTCTAGGTTGGCCAAATACCAATAAGACGACAGCACCTGGCTTTTCACCATGCGCCCGCTGGGCAGCTGCACATGATAAATGGCGAAGCTGCCCAAATAGGCGATTTCCTTCACCGTGCCGATGGTCCAGTTGTGTTCGCCCGCATTGGCCGGCTTTTCCTTGTGCATATTGATGTCTTCCGGGCGGATGCTGACCCACATGGTCTGCTCCTCCGGCCCGGCCACGCTGTGGTCGATGAGGATGTTCTGCGCCAGCTCGGGGCAGTCGATTTCGGCGTGGTCGGCCTCGTCGGCCACCAGGTGGCCTTCAAAAATATTGGTTTCGCCGATGAATTCGGCGGTGAAGCGGCTGTTGGGGAAGTCGTACACCTCGCGCGGCGTGCCCACCTGCTGCAGCTGGCCTTCCGACATGATGGCGATGCGCGCGGCCATGGTCATGGCTTCTTCTTGGTCGTGCGTTACCATGATGCAGGTTACGCCCACCTTCTCCAACGTATCCACCAATTCCAGCTGGGTTTGCTGGCGCAGGTTTTTATCCAGCGCACCCAAAGGCTCATCCAGCAGCAAAAGTTTGGGCTGTTTGGCCAGCGCGCGGGCCAGCGCGATACGTTGCTGCTGCCCGCCGGAAAGCTGGTGCGGCTTGCGTTTGGCGTATTTGCTCATCTGCACCAGGCGCAGCATTTCCTCCACCCGTTCGGCAATCTGGTCTTTGGGCATTTTGTCCTGCTTCAGGCCGAAAGCGATGTTCTGCTCCACCGTCATGTGCGGAAACAGGGCGTAGCTTTGGAACATCATGTTAATCGGCCTGTCGTAGGGCGGCAGGCGGGTGATGTCTTGCCCGTCCAAAATAATCTTGCCCTGATCCGGCGTTTCCATACCCGCCAGCATACGCAGCAGCGTGGATTTGCCCGAGCCGGAGCTGCCCAACAGGGCGAAGATTTCGTGTCGGTCGATATCCAAATCGATGTGGTCCACCGCATAATTCTCGCCGTAGGTTTTCACCACGTCTTTGATTTGCAGATAGGGCTTTTGGGGAGGAATGTATTTTTCAGACATGGGCACAGGGCTCCGCAGCAGTTGCAAACCGGCTTCCGCACGGGAAGCCGCAGGTGGCAGTTTGTGTATGCTTGTTCAAAATGGCAACGAGGCAAAATGGTGGCATTGAAGCGGCAAGGCGATTCGCCCTCGTATCGTTTTTATTTCAAGCGATAAATCACAGACTGCAAAGCGTAATTGTAGGATAGAGCACCGGCAGGGGCAATGAAAAAAACCGAATGCGCCCGCTTTTGGCCGATTCGGCAGGGAAAGTGTTGTCGCCTGAGAGCATACCGGTGCTGTAAAAGGCTACCTGAAAGCTGCCCGGCCAAGCCGGCAAGCCATTATTCCATTTTTCAGGTAGCCTCAATTCATGCCCAAGATTTCAAACGATTCAATATAGTGAATTAAAATAAGAATGCTACAGCGTTGGCTCGCCTTGCCGTATTGCTCATACTGTCTGCGGCTCGCCGCCTTGTCCCATTCTTATTTTAATCCACTATACTTTGGTTTAACCATAGAAAAAGGCTACCTGAAAGTTCAGCTTGGCGGCAATTCCGCTCTGCTGTTTTTCAGGTAGCCTTGATTCCAACCGGCTAGACTACTCTTGCGCTGCTGTGCCGGAAA
The DNA here is from genome assembly GCF_001648415.1 of Eikenella sp. NML070372. Taxonomy (NCBI): domain Bacteria; kingdom Pseudomonadati; phylum Pseudomonadota; class Betaproteobacteria; order Neisseriales; family Neisseriaceae; genus Eikenella; species Eikenella sp. NML070372. The sequence continues at coordinate 38,800 of NZ_LXSN01000007.1, read as the reverse complement.
TATCCACGGTAACGCGGCGGTCGGGCTGCAGGCAGGCTTTCAGAGCAGCAGTGGCACGGGTGCCGGTACAAGCCGTGGTAACCGGCTGGCTTTCACCGGCACTGGCCACGCTGATGGGGGCTTGCACGTCTTTGCCCTGCAGATAGTCTTTTACTGTTTGGGCACGCCGCAGGCCGAGGTTGTAGTTGTATTGCTCGCTGCCGAGGCGGTCGGTGTGGCCGGTGAGGGTAATGCTGTCGATATGAGCTTGACGGCTAACGAGGTTTTCGGCCAAGCGGTCGAGGGTGGCTTTGCCTTCGGGCAACATATCGGCAGCATCCGATTGGTTGAAGCGGAACAGGGCGTCAGCCGAGAGGTTGATGCGGAACAGGGCGTCAGCCGAGAGGTTGATGCGCTCACTTTTAACTATCGGGTCTTCCACAACGGGTTGCTCAACGGGCGCTTCTTCGGCACACCAGCGGTGGTGTACGTCGCGGGCGGCGGCTTGGCTGCTCAAACCGGCGGTCAAAGCGGTGAGAAGGAGGGTTTTTGTAATCTGATTCATTGTATTCAATCCTTGTTGGGGCTACCTGAAAACGGTTTGCTCAAACTTTTTCAGGTAGCCTTTGCTGCATCAAACGCTTATTTCCAGGTGTATTTGAAGCCTACGCTGCCACGGTAACCATGGCGGCTGGTGCTGCCGAAGTTGTGCTGATAGCAGGCATCGCCATACACATAGGCGTTACGGGATACGGGCAGCTGGGCGCCGAGGCCAACTTCACCCCAGGTGGCGTTGCGTTTCTCGCGCACATTGTCTTCACCGATATCTACGCCGTGCGGCTGGATAAAGTCGTGCCATACGTTGGCCACGGCATAGAAGGTGTTGGTGCGCAGGCTGCGGCTGGGGCCGTTGTAGGCCAAGCGGGCACCAAGGCGGCCGCGCAAGCTGTGCTGCTTGTCTTGGCTAACTTGGCGGATACCGTCGTTGAAATCTTTGAGGCCAACGTATTGGTATACCAGTTGTGCCTGCGGCTCAATCAGCCAGCCACCTTGGTTGTCGGCATGGCTGCCTAAGGCAAACGGACGGCCGACTTCGGCGGAGATGGCAGCACCCCAGCCGTTTTGTTTCACGCTGGCGCTGTCGCGATCTTGGTATTTGTTACGCAACCAGCTCAGCTGGCCAACCAAGTCGAAGTAGCTGCCGTTGGCGGCATAATAGGTGTTGCTCAAGCCGAGGCTAACTGCATCGGTGGTGCCTTTGCCGCTGTAGTGGTCAGGGCTGATGCTGCCGTTTACAGCACGATAACGGTCGAAGAAATCGGTACTGGTTCGGGTATAGGCCAGGTAGCCGCTGGTGAGACGGTGGCCGCCTTTATCGTTGCGGCGAACAGCGAAGTCGTGACCGATCTGGAAACCGCCCATTTTGGTTTCAAAATTGAAGCGTTCTTTGCCATCGCTATCGAGGCGGCTGCCAAGGAGGCGGGTCCAAGTTTGGCCTTTGGCTTGCTCGCCGCAACGGGCGCAATCATCCAAAGCAAGGGTTTGGTTCTCGCCACGGCGCTCGTGCAGGGTGCCGATAGTGTGGTGGCCAATTTCTTGGTTCACTTGCGGCATCAACACATAGCCGGCCACGGCAGGGGCGTAAATGTAGGTCGACGGACCGGCGTTGGGGTCGGCAAACAGCGTCCAGGTATACACGTTTTTACCGCCAGCAGTGCTCTTCAATACAAGCTGAGCTTGGCCGGCATTGGTGGTATTAGCCGTACCGGTAAAGATGGCATTGCCGTCAGGCTGGCCTTCTTGCTGATTAGGGGCATTGGCACTCGGGGTTTCTACAGTAACCACGTCAGACGAGAATTGCTGGGCGTTGGTTTTGCTGATGTTACCGATGATGCCGTTCGGCGTGCTAACCACGGTAGTACCGCTAGCGGTGCCTTTGATGATCAGGTGATCAGAATCTTTGTCGGCATCGCTGTTCCACAGGTTGTTCACCACCAATTTACCGTTATTGCCGGTGTAGTCGCCGTTTACGGTGATAGTTTTGTAATTACCAACAGCAGCTGCAACCGGTGTGGCAAAGGCTACGGTGCCTGAGTTATCCAAGCTGGTTACGGTGGAATTTCCAGTATTGTTCCAGGTGGTGCCGTTAGCCAGCTCCACGGAAGAAGTTCCTGCCGCCAGCGACATCACACCATTCAGCACTGCACCGTTTGTGGTAACGAGCGAGTTGGTGCCGGTAACTGAATTAAATACGTTGGTGGTGCCGGTTACCGTGCCGCCATTAACATTGATGGTGTTGTTGCCACCATTGGCTCGCAAAGCATCACCATTGGCTTTCACCGTTGCGTTGTTCAGGTTGGCTGTACCGTTATCCAGTGTTTGTACAGCAACGCTGTTGGCGCCATTTAGATTGAAGCTACCTGAATATTCCACTGTGCTGCTGTTTTGCGCGGTATATCCGGTTACACCGGCTGCGTTAGTGATGGTGTTCAGTTCGGAAACCAATTTGGTGGTGTTATTACTGGCGCTACCTGCAATCAGCTGGTTATCCAAACCGTAGCTTCTGCCATCTGCTTTACCGATGGTGGCACCAGTGGCGCTGTCAGCAATGGTTGCTGTGCCCTTCAGATTGCCGGTTGCACCGCCGGATACCAGCGCAACAGTTGCGCCGTTTCCGGTGAGGTTGAACGTGCCGTTGTTTACTGTGATGCTGGACACTTTGTTGGCGCCAGTATCTTTGCCGTTGCTGGTTAAAATTACTGCATCTTTTCCGGAAGCGGTTACATTCAGGCTTGCTGCATTAATAGTGCCGCCCGCCTCCGCACGGAATAGGGTGGAGTTTTCGGTGATAATGTTGGTATTGTTGGATAAAGCCGCTATATTGGCTGTGGCTGAACCGCCGTGAATATAGTAGGCAATTTGGTTTTTTGCGTTGTTGGAATCATCGAACACTGTTGATCATGTTCGAATTTACGTCCATCGCTGAGTTGCCACGTGTATGGGCACCGATTACGTTATCACCTTTCAACGTCAGCGTACCATCTACCACCACATCAGCCTTACCTGTGCCTCGTCCTTCAGCATAAATGCCGTAGTTACGGGTAGCAGTGTTGGCGCTGGTTTCTTCCACAATAATTTTGCTGCTGGCAGTATTGGTAATCTTGGCCGTATACCCAGCTTCGGCCACGATGTTCTCGCCCACAGCATTGGTGCCGCTCACATTAATTGTGCCGGCATTAGTGATTTGTGCAGTCCCGGAGTTTTGCGCTTGAACGCCGATATTCTGCTTCGGCTGACCGCCTGCTACCGTGGCATTACCATTACTCACTCTAACAGCGGTTGCACCTTGGGTTTCCTTACCGATGGTAATAGTGCCATCGTGATTTACGGTAGCATTGTTGCCTCTCACCAAGATACCAACCTGATCGGAGGTGTTGCCGATTAGGGTCGTGGGCGTATTTTTGCTATATTGCGCAGTACGGCCGATGAAAATTTCGCTGCCGGCTTCGCCCGTGAACGTACCATTGTCCTCCATACGTACGCCATGCACAGGATTATTCGGCGTGTGATTCACCGCAACGTTAATAACACCGCCTGCTTGGTTTACAGCTGTGGCATTATTGTTTACCCGAATACCGTAGTTATTGAAATTCAGATCGGGATAAGTAAAACTGGTAACGTTGATGATACCGTCGTTTTTGAAAACGCCATTATTAGTAGCATTAACTGTTATGGCTTCAACATAATTATCGTTTTTATTGACCTGACCAGCTTTACTGGTATCGAAATTGTCGGAAGCATAATAACCACTGGAAATCACACCGTGGTTTTCGCCGACACTGCCCGAACCACACACAACTAAGCTACTGAAGACGCCAGACAAATTAGCACCTTCTTCAATAACAGCCTTACCGCCTTCTTCAGCCAGCATACCGCCACCGGTACCTTGTCCGGTACGATGGTCGATTTGACCGCCATTCTTCAATGTAGCAGTTGAGCCGCTGCCAGTAGCAGCCAACACCAAATTTCCTTGTAGGCAGCAACGAATCCGGAGTGGGCGTGATTGGATTAGGTTGTTCAAGCTTATAATTTTGGGTTTTGGCAGCCTCATTGAATCAGCGGTCATAAGCCGCCTGTTGAGTTTCGCCGGCTTTGGCAAAACCAGGTTTACCGATAGCAGGTTTCAAAACATTGTTGTTGTAATTGATCAGATCTTGCACTGTGTCGAGCCGATAGGTGCTGCCGTCCATAAAAGGTAACAGTTTTCGGCTGGAACAAAGCCTGGGTAATAGATAATTTATCGGACACAACTACATTTTGCTCAAACCGGATGCGGTTTTTAGATGTCCATTCCGCCGAAGCACCATTTTCAGCCTGCACCATGCGCGTATCTTTTGCAGCGATAGGCGTAGCCGTACGGTTGGTGGCAACGGTATTATCTACTATAGCAGCATTGGGATCACCCAAAGAGGCAATGATTTTGCTGCCACTGCCGGTGGCGGTACCGATGCGTATATCCACATAAACATCATTCCCTGTCGCCACGATGCTATCGATGTCCAATGCGGATAGAAAGCCAATATTATTGTATACGTTAACAGTTTGATTACTGCCGCTGATTGGGTCGGTAACAGTACGTGTTTCGCCTTTTTAATTGGGGTTCACACGCTGCAAATCACTCAACTGCTGGAGAATAGCTGGATCGGTAAACAAATTGCGCAGCTTGCCGGCTCGGAACGAGCTGCTTGCCGATGTAATTTTGTTGATATCTGAGGTGGTTACAGTAACGGTATCACCATTATTAGCCAAAGCCTGACCAACCTTACGGTCATTAACGGTTGCGCTGAATGTGCCCATATCACAGCTACCGCCATTGGCTACAGTACTACCGTCGCCGCAGGTAGAAGCCGCTGCGGGCAAAGCAGATACGCCAAGACCAATCACTGCAGCAGAAGCCAGCAGCTTGGCGGCAGAATTACTGGAAGATTTTTTCCGACTAGCACGCTCCAGCTCTGAGCACACCACCCAGCTGCCGCGCTCTTCAGAGTACACAATATTATAAATTTTATTCATTAAATTAATTCATTAAAGTGCAAATACGTTGATACATTTGAACAGGCTTCAAATGCTCACATACCGTTCCGCAAAATAAAAGCAGCGGATTCTAACATATGCAAACAAGGGAGCTAACGAAAACTCATCACCAACAACAGCAATTGATGGATAAAAGGTACAAAATAGCAATACAACACATCTCATTGGACTGCTTACTCTAAATGGATACTGTTTCTCTGTTATCAATGTGCAACAACTAGTTTCAGGTAGCATTTCCCTATCCGAAGGCTACCTGAAACACCCTGCCCATCCCTGTGTTACCATAGCGCCCATCTTTTCACATCACGCCATACACCATGCCCACCAAACACATCCTGCTCGGCATCAGCGGCGGCATTGCCGCCTACAAATCCTGCGAACTCGTACGCCTGCTCAGAAAACAGGGGTATACCGTGAGCGTGGCCATGAGCCGCGCCGCTGCCGGTTTCGTTTCTCCGCAAACCTTCCAAGCCCTAAGCGGGTACACTGTGTGGACGGACGATACTGCCGATTCCGCCGACGGCATGGCACACATTCACCTAAGCCGCGAGGCCGACGTATTCCTCATCGCTCCCGCCAGCGCCAATACCCTAGCCAAAATTGCCCACGGCATGGCCGATAATCTGCTCCCCACCCTAGCCGCCGCCCGCGCCTGCCCGCTGGCTGTTGCCCCCGCCATGAACGTGGAAATGTGGCGCAACCCGGCCAACCTGCGCAACATCGCCCAACTGCAGGCCGACGGCATTACCGTGTTCGGCCCCGCCAGCGGCAGCCAGGCCTGCGGCGAAACCGGCGAAGGCCGCATGCTCGAAGCCGCCGAATTGGCCGAACTGCTGCCCGATTTATGGACACCCAAGCTGCTCGCTGGCAAACGCGTGTTGCTCACGGCTGGCGCCACCTTTGAAGCCATCGACCCCGTGCGCGGCATCACCAACCTGTCCAGCGGCCGCATGGGTGTGGCACTGGCACAAGCCTGCCGTGCCGCCGGGGCAGAAGTGGTGCTGGTGGCCGGGCAGCTTCAGGTAGCCCCGCCCGCCGGGGTAGCCGTGCTCCATGCCCACAGCGCGCGTGAAATGCACGAAGCTGTGATGCGGGAAGTGCGTAGCTGCGACGTATTCATCAGCGTGGCCGCTGTGGCCGACTACCATGTGGCCAACCGCAGCGCCGAAAAGCTGAAAAAAGACGGCAGCGGCACACCGCCCGTTATTGAGCTAGCAGAAAACCCCGACATCCTCACCACCGTGGCTCGGCTGCCCAACGCGCCCTTTTGCGTGGGTTTTGCCGCTGAAAGCCACAACGTGCTCGAACACGCCCGCGCCAAACGGCTGCGCAAAGGCGTGCCGTTGATCGTGGCCAACCACGCTGTCAGTGCCATGGGCAGCGGCAACAACCAAGTAACGCTCATCAGCGGTTCGGCCGAAACCGCGCTGCCGGAAATGGGCAAACGCGATACCGCCGATGCCATCGTGGCCGAAATCGCCCGCCTGCTGGAAAAGGCTACCTGAAACCTGCCCTATGGCTGCAGCGCGTTTTTCATACCAAGCAGAGCAGCAAGAAGAACCAACGCAACAGCCCAAAAGCAGGGCTTGAACGATACTATTTCCAGGTAGCCTTACACCCAACAGGCTACCTGAAAATGAGGTTTCCGCAGGAGGACGAGTTTCTGCGAAGCGGACCGAGGTTTTGGCAAAGTCAAAGCTGAGTTGCTATCAAGTTAAAGAGCAGCTAAAACAAAAAAACCGTGCCGCCGGAAAGCTCCGGCGGCACGGTTTTTATTGGGCAAAGATTACTTACGCAGGTTCAGGCGAGTAATCACATCGCGGTAGGTATCCACATCAGTGTTGCGCAGATAGGCCAACAGGCGGCGGCGGGCGCTCACCATTTTCAGCAGGCCGCGGCGGCTGTGGAAATCTTTCGGGTTGGCTTTGAAGTGCGGAGCCAGATCGTTGATGCGGAAAGTTAAGAGAGCGATTTGTACTTCAGAAGAGCCGGTATCGCCTTCTTTGCGCTGGAAGTCTTTGATGATTTGCGCTTTTTGTTCTACGGTTAATGCCATAATAAAACTCCAAAAATATAGCCTTGCGGCCGGACAAGCTGGCCGAGCCGGGAAGACCCACGCCAACTCCTAAATGCCTGCTAAAACAGGCAGGCGCGAATTATGGCACAAAACCGCTGCCAAAAACAGCCGCATAGGCAAAATCGCACTAAAGATGATGCCGCTGTGCAACCAAAAGGCTACCTGAAAACTCAGCTTTCTTTGGAAGCCTCGTTTTCAGGTAGCCTTTTAGCCGAAAACCGAACTTCCGCTACAACCGCTGCCGCATCTGCTCAAACAAGCAAACGGTGGCCGCCATCGCCACGTTCAGCGATTCGGTTTGCGCCGCCATCGGAATATGCACGAGGCGGCTGGCCGCGGCCAGCATGGTTTCGCTCACGCCCGTGCCTTCGTTGCCGAACAGCCAGGCAGCGGGTGCGCGCAAATCGCAATCATACAGGCTCACGCTGTTGCGGCGCAGCGCGGTGGCCAGCAGCGGCACACAGCATCGCTCCCGCCACATGGCCAAATCCGGCTCAACAAACAAGCGCAGCACAAAATGCGCCCCCATGCCCGCACGCAGCACCTTGGGCGACCACGCATCGGCGCAATAAGCGGAAAGTACCACCTGCCCCACGCCCGCTGCTGCCGCGCTGCGCAGAATCGTGCCGATATTGCCCGGATCTTGAATACGCTCCAGCACCACGCAATCGGCTTCGGCATCAAACGGCGCGGTGGGCGGCAGCGCAATCAGCGCGGTGATTTCTTCGGCATCGGTGAGGCTGGTGATTTTCTGCAAGGCCGCGCCCGCCGTCTGCACCACCCGTTCGGGTGGCAGCTGCGTGAGCAGCCGTGCAGTTTCCGGCTGCTGCGTTTTGCTTGCAGGCACATAAACTTGCAACACCTGCCCGCCCGCCTGCAAATAGGCGGAGAGCAAATGTGCCCCTTCCAGCACAGCCTGCCCGCTCTCGCGGCGAGCACGGGCGCTGCGCAGCAGTTTGGCCAGATGTTTGAGCGCGGGGTTTTGGGCGGATTCGATGGTGTTCATGGCGGCGGATTATATAGCAGGGCAAGGTAATTTTGCTTGTTCAGGTAGCCTTTCGGCACACAAACCAAAGGCTACCTGAAAGCGCAACTTCAACGAAATTGAAACTGCTTGCCCATTTTTCAGGTAGCCTCTTTTCATTACACATCAATCTTGTAATCTTCCGGCGCAATCCATTTGAGCTTATTCACAAACAGCCAGTCCGCTGCAAACGCCCCGGCCACAGGCACAAGCACAAACACCAGCAGCGACACCGCCAGCTGCTCCGCGCCCCAGCCGGCGAGTTTCAAATGGTTCACCGGGCCGATGAGGCCGCTGATACCGAAGCCGGCGCTAAATTCCGTGCCTTGGATTTGAAACAGCGAAGCCAGCACCCCGGCTAGCGCGGCATTGAGCATAATCGGCAGCAAAAGCTTGGGTTTGGCCACGATATTGGGCATGGACAGCTTGGGCGAGCCCACAAAATGCGCCGCGCAAGTGCCCAACGGGTTCACCCGCCGCCCGGCCACGGCCAGCGAAAACGCACAGGCGCAAATGCCCAAATTGGCCGCGCCCGAGCCCACGCCGGCCAAGTGAATCGCCGTGGCGATACCCACGGAAGACACCGGCGAAACAATCAGGCAGGCAAACGCGATGGCAATCAGCACCGCCATCAGCGTTTGCTCCAGCGTGAGCAGGTGGGCAATCCATGAGCCCAACAGCTGCGAAAAGGCGATGAAATACGGAAACGCCAGCCGCCCCAGCGTGCCCGCCACAAACAAGCTCACCACAGGCACCACCAAAATCGCATAGCCGCGCACCTTGCCGCGCAGCAGCACAATCAGCCCGGCGGCAATGCCAGCAGTGAACACCATGGTGAAAATATCGCCCGTGCCCTTGAGCTGGATGATGCCGTCGGCAAAACGCACCGCACCGCCGGCAGCCATGGTAGCCATCCCCACCGAAATCGATTCAATTGGTGTGAATTTAAACATATAGCCGATGGACACACCTACGGCGATACCGACCATGGCGTTGGTGGCACCAATCATCTGCGTGAGCATGCCTAGCGGCTCGCAATACGGCGTGAGCGCCTTAAACAGCTCGCCCAACAGCGCACCCGGCACCAGAGCTACCACAATGCCCAAGGCCGAGCCGTTGAGCAGGTGCATCATAAAGGATTTGGGGGTGAGTTTTTCCATGATTTCACTCCTTTGGAGAAAGATTTATGTATGGAGAAATATAACGCTGCCGATAAAAGAGCGCAAATTTGCGTGGCTTGGGCGCGGAAACGGAAAAGCTACCTGAAACCGGCCAACCCCACACCGAATACATCATGACCAAACTCAGCCTCTGGCATACCCCGAGCAAGTCCGCGACATCCTGCTCGCCCTGCCCGTAACCAAGCACAACCGCGTCCTGTATGAACTTGTTTGGCGATTTGACCACAATAACCCGCAAGGCATACCGGAAACTAACTAAAGCCCTGCCTGCGCCCCTGTGCCTGCTCTGGCACAACCCGCGCTTTCAGGGGCTGGAAAACATCAAATGCTGGCTGGAGGAAGTGCCCAACTTAGATGATGACAACGGCTCATGGCTTGCCCGGCAACCCGAAATCGAAGCCCTGCTTGATGTGCTCCACCCTGAAGCCTGCCGCGTGTATGGCGAGCATGGCGGCATGTGGCAAAGCGCGGAAACGTTTGCCTTCTTTGTTGCCCAAATATTTGCCCGCAATACCGAAGCTTCGCGCGGTATGGCAGGGACTGCCTCTACTGAAGTGAAGCCCTCTGCCGCCAACGTTCCAACTGGGCTGAATGGCTCAAAAACGAAATCCGCAAGCTGCAAGAAAAATAAGGCTCAACATAGGCTGCCAAAAAATTTTAGCTTCATAGAAACTCGTGCTGCTCGTTTTAATTTCATTGAAGCTGCGCTTTAGCTTCACAGAAACTTTGCTTCGCATCGTTTTTCAGGTAGCCTTTATTATTGGGGGATTGGGGCTGCCTGAAAGCGCAGCTTCAATGAAGTTAAAAACCAATCCTTCCACACACCATTCAAACCAAACCATGCTGCCCATCCGCCAACGCCTTTTCTCCTTTCTGCGCCAAGCCGCCACGATGGCTGCCGCCTTTATCGTTATCAGCCTGCTGCTTGACTGGTATCGCGCCCCTGTCGTGCCGCCCCAGACTGCCGTACTGCCGCTGCACACCCTGCAAGGGAGGCAAACCACCTTGTCCGAACTGGGCGGCCGCCGCACTACCGTGCTGTATTTCTGGGGTTCGTGGTGCGGTATTTGCCGGCACACCTCTCCGGCGGTGGATAAACTCGCGCGCAACGGCGTGCCCGTGGTGGGTGTGGCCTTGCAGTCGGGCGGCGATGAAGAAGTGAGGAGCTACCTGAAAACGCACGGCTGGCAATTCGATACAGTAAATGATGCAGACGGCGTCTGGGCGCGGCAATGGCAGGTGCAGGTAACGCCCACCATCGTGCTGGTGAAAAACGGCCGTGTGCGCCACAGCACCACTGGGTTGTCCAGCTATTGGGGCCTGCGGGCGAGGATTGCTTTGTTGGATGTGCTGGATGGGTGAGACTACCTGAAAAGTTGGATAGTGAGCCGGTTGAATGGCCGATATGGTGTTGGGTTGCTTGGCCGGATTCTTGTTATTGCCTGCGGCTCGCTGCCTTGTATCGATTACAATTCAGTCCGCTATCGCTCCGCAGAAACCCTGCTGCGTGTCGTTTTAACTTCGTTAAAGCCGCGCTTTCAGATAGCCATTGCTTGGCAATCCGTAGAAAAACCTCTATCCTTGCCGCCGCGTAACAGCAATCTTCATCAACATCAAGAAAAGGATAGCAAAATGGCAAACATCACCCTCCGCGGCACGCCCGCCAACACCGTAGGCAACTTGCCCGCCGTTGGCACCGCCGCTCCCGCCTTCACCATCACCGCCGCCGATTTGTCCGATAAAACCTTGGCCGACTTCGCCGGCAAGCGCAAAGTGCTCAACATTTTCCCCAGCATCGACACCGGCGTGTGCGCCCAATCCGTGCGTACCTTCAACCAACGCGCCGCCGCGCTGCAAAACGCCGTGGTGCTGTGCGTTTCCGCCGACCTGCCCTTCGCCCTTTCCCGCTTCTGCGGCGCGGAAGGCATTGAAAACGTGGTAACGCTCTCCAGCTTCCGCAGCGGCTTCGGCGCCGACTACGGCATCACCCTGGCCGACACCCCGCTGCGCGGCCTCACCGCCCGTGCCGTGGTGGTGCTGGATGAAAACAATAAAGTGCTGCACGCCGAACTCGTGCCCGAAATCGGCCAAGAGCCCAACTACGATGCTGCTTTGGCAGTGCTGTAACCCGGCGCCAAGCCAAAGCCAAACCGCCTGCATCCATTGTGTGCAGGCGGTTTGGCTTTGGGTGGTAGGGCAGGGAGGGGCTACCTACCTGAAATACTCCGCAGCGGGATTTTTACGAAGGGTTTCAGGTAGCCTTTGTTGTGTGTCGGTTGCAACAGCTGTTTCGGTTCACTCGCTGATCACAACCCAAACACCGTGGTATCGCCAGCACCTTGACGGATAAGCTCGGTGCCGTTGGTCATATCGATTACCGTGGTCGGCTCGGTGCCACACCAGCCACCGTCGATGATTAAATCCACGGCGTGTTCGAGCAGGTTGCGGATTTCGTAGGGGTCGGTTTGCGGCTCGGTTTCTTCGGGCAGCATCAGGGTGCAGGAGAGCATGGGTTCGCCCAGCTCGGCCAAAAGGGCGAGGGCGATTTGGTTGTCGGGCACGCGCAGGCCGATGGTTTTGCGTTTGGGGTGCAGCGTGCGGTTGGGCACTTCTTTGGTGGCGGGCAGGATAAAGGTGTAGGCGCCGGGGGTGGCGGCCTTGAGCTGGCGGAATTGGCTGTTGTCCACTTTGGCATAAGTGCCCAGCTCGCTCAAATCGGCGCACATGAGGGTGAGGTGGTGTTTCAAATCGATTTTGCGGATGGCCAGGATGCGCTCCATGGCTTCTTTGTTGCCCATTTGGCAGCCGAGCGCGTAGCAGGAGTCGGTGGGATACACGATCACGCCGCCCTGGCGCACGATTTCGGCGGCTTGTTTCACCAGCCGCTCTTGGGGATTTTCGGGGTGGATGGCGAAGAATTGTGCCATGGCTCTCTCCTGCTGGAAAAAATGAATATTTTAAGCCTTTATGCCGTGCCTTGTCCTGAATTAAATTGAATTCACGCCGCTTAAAGCCTGTTGCGTTTTTCAGGTAGCCTGTTTACCTGTTTAAACCTAAGCCAACAGCCCGTGTGCCTGCTGCTTGATATAATGCTGTATCTATTCATAACACAGCGGATTAATTCGCCATAGTAAGCCAATGCCGTATGGGAAATTAAACGCTTTAGCAATACATACCACATCATGTTTGAAAAATTAGCCCATATTGTTCTGCCCAGCTTTTTGCTGCTGGCTTTCGGCATCAGTGCCGCCACCGAAACCCCCGCTGCCCGCAGCGAAACCGCTCCGGCTGAAATTTCCTATCTCTGCCAGCTGGCCGATGGGCGTAGTGTGCGCACCTCCTTGCCGCAAGGCCGTTGCCGCCCCGTGACTAAGTCTTTGGTGGAGGAAGAGGCTGATTTGCCCAAGCAGGCTGCCGCTGTGTCTCCCCCCGTGGTTGCTGCCTCCGCATCCGCTAGCCAACCTGCCGATAAAGCCAATGGTGGCAGCAGCGAATTGCCCGCCATATGGCAAGAAGCCGTGGCTGCCGCCAGCGATGTGGAAATCAGCAAATCCGTGCCCATGCGCGTTACCCTGCGCCACCAGCCCGAGCGTCGCGCCCCCGTGCACCCTGCTCCGGTGATTGCTGCCGCCAAACCGCTCACACCCAAGGAAATCATCGCCCGCGACATCCGCCGTGAAGAACGTGCCTTGGCGCAGGTGGAACGCGAGCTGGCCACTGCCCGCCGCAACAACCAGTCTGATCGTGCCGGCAACCTGCAACTGCAAATTGCCGACCGCCGCTCCGGCTTGCAGTCGCTGCGCCAAGAGCTGCGCCGGCATCAGTAGGCTACTGTTGTAAGCATGATTAAAGGCTACCTGAAAGGTTTCAGGTAGCCTTTTGATATTTTGAGTGCTTGCAGATTTGTTCTTTTGCAAGGAATAGGATGGTATTTCAGGTGGTCTGCGCCGCTGAGGCTACCTGAAACAAGCCCGAATATCCTCGCATCAATAAACTTGCACACCTGTTTGGAACATGGCAGGCTACCTGAAAATTCTTCATGAAAGAGAAGTCATGTTTCAGGTAGCCTTTTCTTTTGCCGGCCGGAGGTGCGCATGAGCCGGCAAACTATCGTGATTATCGGCGGCAGCGGCTTTATCGGCCGCCATCTGGCTGCGGCGTATCAGGCCGACGGCCATCGTGTGATCATCGTTAGCCGCCATCCGGCCAGCGCGCGTGAGGCGGATAAGCGTTTTGAATACATCGCCGCGCTGCACCACCTCTACAACAGTATCCGCCCCGATTTGCTGATTAACCTGGCCGGGGCGTCGGTGGGCGAAGGCCGCTGGACGGCGCAGCGCAAGCAGGAGCTGTTGCAAAGCCGCTTGCAGCCGGTGCAGGCTGTGGCCGACTGGCTGCGCCACCACCCGCAGCCGCCGCGCCTCATCATTCAGGCTTCCGCCGTGGGCTATTATGGCAACGGCAGCGCGGAGGGCTGGCCGCCGTGTGCGGGAAACGCACCACCGCAAAATGTTTTCCCTTCGCAGCTGTGCCGGCAATGGGAAGCGGCAATACAGCGCGTACAGCAGGAGAGCGGCGTGCCGGTGGCCGTATGCCGCTTTGGCGTGGTGCTGGGCAGGGATGGCGGCATTTTGCCGCAGCTGCTCAAACCGGTGCGCTACTGCGCGGGCCGGCTCGGCAGCGGCGAGCAGCCCCTGCCGTGGGTGCATATGGATGATGCCGTGGCCGCCATCCGTTTGCTGGCTACGCAAACACACAGCGGCTTTCAGGCCTACAACATTACTGCCCCCAAGCGCACCACCCAGCTCGACTTTGCCCGCGCTGCTGCCCAACGGCTGCGCCGACCGCTGTTGTTTTCCGTTCCCGAGCAAGTGTTGCGCCTGATGCTGGGCGAGCAGGCCGATTTGGTGCTAGACGGCCAATTTGCCCCACCAAAAGCCCTGTTGCAGCAAGGATTTGAATTTGCCTTCCCCATCATTGAGCGTGCGCTCGACAACCTGCTGGATTAGGCCGCCCAATTCAATCCTTAGCCATTGCTTAAAATCAGGTAAAATAACGTTTTCCTGTTTTAAATTTTTCCCCGAAAGAATGCCATGACCCAATCCCTCAGCTACCGCGACGCCGGTGTCGATATCGATGCGGGCGACCAACTGGTCGAAAACATCAAACCCTTTGCCAAGCGCACCCTGCGCCCCGAAGTGTTGGGCGGCTTGGGCGGCTTCGGCGCGCTGGTGGAAATCGGCAAAAAGTATCAAAACCCCGTGCTGGTGAGCGGCACCGACGGCGTAGGCACCAAGCTGAAACTGGCGTTTGAATGGGATATCCACCACACCGTGGGCATCGACCTGGTTGCCATGAGCGTGAACGACATCCTCGTGCAAGGCGCAGAGCCGCTGTTTTTCCTCGACTATTTCGCCTGCGGCAAGCTCGATGTGGCGCGCGCCACCGATGTGATTAAAGGCATCGCCGAGGGCTGCGAACAATCCGGCTGCGCCCTGATTGGCGGCGAAACGGCCGAAATGCCCGGCATGTATCCCGAAGGCGAATACGATTTGGCCGGCTTCGCCGTGGGCGTGGTGGAAAAAAGCAAAGTCATCAACGGCCGCAGCATCCGGCCCGGCGATGTGGTGCTCGGCCTCGCCTCCAACGGCGCGCACTCCAACGGCTATTCGCTCATCCGCAAAATCATCGAGCGCAGCAATCCCGATTTGGATGCCGAGTTCGACGGCGGCCAAACCCTACGCCAAGCCGTTATCGCGCCCACCCGCCTGTATGTGAAACCGATTTTGGCGGCGCTGGAAAAATTTGAAATCAAAGGCATGGCGCACATTACCGGTGGCGGCATTACCGAAAATATCCCGCGCGTGCTGCCTGAAAACTGCGTGGCGCAAATCGATGCCCAATCCTGGCCGCTGCCCAAACTGTTCCAATGGCTGCAACAGGCCGGCAACGTGGAGCAGCAGGAAATGTACCGCACCTTCAACTGCGGCATCGGCATGGCCGTTATCGTGCCTGCCGAGCAGGCTGAGGCAGCGCAAGCCTTCCTCGCCGAACAAGGCGAAACCGCGTACCGCCTGGGCACAATCCGCGAACGCGCGGGAAGCGAGCATCAAACGCAGGTGGCATAAATAGTTTCAGGTAGCCTAATTATTGGTATGGGGAGGCTACCTGAAAAATCTAATTGCTTCTTATTTATTAAGATTAATAAGATTAGAAAGGGGAGGTAATGGGCGTCTATCGCTGCAACCATTGTAAACAACTAGGGGAACATTCTGTACAAGAAGGTGCCGTATGCCAAAAATGTGGGCAGCCAGTTACCGTTTACGATACCGTGTATTTCATCAGCCAGCTGATTAACCGCTACGCTGCTGTTATGCGTGAACTAAATGCGTTGAAAGAGCAGGAAAGCGAACAGGTTTCTAATTTAGCAAATGAGGCCACACAATCAAGTGATACCAATCCACTATACGGCATTAAATTGTCGAATACTGAAGTTCTAAGTACTACACAGCAGCATTTCGGATTGGCGCAATGGTTTGCTGACAAACAAATTACCCCAAACTTCGACTATTCCGCCGTGGACATGAGCGGCTATTACGATGAAGCTGCCGAACGTATTGGGCAGTATTACAACGTATTCAAAGACATTATCGGCAGAATTACTTGGTCATACCGCAATAGCCACAGCGGGCTGAATTTGGATTTGAAAAAATACTCGCAAAAAGACGCCCAACAAATTAACACCCTCTGCCGCGAGTTTTATAGCAACACCCTATTTTCACGCTATTCTTATCAAAAACAAGATAAACTCATCCACTTGAAGCTACAAAGTGCCGTACCTGTCCGCCAATTTTTTAGTGGCGAATGGCTGGAATGGTACGCACTCGGGCAGATATTGAAAGAAGCCAAGCAACGGGGGAAAACTTATTCGTTCTCTTGCGCCAGAAGCTTGGAAATCCGTTTCGCCAATGAAGACCTGCATGAACTGGATGTCGTCTTTCTGCCTACTGGCAAACAGCCTTTGGTAATCGAATGCAAAACTGGTGAGTACCGTCGCGATTTGGATAAATACCTTACCCTACGCAAACGGCTGAATATTCCCGCCGAAAACTTTATCTTACTGGTTACCGATATAGACGAAGCGCAGGCCAAAGCTTTCAGCAGCATGTATGAATTAACATTCCTTACCCTGCCCATGCTACCTGAACACATTAAGGTTCTAATGTAGGCAGAAGTTACAAAAAACCATTTCTACCAATTAACCAACAAAGGCAACAATATCATGGCAAAAAATATCGTAGTAATCGGCGCACAATGGGGTGACGAAGGCAAGGGCAAAATCGTAGACTGGCTGGCCGAAGAATGTGCTGGCGTAGTGCGCTTCCAAGGCGGCCACAATGCCGGGCATACGCTGGTGGTGAACGGCAAAAAAACCGTGCTGCGCCTGATTCCCAGCGGCATCCTGCATGAAAACCTGCATTGCTATATCGGCTCAGGCGTGGTGGTTTCCCCCGAAGCCCTGCTCGGCGAGATCGACGAGCTCACTGCTGCCGGCGTGAAAAACGTGGCCGGCCGGCTGCACATCGCCCCCACCTGCCCGATGATTCTGCCCTACCACATTGCGCTCGATCATGCCCGCGAAGCCTCCAAAGGCGCCGGCAAAATCGGCACCACCGGCCGCGGCATCGGCCCGGCTTATGAAGACAAAGTATCCCGCCGCGCCATCCGTTTGGGCGATTTGGCCGATACCAAACTGTTGGCCGACAAACTGTGTGCCAATCTCGAAGTGTACAACGTGCAGCTGCAACACCTGCATGGCGCAGAGCCCGTGCAGTTTGATGACGTGATGGCCAAAATCAAAGCCTTCAAAGAACGCATCTTGCCTATGCTCGCCGACGTGTCGCGCAGCCTGCATGACATCATCCAGCGCGGTGAACGCCTGCTGTTTGAAGGTGCGCAAGGCACGCTGTTGGATATTGACTACGGCACTTATCCCTTTGTTACGTCGTCCAATTGTTTGGCAGGCGCGGCCTCGGCCGGTGCGGGAGTACCGCCGCAGGCTTTGGATTATGTACTCGGCATCGTGAAAGCCTATACCACCCGCGTCGGCTCCGGCCCCTTCCCCACCGAACTGTTTGACGACACCGGTAAAGGCCTGGCCGAACGCGGCAACGAATTTGGCTCGGTAACCGGCCGTGCCCGCCGTTGCGGTTGGTTCGATGCTGCCGCCCTCAAACGCGCCATCCAAATCAACGGTATCAGCGGTCTGTGCATTACAAAACTTGATGTGATGGACGGCATCCCCGAAATCAAAATCTGCACCGGCTATACCCTTTCCGACGGCAGTACCACTGATATCCTGCCCTTCGGCAGTGATACCGTAGTCGGCTGCACGCCCATCTACGAAACCTTACCCGGCTGGACAGAATCCACCTTCGGCGTACAAAGCTTCGATCAGTTGCCAGAAAACGCCAAAGGCTACCTGAAACGCATTGAAGAAGTGTGCGGAGCACCCATCGCCATCGTCTCCACTGGCCCAGATCGCGTGGAGACCATCGTGCTGCAGCATCCGTTTACCAATTAAACCACTGGGCTGGATGAGAAAAGGCTACCTGAAGGGGTTCAGGTAGCCTCCTTCATGTACAAGGTGAGTGCGGAGCAACTTTGTGAGCCATATTGCGAGAGAAATATTGCAAGGGAAAGCTCGGCACACTCCATGCACATAGTTTGCTATACTAAATCGAAAGTTACCTGAGAATACAGATTTGCTTGGTTTAGCTTCGTTGAAGCGTTACTTTCAGGTAACCCTATTTTCCTTTGTTCCAAACAATCAAGAAGAGTATAGGCAAAGAAAAGGCTTGCCGAAGCAAGCCTTTTTGTTGGGTTACTAGACTAGGTTAGCCACAAATTAGAATTTGTGTACCACGCCAGTGCCTACGCCCCAGTTGTTTACGTTTTTATCGTTAGTATTGGCTTTTTCACGCAACCAACCTACAGATACCAAGCCAGTGGTGCGGCGAGAGAACGCGTAGTCAGCACCAACGATGGCTTGCAGGTAGCGGCCACCATCGGTCTGAACATTATCACTCTTGGCACGACCGTAAGCTACAGTTGCTTTCGGAGTAATGGCACCGAAAGTGTAAGCAGCAGAGAGTTGAGCCTCTGTGGTTTTGCCGTTGTTTTCGGTGTTAGTAGCAACATCAGCATCTGCAAAGAAGTTAGAGTTCACATTCTTAGCGTATTGGAAACCACCAGCAACATACAGGTTGTTAGCATCATAACCTACAGACAGGTTGTGGGCGTGGCTGTCTTTCCGACCGGCGGCAGCACTGGTAGATTTGCGAGCGTATTCAGTTGCGTAACGTGCGAAGAAGCCGCTGTTTTTGTAACCTAAGCCCAAACCGAATACCGGCTTGCCGTCATTAGTGCGGCCGCCGTGTACGTTAGCACCAGGAGCCATCTGGAATGAGAAGTCAAAACCACCAAAGTCAGGAGACTGATAGTTCAAGCTGGTACGTCGAGTACCGAAACGGGTATAGCGATCCAAGCCTAAGAGGTAGCTGCCATATTCCCAGTTGTCTTGGGCAACTACAGCATTTCTCAGCGGAGTGCTTACACGACCAACTTTAACAGTACCGAAACCACCTTCCAAACCAACGAAGCTGTCGCGGTTGTTTACAAAGCTGCCACCGGCCAAGCTGGTGTTAGCTTCAACTTGCCAAATAGCTTTCAGGTTGCCACCTAGGTCTTCAGAACCTTTGAAGCCGATGTAGCTACCGTAGTCAACCACACCCCAAGCGTTTCTTACGCTCTTCGGCTGGGCAGAGGTGCCTTCACGAACAAATTCAACACCGGCACGGATGTTACCGTACAGAATCACTTCCGCAGAAGCGGCAACCGGCAAGGAAACCAATGCTAATGCAATCAGGGTTTTTTTCATGCTGCATTCCTTTATCTATGTCTAAACTAAAAATACACACTTAAAAAAGAAACTTCGTCTTCCTTTATTTAAGCTCTTACGCAATCGCCGCATTAGCGATTTCATAACTGCAATATAATTGTTCGGCGGCAAAAAAACAAATCCAATCGCGGGCAAAACAGCAGATGCGGGCGAAGTTGTATGCTTTATGCAACAATGTAGCGCTGTGTTGAGGGGCGGGTTTTGTGTTGTTTCAGGGCTGTGCTTTCTGGCAGCATCTGGTTGCGCGGCGAGGATTGCCCTGGTACGCGATACGGCCTATTATCGTATAAATTATATTGTTCCAGCTGCCAGAAGGCGGTGCAGCCGGGAGTTTGAAATAAATGTTTGAGAGTTTATGAGCCACACTGTACACCTGAAATTTGAAGAGATAGACAACTCTGTTTTGCAGCGGCTGTGCGGGCCGCTGGAAGAGAATTTAGAAAAACTTGGTAAAGTGTTGGAAGTGGAAATTGGGCGACAGTTTGCCGAATTTACCTTTATTGGCAATCATGCTCATGCAGCGCGGGTCGCCCTCTTAAAGCTGGCCGAATTGGCTGAGCGGCGGGATTTGGACGATAACGACATCCAGCTCTCAGCGGTAGAGGCCAAAACAGCCGACGAGGCTTTTGTGCCAAAGAGCGAAGCTGGATATCAGTATTTCCTGCAAACGCGGCGCGGCAAGCTGGGCGGACGCACGCCGCGCCAAAACGGTTATATCCGCGCACTGCTCAACCACGATATTGTGTTCGGCCTAGGCCCAGCGGGCACGGGCAAAACTTATTTGGCAGTAGCGGCAGCAGTGGACGCAATGAGTAAACATGAGGTGGAACGCATTGTATTGGTTCGCCCTGCGGTGGAAGCGGGGGAGAAACTCGGCTTTCTGCCGGGCGATTTGGTGCAAAAGGTAGACCCTTATCTGCGCCCGCTGTATGACGCGCTGTATGATTTGATGGGCTTCGACCGCGTTACCAAGCTGCTGGAACGCGGGCTGATTGAAATTGCACCGCTGGCCTATATGCGCGGGCGTACGCTGAACGGTTCGTATGTGATTCTAGACGAAGCGCAAAATACCACTCCGGAACAAATGAAAATGTTCCTCACGCGTATCGGCTTCGGCGCTAAGGCAGCAATCACCGGCGACATCAGCCAAATCGACTTGCCACGCAATATTAAGTCCGGTCTGAAAGACGCGCGGGAAAAACTGCAAGGCATCGAGGGCATTTATTTCCACACCTTTACCAGCGAAGACGTGGTACGCCATCCCTTGGTGCAGAAAATTGTGGATGCTTACGATGCTGCGAATGCAGAGCGGGAAGAGTAGCGTTTGCCGCCTTTGCCTCTTTAATTATTCCGGTTTCAGGTAGCCTTTAAGTAGATGGTTTGAGGGCTACCTGAAATTTATCTCGGGTTCGACCTCAACCTTCATAAAGAACGATTATTAAAGAACGATTATGCAAAATATGCGGCTGCCGTTGCGGCTCTATTTCAAAATATTCACACCATTTCGGCATATGTGAATAAGTCGCATTTCCTTCACCAAATGATACAATCGTACCAAACCTTGCGGGAGAATTAGGAATAATGGGCAAAATGGAATGGATGATTGCGGTTTTGGCGGCAGGGCTGGCGGCTGGGGTGGCGTGGATACGGCATCGCCGGCAATCTGGTCAAGATTCTTACTTACCGTTGTGGCGGCCTTTGGTGTGGCTGGCAGGTTGGCTGGCTATACTCTTGGGTATTATCGGCATTTTTTTGCCGGGTTTGCCGACTGTACCGTTTGTGTTGCTGGCGGCAGGCTGTTGGTCGCGCACATCGCCGCGTTTCCACCGTTGGCTGAGCGAACACCGCCATTTCGGCCCAATGGTGCGTGACTGGGAGCGCAAACGGGTGATTCCGCTTAAGGGCAAGATAATATCGGCGTTGATGATGTCCTGTTCGTGTGCGTGGATGCTGTATCGTTTCCCAGAGCGCTGGTGGGCAGGTGTGGGGATGGTGATAGTGTGTTTGGCGGTAACAGTGTGGATGTGGCGGCTGCCGAGCAAGTAAAGTTGAGGGAGGGGAACATGAGGAAGGGGCTACCTGAAGATTTCAGGTAGCCCCTCCTGTATCAAATAACGTGCCGTTCTACAGGCTGTGTACTTTAAAAACAGTTCTTCAATCGGAGCGAGCTGTTTGTCTGCGGCGTGTGCCGGTGGCTTCTTGCAGGATTTGTTGAGTCATGATTTTTCCCTTTCGGGCGTGGTGGATACGGCTGCAGCAATTGTTTTTCATACCGGGCGAGCCAACGCGGTATGAAGCAATAAGTGCTTTAGCTGTAATGTTTTGGCAGTATAAGGGTTTTGTGGCGATGGGTAGTAGCGTATTGCGGCAAGATGGTGTTTCTTCGCGAGAAAAGATAGTTATGTTTTCACTTTGTTGGAGCTCTTGTTTTCAGGCAGCCTGTACTGGATGGTGGCTTCCTTGAATAAAAAGGCTACCTGAAATTCCAGCTGCGCAGAAACTTGCGTAGCCGTTTTAACTTCGTTGAAGCTTACACTTTCAGGTAGCCTTTTACCTGCTATGGAATCATAAAATCTGCCACACGAAGAAAATCAAGGTGTGCAGGATAAACAGCGGCACGAGGATGCCGAATGACCAGGCCATGTAGCCGAAAAAGCCGGGCATGGGCACTTTGCGCTGTTCGGCGATGACTTTCACCATGAAATTGGGGGCATTGCCGATGTAGCTGAGCGCGCCCATG
Organism: Eikenella sp. NML070372; assembly: GCF_001648415.1. Taxonomy (NCBI): domain Bacteria; kingdom Pseudomonadati; phylum Pseudomonadota; class Betaproteobacteria; order Neisseriales; family Neisseriaceae; genus Eikenella; species Eikenella sp. NML070372. The sequence continues at coordinate 16,744 of NZ_LXSN01000007.1, read as the reverse complement.
AACACGGAACCCATGGACACGGCGAGCAGGGTGTGGAACAGGTGGCCGTTCATCAGGGTGTGTGTGTCGCCGCCGGCCATGTTGAAGAACACGAGGTAGGTGGGGGCGTTATCCAAAAAGGCGGAGAGCATGCCGGTCATCCAGAAATACATGGTATTGATCGGATTGCCGGAAGCATCGTGCACGAGGGAAATCAGCGGGGCAAACGCACCGTGTTCGCCGGCTTGCAGTATGGCCAATACGGGGGCGATGGTGATGAAGATGCCGAGGAAGAGTTTGCCCACTTCGGCGATGGGTCCCCAGTTGAATTCGTTGCCGGCACGCACCTGTTTGGGGGTGATGGCGAGGGAAGTAATGGCCAGTGCCACCAACATCAGGTCGCGGGTGAGGTTTTGCAGGGCGTAGTGGGTGCCAAAAATTTCCAGGCCAGGGTGTGCGGGCTTCCAAATGCCGGACATCATCACGGCTGCCACTACGCCGCCCAGGAGCAGGAAGTTCCATTTGCCCATGAGCTTGATTTTTTCGGGCGGGCTGTCTGGGCTCGGGTCTTTGGCAAGGATTTCGTCGGCTTGGGCGAAGTATTTGCTGTCGAGGACGTAAAACACGGTGAGCAGCACGGCGGCACTAATCAACACGGGCGGCAGCATGTGTTGCACTGTCCACATGAAATCCACGCCTTTGAGGAAGCCGAGGAAGAGCGGGGGGTCGCCCAGCGGGGTGAGGCCGCCGCCGATATTGGCCACGAGGAAGATGAAGAAGACCACCACATGCACGCGGTGCTTGCGATTGTCGTTGGCTTTGAGGATGGGGCGGATCATCAGCATGGCGGCGCCGGTGGTGCCCATCACGGAGGCCAGGAGCGTGCCGATGGCGAGCAGCGCGGTGTTCATGCATGGGCTGCCGTGCAGATTGCCCCACACGAGGATGCCGCCGGAGATGGTGTAGAGCGCCCACAGCAGTAAAATGAAGGGGATGTATTCGGTCACCAAGGCGTGCACCAGCACGTGCAGGCTGGTGGAGAAGCCGTACACGAGGGTAAAGGGGATGAGGAAGGCCAGGGTCCACGCTGCGGTGATTTTGCCGAAGTGGTGGTGCCAAATGTGGGAGAAAAACAGCGGGCCGGTGGCGATGGAGAGCAGAATCAGCACGAAGGGGATGCCCCAGGGCAGGCTCAGCTCGGCACCGTTGAGCTCGCCGGCCAGCGCGGGAAGCGGCAGGAGGAGGGCGGTTCGGATACGCATAGGGTTTCCTTATTGGCAGGAGGTCACAAACAAAATATTTCAGCCGGACGGGTTATTCCGGCTGCTTTACTGTGCTGATTGTAAATGAAAGCGGGCGGTGTGTCAGTATATGTTATATGTTATACGATGACGGCGGCAGGCTACCTGAAAATAAGTAGGCTTGATTTCCTATCCCAGTCACTTAGGCGGCAGAGGAGGCTACCTAAAACCCACCCGCCCGCTGTGCTACAATCCCGCCCTTGAATCGAACTGCCGCAAACCCGCCATGACCAAGAAAAAACCGAAAACCTTTGAAGAAGCCGTGAGCCGGCTGGAAGCCATCAACCAAGCCATGCAGGCCAGCGATATGCCGCTGGAAGACGCGCTGGCTGCCTATCAGGAAGGCAGCGAGCTGGTGCGTTTCTGCCAAGCGCGGCTGGCCGAGGTGGAGCAGAAGCTGCAAGTGCTGGATTCTGGCGTAGAACGCAAACTGGTGTTGGAGCAAGATGAATAAACCCGATAATTGGCAACAACGCGCCCGCGCCCAAGCCGAACTCGTGCTGGAGCGCGTGCTGCCCAAAGAAAACAGCCTGCCGCAGCGGCTTCACCAAGCCATGCGCTATGCCGTGCTCGGCGGCGGCAAACGGCTGCGCCCGCTGCTGGTACTGGCCGCCGCCGAATTGGGCCAGTCCGAAGCCGCTGCTGCCGAGGCCGCCCTGGCTGCCGTGGAGCTGGTGCACGTTTATTCCTTGGTGCACGACGACATGCCCGCCATGGACAACGATAGCCTGCGCCGCGGTAAGCCCACCTGCCATGTCCAATACGACGAAGCCACCGCCCTCTTGGTGGGCGACGCGCTGCAAACCCTCGCTTTCGATGTGCTCAGCCGCCCCAATGGCCTTTCTGCGCAGCAGCAGCTGCAAATGGTGCACACCCTCGCCCGTGCTTCCGGCAGTCTCGGCATGGCCGGCGGGCAGGCCATCGATTTGCAATCCGTGGGGCAGCGCATCGGCCAGGCCGAGCTGGAAACCATGCACCGCCTGAAAACCGGCGCCCTGATCCGCGCCGCCGTGGCTCTGGGCGCGCTAAGCTGCCCCGATTTGGACGATGCCGCCCTGGAGCGGCTCGACGACTACGCCGCCAAACTCGGCCTTGCCTTCCAAGTAATCGACGACGTGCTCGATTGCGAAGCCGACACTACCACATTGGGCAAAACCGCCGGCAAAGACCAAGAAGCCGACAAACCCACTTATGTCAAACTCATGGGGCTGAACACCGCCCGCGACTATGCCGAACGGCTCGTGGCCGAAGCGCAGCAGGCCTTGTCCGGCTTCGATGCCCGTGCCGACCGTCTGCGCCAACTGGCCGCCTTTGTTACCGAACGGCGGAACTGATGGGTTGCTGGCCGAAAAAGGGAAAGGCTACCTGAAAACCTGCTAAAAGGATTTTCAGGTAGCCTTTTTAATCCGGCACCAAACCGTGGGTCGGATACTTGTATCCGACAAAACCGTTATGCTGGAAATATCGGATTTGAGAGTCCGACCTACGGCTTCTGCAATTTGGGGCTACCTGAAAAATCGGTGCGCCCTTCTTTCGTTTTCAGGTAGCCTGAAACAGCACGGGCTAGCTGGAATGCCAATTGCTCAAGCCTCGACGTATCGATCTCGTTGTGCGTTGTTGATCTACTATAAAAAAGGCTACTTGAAACTTTAGCTTCGCAGAAATCCGCTTCGCTCATTTTCAGGTAGCCTTCCGTTATGCTTCAACGTTGCCGGCGTAATGCTTCGGGTTTACCAGTAACCCATCACTTTCCACCAAACACCGCCGATGATCACGAAGACGGCGAGGTTGACCACGCTCATGATGAAGCCTGCTTTCCACCATTCGCCCAAGGTGGTGTAGCCGGAGCCGAAAATCACGGGCGAAGTACCGGTGGCGTAGTGGGTAAGGGTCATCATGATGCTGGAAGAGGAAGCCAGCAGCAGGGCGTAGAGCATGGGAGGTGCGCCCAAGGCCAGGCCGGCGGCATAGAAGGCGCTGAGCATGGCGGTGATGTGGGCGGTGGTGCTGGCGAAGATGTAGTGGGCATACATATAGGCCAGAAGCAGCAGGGTTACCGCGCCAACCCAGCCCATGCCCATGCCGCCGATGCCGCTTTCCAAGAGTTTGGAGAGCCAGGCAATCAGGCCGAGCTTGTTGAGGAAGGTGGCCATCATCACCAGGGCAGAGAACCAGGTAACGGTGTCCCACGCGCCTTTTTCAGTCAGGACATCCTGCCAAGTAAGCACGCCGCTGAGCAGCAGCAGGGAGAGACCGAGGAAGGCGGTGGTGGTGGGGTTGACGGCGTAGGCTTTGCCGAAAATCATGGCTGGAATGCCTGCCCACAGCAGCAGCAGGATGGCAAAAATGCCCAACATAATTTTTTCACCACGGTTCATCGGCCCCAACTCTTGCAGCTTGTCTTTGGCAAACTGAGAAGCATTCGGGGTTTCCTTGATTTCAGGCGGGAAGAAGAGATACAGCACCAGCGGCATTAGGAACATGGCTACCAGGCCGGGTATGAACATGGCAATGGCCCAAGTGCCCCAGCTCAGGTGGATATCGGAGTTGGTGGCTTTGGCAATCAGATTCACGATCAGCGGGTTGGGTGCGGTGGCGGTGATGAACATGGCGGAGGTAATCGGATTGCTGTGGTAGTTTACCAAGGCCAGGTATTTGCCAATGCGGCTTTGCGTGCCTTTTTCCGGGTCGGAATCGAAGCTGCCCGCAATGGATTTCATAATCGGGTGGATGATGCCGCCGCCGCGCGCAGTATTACTGGGCGTTACCGGGGCGAGAATCAGCTCGGAAATGGCCAGGCTGTAGCCGATGCCCAGCGTTTTCTTGCCGAACAAGGAGATAAAGTAGTAGCCGATACGCGCGCCCAGCCCGGTTTTCAGGATGCCGCGCGAAATCATGATGGAAATACCGATGAGCCAAATCAGAGGGTCGCCGAAGGAGCTCAGCGCGTCTTTAATGGCCACGGTGGCCGGGTTTTTGATCGGGTTGCCTTCGGGATCAAGCTCGGGCACGGTTACCTTGGTAATGGCCACCAACATAATGGCGAGAATCGACAGTGCGCCGATGGGCATGGCTTTGCCGATAATGGCGGCAATCACGCCCATAAACAGCGCCAACAGATGCCAGGCATTGGGGGTAACGCCCTGCGGCACGGGAATGACAAACCAAATCAACAGCGTCAGCGCAACAGCCACCGCCATTGGTATGGGTTTGAACCCGAGTTTGTTGTCCATTTCCTACTCCTTAATTCAAGTTGATGAAAGTACTGCAACCAATGAATTGTCTAGCGCATTTCAGCAATTTTTTATGCAAATAGAGGGAATTTACTTTTCGAAAATTTGCTGTAAATGTAATGACTTGCCGAAGTGAGGCGAATATGGCGGCATTGGGGCAGGGCAAAATGGCAAAGGCTACCTGAAAATCGGTGGGGATTTTCAGGTAGCCTTTATTTGGGCTTTAGCCGTCATAGCTGCTCTTTTTTCACGGCAGCTAGGGCGCGGGTGAGGTTGTAGGCCAATACATCGTTTACCAAGCGGGGCACTTCGTCTAAGAAGGCCCGCTGCATATTCTGCACCATCAGCGCGGTTTGCCGTTGAAGCGCGGTTTTCACCATTCCGGATACGGCATCGGCCAGATGCGGGCGCAGTTTTTCGGCCAGGCGTTCGAGTAGGACTTGCTCGCTTAGGCAGAGGATTTTGTGTTGCAAATTGCCGGGCAGGGCATAGGCATTGAGCAGTACCACTTTTTCGGCGGCGGCCAGCGCAGCGGTGCCGGGCTCGGCTTGGGCATCGTATTCGGGCTGTGCGGCAGCCTCGGCGGCGGCTTCGATTTGTTCGGCTACATCTTGATCGGGCATTACCGTGGGCTGTGCGCCGCCCAGCAAAACGGTGGCTTGCTCGACTACGGGCTCGTCGCGGCCGACGCGCAGGGAGTTTTGGGCGGCCAGCCAGTCTTCTTGAAACAGGATTTGCGGATTATTCAGCTCGGCTTCGGAGCTGGCGGTTTGCAGGTTGTGCTGTTGCTGCCAATGTTGGAGATAGGCTTGATAGGCTTGTTTTTGTTCGTCCAGATTCAGGCGGCGGTGGCGGCTGCCGCTGAGTGCGCTGGGGCGCGTGCCGGTGCTAGCGGGCTGTGCGGCAGTTTCGGCCACGGGCGCGGGGGTGTGAAGCGGTACGGTGCGGGGTTCGGCAGTAGGCGTGGCAGACGGCGCAGGTGTTGGGTTGGCCTCGGCCACCAAAGTGTCGTATAGGAGGGCGGCAGAAGGGAGGCGGTTGGATTGGGCAGCGGGCGGTTGTTGTGCCTGTTTGGCCAGATGGCGGCGTTTTTGTTGCAGGCGTTCCAGGCCTTTTTCCCAATCTTCGGTGTCTGATGTGGTGGATTGCGGGGTGGAGGTGTTGTCATTGAGGGTGAAAACCAAATTGTCTTGCGCTTGGGTCATGGTGGTTTTTTCGAGGAGTGGTTAGTTTATGTATTAACCGTTTTAGGTAGCCTTTGATTGCTTGCCATGAGGCTACCTGAAAACGTAACAGACGATATTATTTCATAAAATATGCTTCTGTGGGTGGCGGCTGTCCAATCGCCGGGCTTGAGCTTATAATCCGCCCCGTTGCCCGGCAGCGTGGCCTAAGGCGGAAAGGAAGAATGTTATGGAAGAAATCAATCAGAGAATCAGCTATTTGGAAGAAATCTGCGAGGCTTTGCATGTGCAAAATCTGGTGTTGGGCAGTGCGCTGAAAAGCTTGCTGCGCAGCCTGCCGCCGGATATGGCGCAAGATGTGCTGGAGGCAGTGCGTGCGGGGTTTGACGATGAATTGGCGCGGCTGGAATATTCCGACAGCGCACAAAGCGAGCTGTTCCATGATGCAACTTATGCCTTTTTTGGTGAGAAGAACTACTGACTAAATCAGGTGTCGTGAATCAGATTTAAATCGGGATAAGACTGGCCGCAGATAGTACAGTCGGGCCAATGCAGTATCGGTTTAAATTTCATTTGCTAAAACACAGGAGAAAACCATGCATACACTTTGCAAATTGCCCTTTTTCGGCGTGGCGGAGGTAAGTGGCGCGGATGCTGCCGAATTTCTGCACAGCCAGCTTTCTAACCACATTTTGGATTTGCAGCCGGGCGAGGCTTGTTTCGCCACCTACAATTCGCCGCGCGGGCGGGTGCTGGCCAATATGCTGGTGTTGCGCCGTGCCGACTGTTTCCTGCTGGTGATGGCGGCGGATTTGCTGGAAGCCACGATAAAGCGGCTGCGGATGTTTGTGCTGCGCAGCAAAACAGTGTTCCATACCGACAGCGCCTGGCAGGTGTACGGCCAAAGCGGTGCGGATACGGGCGCGGATGCCGCCGCACTCAAATTTGCCGCCGAAGAAGACGATAACGGGCTGATTACGCTGGCTTTGGCCGGCGGCAACCGCATGGTGCTCAGCCCGGTGCCGCTGCCCGATGCCGACTGCCCTGCCGCTGCCGAAGCCTGGCAGGCCGCCGAAATTTTGCAGGGGCGGCCGTGGATTTCACGGCCCACTGTGGAAAGCTGTGTGGCGCAAATGTTGAATCAGCACCTGCTCGGCGGTGTGCATTTCAAAAAAGGCTGCTATCCGGGGCAGGAAATCATCGCCCGTGCGCAATATCGCGGCCAGGTGCGGCGTGGTATGGCGGTGTGCCGCAGCGCCCAGCCTGTAGCCGCGGGCAGCAAGGTGGAAGCCGATGGTGAGGAAGTGGGCATTGTGATTAACAGTGCGGCACACGACGGGGCTTTTGTGTTGCTGGTGGTAATCAAACACGGCGCGGCAGGCAAGGCCTTGCAGGCTGATGGCCAGGCTTTGCAAACGCAGAAGTTGTGGTTTGAAACGGAAGCGGCGGGATGAGATAGCCGCCTGCCTGATTAAAATGGAATAAGAAACAGGCTACCTGAAAATGCTACGCAGTTTCTGTGAAGCTAAAATTTCAGGTAGCCTGTTGTGTTGCTGCTTTGATTAACTACACAGCAAAAGCGTTTCAGCCAGATCGATTAAGGAGCGATTTTCCGTGTGCCGAAAGCGCCGGTGTACTCACCTTGTTTTTGGTAGGTGCCACCCATCTCGTCGGCATGGCCGCCATAGAAGTGGCCGCTGAATTTCGCGCCGGAGTTGGCCGTGCCGCCGAAGCTGTTGCCGGAAATGATACCGTTATCCAACACAACGGCTGCGTTGTTGGTGGGGGAAAGCGTGCCGCTGATAGTGCGGTTGCCGAAATTAACATTGAAGTTGGCCGCGCCGGTTTCAATCCGAGCGTTGGGTTGATTGGACACTGGGGCGTGAACGGCATAACCGGAATAGTTAAATGTACCGCTGGTAGGCATGTCGTTGGCTGAGGTTACGATGCCTTGTGAAAACATATAACCCTGAGCATCGGTTCCTTCGCGGACATAGCCATAGCTGGATTGCGTCATCACTTGCCCTACGCGTGCGGTGTTTCGTGCTTGCATATTGAGCAGACCGCCGGCAACTATATTGGGAGGGATAATGTTCAGCTCTTGACCATCTACCTTCAGAACGCCAAAGTTTTGCTGGGTAAAGGACAGAGCCTGCTCGCTGATGCACTGATAGCCGTTAGATGACAGGGTGATGGCCTTGCCGGTACGCTGATTAGCGGGAGGGGGAGGAGGATTGCCGCCGCCCGGGTTGGGGTCGTCGGGATTGATCGGATTGTTGGGGTTGGGGCCGTTGCGACCGTTGTCGATCGGGCTGCCGCCGCCACCGCTGCCGCAAGCAGCCAAGCCAAGGGCGGTGATGGCGATGGTCAGTAGGGTTTGTGCTTTCATTCTTATTCCTTGTGTTGAGAAGGCTATCGGCCTGCTGACTGGGTAACGAGTGTCGCGATGGTGGGTCGGCGTGGCCATGGAACGTTAAGTAAAAAAGGGCGCGATTCTAGCATAAATATGGGGTTTGCCTAATTCAGTTGGCTTGCGTGCTCATCAGGCGCAGGGCTTTCAGGTAGCCTTGCTGGCTGGTGATGAGGCCGATGAATTCGCCGTTGGCGGCGTAGATGCGTAGAGGGGTGTTTTCCGGCAGCTCCAGTGGGGCGGCAGGAGTTTGGCCGAAGCGCAGGGCGCGGATGGTTTGCTCACTGGCGGTGTGCTGTGGCAAATGTTGCACCAATGCATCACAGGGCAGCAGCAAGGCGTCGCGCTGCTCTTCGGTGAGCGCGGTAAGGTTTTCGATGCTGTGGTTGTGTTCGATTTGGAAGCCGGCGGTGGCGGTGCGGCGCAGGGCGGTGAGGTGGGCCAGGGTGCGGGCGCTTTTGGCAATGTCTTCGGCGAGGGTGCGGATGTAGGTGCCTTTGCTGCATTGCACGCTGATTTGGGCTTCGGGGAATTGGAAGCGGAGGATTTGGATGGCGTGAATATGTATGCTGCGGGGCTGGCGTTGGATATCGATGCCTTGGCGGGCGTATTGGTAGAGGGGTTTGCCTTGGTGCTTGAGGGCGGAATACATGGGAGGCTGCTGCTGCTGTGCGCCAAGGTGCTGGCGGCAGGCTACCTGAAAATCGGTTTGGCTGATTTTGGTGTTTCTGGTGGCGATGATGCTGCCTTCGGCATCGCCAGTGTCGGTGGCCTGGCCGAGACGGAGGGTGGCGATGTAGGCTTTGTCGGCATCGAGCAGGTATTGGGCGAATTTGGTGGCTTGGCCGAAGCAAACGGGGAGCAGGCCGGTGGCCAGCGGATCGAGCACGCCGGTGTGGCCAGCTTTTTCGGCATGGTAGAGGCGGCGGGCTTGCTGGAGGGCGCTGTTGCTGGATAGGCCGGTGGCTTTGTCGAGCAGGAGGACGCCGTCAAGGGGGCGTTTTTGAGGTTTCATGGTGTGGATTATTGATTGATCGGTAGTTTATTTTTCAGGTAGCTTTTCTTCGGAGGAAGGCTACCTGAGAATATTGGGGCGGGTTGTTCGGCCAGGCGGTACACTTCGGCGAAGTTGAGCTCGCCCACATAGGTTTTGGCGATCTGGCCGTTTTTGTCCATCAGAAAGGAAACGCAGCGGCGATGACTTGGTAGGCCTGCTGGGTTTGGCCTTGTGTGTCGTAGAGCACGGTGAAGAGCAGACGGTGGGTTTGGGCATTTTGGTTATGCAGCCGGGGCAGTAGGGAAACCAGAAGTTGATGAGGGTAACTTTGCCTTGCGGGGCGGGTTGATCCACGTTTTGGCCTTGCAGGTTTTGCAGGGCGAAGGCGGAGGCGTTTGGGGGCGAACAGGATGTAGCCGGCGGCAGCGAGCACGGCCAGCAGGAGGAAGGCGCCGAGGTATTTTTTCATGAGGCGGGTTCTGCGGGGTTGGATGGGATATGGGAGGCAATGGCTTGCTGCAGTTCGGCGGGGAAGCGGATGGCGCGGCCGGAGGTTTGGTTGATGAGCATGAAGCTGACACGGGCTTCGGCGAGGATGTGTGGGCTGCCGGTTTTGCGGATGATTTGGCTGATCACGGCTTGGCGTGCATCGGCTTGGGCAAAGGCGGTTTCGATATCGAGCCGGTCGCCGAGGAGGGCGGCACGGCGGTAGTGGATGTCGATGTGGACGATGGCCATGCCGTAGCGGCTGTTGCGGAAGAATTCGGCCAGCCCGTTGTGGTCGAAATAGTCCCAGCGGGCTTCTTCGAGAAATTCGAGATAGCGGGCGTTGTTTACGTGGCGGTATACGTCGAGGTGGTAGCCGCGTACGGTGAGGTGGGTGTGGTGTGGCATGGATGGAAATGGCCGGCGTGCGGGCTGCCGGCCTTTGGTTTTACAGGGGCTGGAAGGGTTCGCGCTCTACTTCGCGGGCGGACAAATCGCAGAGGATGGGGGAGATCTGGATATCGAACCATTCGGCAAAGATGTCGGGATGCAAATCTGGCCATTGGCTTTCGTCTTCGCACCAGTCGGCCAGCTCGGCGGCAAAGATGGTGTCGATTTGGGGTTTGATTTCCGCCCACACTTCTTCGCCGTCATCGCAGGGGTTGGTGAGGTAGGCGTTGGCGTTGTTTTGCAGATCTTCGAGGGTAAGGTCGTCGAGCTCGGCGCCGGGCAGGGCGGTAAGCCAGTTCCAAAACGGCTGTAGCGGCACCAGCCGGAATACGCTGCGGTTGATTTCGTACATGATGCGCTCCTTTGATGAGGCGTTGGGGGAAAAGGGTTTCAGGTAGCCTTTGTTTTTCAGGTAGCCTTGCTGCTTGTGGAAAGGCTACCTGAAAATCTGAAGGGTGGCAATTTTAGCGGCTGATGATTTCTTCGTGGATGGTATTGGGAGCTGGGTGACCGCCGTTTGTGTTGTCTGCCAGAGTATTGGCAGCTGGGGTGGCTGAGTTTGCTGCGGGCTCGGCAGACGGTTGTGCGGTGGTGTCTGGTTCAGCGGCGGGTTGCTCGGCAGTAGCTGTGGCTTCGCTGCCAGTGTTGCCACCGTCCTCTTCAAAGCTGGGGACGTAGTCGTCTTCACTGCCGGGCAGTGTGGTGCCGGTTTGTTTGGCACGGGCGGCCATGTAGGCATCGCGGATGAAGGTGTAGCGGTCGAGCGCAACTTGGTTTACGCCGTCGGTGAGGTCGAGCAGGTTGGCGCGGGTGTCGAGGGTTTTCACGCCGGTGGCGGCCCAGTAGCCGGCGCCGTTGCCGAAGGCGAGTTTTTCGGGGGAATAAACGCTGGTGATGGTGTTGCCCAATGCATCGCGTACGGTGCTGGGGCCGAGCAGGGGATAGACGAAGTAGTTGCTGTTTTTCCAGCCCCAGCTGGCGAAGGTGTCGCCGAGGGTGTTTTTGTTGTTGGGCATTTGGGCGGCGCCGGCGATATCGATAAGGCCGCCGAAGCCGAAGGTGGTGTTGATGCCCACGCGCACGAGGTCGCTGCCGGCTTTGGAAATGTTGAGCCGCAATAGGTTGCTGCCCACGCTCACGATGTCGCGCAAGTTATTGAAAAAGTTTCCGATGCCGCTGCGCACGGGGCGGGGAGTAACGGCGCGGTAGCCGCGTGCCACGGGAGAAAGGAAGTGGCGGTCGATGCGGTCGTTTACGCCAAACATGAAGCGGTTGTAGCCTTCATAGGGGTCGTAGGCGACGCCTTCGGCCAAGGCATTGCCGGACAGGCCGATGGTCAGCAGGGTAAGGGTGAGCAGTTTTTTCATGATGTTATCCAGCCGCCTACTTCATACAGTTCGGCCAAAGCGGCCACGCCGGCGGGCAGGCCGCGGAACACCCAAGCAGCTTCGGGGCGGCTGCGTTTGGCGGTGGCCATAAGGGAAATGCAGACGGAATCGGCTTGGTTTACGCCGGAGAAATCGATTGCGGGGGAGGGGCTGTTTTTCAGGTAGCCCAGCTGTTGGCAATAGGCGTGAAACAGCGGGGCGGTTACCGTGGCAACGGTCACTTCCCCACTGAGGTACACGGTTTCATCGCGGCATTCGCTGTGCATGGACTCAGCTGCCGTTTTTGCTGCGCAGCTCTTGAATCAGGCCGTCGATGCCTTTTTGCGCGATGGTGTTGTTGAACTGGCTGCGGTACACGGTTACCAGGCTGGCGCCTTCTACGGCCACGTTATAAACGCGGTATTTGCCGCCGCTTTGGTACATGGTGTAATCCATGGTTACCGGTTTGCCGCCGGCGGGAGTGATGTCGGCGGTAACGATAATGCTGTTGCCGCGCTGAACCGCGTTTTCGCGGATAACCGCGTTGGCGTTGCGGTATTGCAGCATGGTGCCGGAGTAGGTGCGGATGAGCAGGGTTTTAAACTGCTCGGTAAGCGCGGTTTTCTGTGCCGGGGTGGCGTTGCGCCAGTTGGCGCCCACGGCCAGCTCGGTCATGCGGGCAAAGTCGAAATAGGGAATAGCATAGTTTTCGGCCTGACGGCGAACTTGCACATCGTTGTTGTTTTTGGCGTTTTGCAAGATGTTCAGCACTTGGGTGCTGTTCTGCTTGAGTTGCGCCACGGCCTGCTGCGGTGTAGCGAAGGCCAGGCCGATGCTCATGATGCCAATGCTCAGGGCGGCTGTGAGTGCGGATTTTTTCATTGATGTTTTCCTTTCCCAGTGAAAAATGAAAATGCTGTAGTGTGTTTATTGTGTTGCGCCGTTTTTTTCTACGGTATTGGTCATAAATTTGCCGATTAATTGCTCCAGCACGAGAGCGGAGCTGGTGATTTCGATGGTGTCGCCGTTTTTCAGTTCGGCTTCCTCCGCGCCCTGCTGCAGGCCGATGTATTGCTCGCCCAACAGGCCGGAAGTGAGGATTTCGGCGGAAACGTCGGTGCTGAAACGGTATTGGCTGTCGATATTCAGGCTCACATTGGCTCGGTAGGTTTTCGGGTCGAGCTGGATGGAGGATACCCTACCCACCACCACGCCGGAAGCTTTTACCGGGGCTTTTACCTTTAAGCCGCCGATGTCGGTAAAGCTGGCGGAAACAGTGTAGGACGACTGACGGGAAACCGTTTGTCCACCGGCTACGCGCAGTGATAAAAATACCACAGTGGCAATGCCCAAGGCCACAAAAACGCCGACCCAAAGTTCTAAAGTGCTTCTTTTCATAATCCGGTTATCCGATAAACATGATGGCGGTTAAAACAAAATCCAAGGCCAAAACGGTGAGCGCGCTGCTCACCACGGTTCGGGTGCTGGCCCGCAGGATGCCTTCCGGCGTGCTGCGGCAGTGGAAGCCTTGATACACGGCAATCAGAGAAATAGCCACGCCGAACACCACCGATTTAATCAACCCGTTCACCACATCGTAGCCCACATCAATATTCGCCTGCATCTGCGACCAGAAAATGCCGCCGTCCAAGCCCAAATAGCGCACGCCGATAAGATAGGCACCGTAAATGCCGGCCACATTGCAGATAGAAGCCAACAGTGGCATGGAAATCACGCCTGCCCAAAAGCGCGGCACCACCACGCGGGCAACGGGATCGACCGCCATTACCTTCATCGCCTCCAGCTGCTCGGTGGTTTTCATCAGGCCGATTTCGCTGGTCATCGCGCCGCCGGCGCTGCTGGCGAACAGAATGCCGGCCAGCACCGGCCCCAGTTCGCGCAACAGCGATGCAGCTACCATATAGCCCAAAATATCGGCCGATTTGAATTTGGCCAGCTGGGTGTAGCCCTGCAAACCCAATACCATGCCCACGAACAGCCCTGATACGGCAATGATAATGATGGAGAGCACGCCGGTAAAATACATTTGGCGGATGCCCAGCCGCAGGCGCGGCAGCAGCGTGCCGGAGCGTGCCAGCACGGCAAACAGGAATAGGGTGGTTTTGCCCAGTTCCTGTAGGAAATCCAGCGTTTTCGCGCCTAGGGTTCGGAAAAAATTCATAATTTTAGCTATTGAGCAAAACTTGTTGTATGCCGCGTTCGGCCGGATAGCGGAAGGCGACCGGGCCATTGGGCAGGCCGTTGATAAATTGGGTAATCCACGGCGAATCGAGGCTGCGCATTTCTTCCGGGCTACCTGAAAACAGGATTTCGCCGTGGGCAAGGAAAATCACTTGGTCGGCGATCTGCAGCGAGCGTGGCACATCGTGTGTAACCATCATGCTGGTGGAGCGCAGGGCACGGTTGATTTTGCTGATCAAGTCGGCAATTACGCCCAGAGAAATCGGGTCGAGGCCGGTGAATGGCTCGTCATACAGCATCAACGCGGGGTCGAGGGCGATGGTACGCGCCAAGGCAACGCGGCGGGACATGCCGCCGGATAGCTCGTCCGGCATCAGGTTTTCCGTGCCGTGCAGGCCGACGGCGCTGAGCTTCAGGCGCACTAAGTCGCGGATGATTTCTTCGGGCAAGTCGGTTTGCTCGCGCAGCGGGAAAGCCACGTTTTCATATACGGATAAATCGGTAAACAGTGCGCCGAATTGGAACAGTACGCCCATATTGCGCCGATGTTGGTACAACTCTTTGGCGTTGAATGCGGCAAGGTCACGGCCGTTAATCAGCACGCGGCCGGAAGTGGGCGCAATTTGGCCGGTAATCAGGCGCAGCAGGGTGGTCTTACCACTGCCGGAACCACCCATCACGGCGGCAAACGTGCCTTGGGCTACCTGAAAACTAACGTTGTTCAGGATGGGGCGTTCGCCATAGGCAAAGGCGACGTTTTGCATTTCGATGAAGGGTGTGGCCATAGGTGGCAGAGGTTAGGTTTACATACAAGGGTGTCGATTATAGGGAAAAAGCGCACTGGGTTCAATGATTTTGCCAGTGGTGAGGCCGAGTGCTGGCTGGAAGTGTTGTAGATTTTTTCAGGTAGCCTTTGTGTGGGGGGGAAGTGTTTTTATATCATGTAGATAGCTTGAACTGAAGGCTACCTGAAAGTTTTAAGACTGCTGCATGAGTGGTGGATTTTCAGGTAGCCTTTGTGCCTGATAGTGTGCGGCTATGATGGAGTGCGGTGGTGTTGCCAGTGTTCGGCCATATTGAGGGCGGTTTGAATGGCGGTGAGCAGGCTGCCGTGGTCGGCGCGGCCGGTACCGGCTAGGTCGAGGGCGGTACCGTGATCGACTGAAGTGCGGATAAAGGGTAAGCCGAGGGTAATATTCACGCCTTGGCCGAAGGAGGCATATTTGAGTACAGGCAGGCCTTGGTCGTGATACATGGCAAGCACGGCATCGGCATCTTTGAGCAGGAAAGGCTGGAATAGGGTGTCGGCGGGATAGGGGCCGCGTACATCGAGGCCTTGCTCGCGCAGGGATTGTAATTCGGGTTCAATGATTTGGATTTCTTCCCAGCCGAGATGACCTTGTTCGCCGGCATGGGGGTTGAGCCCGGCCGCGAGGATGGTGGGTTTGGTGATGCCGAATTTGGTTTGCAGGTCGGTGTGTAAAATGTGCAACACGGAGTGCAACAGCGGGCGGGTGATGGCGGCGGGGATATCTTTGAGGGGGAGGTGGGTGGTGGCGAGGGCAACGCGTAGGCCGTTGCCGGCCAGCATCATGACGACCTGTTCGGTATGGCTGATGGCAGCGAGGTATTCGGTGTGGCCGCTGAAGGGGATGCCGGCATCGTTGATGATGCCTTTGTGCAACGGGGCGGTTACCATGCCGGCAAATTCACCTTGGCAGATGCCGCTATAGGCACGATCAAGCAGGGAGAGTACGTAGCGGGCATTGGCGGAGTTGAGTTGGCCAGTGTGGCAGGGAGCGGTGAGGGGAATGTGCAAAACTTCCAGTGTGCCTGGGGCGGGCAGATGGTTGGGATGATAATCGGCAAGGTGGATGTTGTAGCCGAGTTGCTGAGCACGTTCGGTGAGGAGTTGTTTGTCGGCTAAGACAACGCAGCGGCAGGGCAGAGTTTGCCGGGCTAAAGTAAGGCAGATATCGGGGCCTATACCGGCAGGTTCGCCGGAGGTGATGGCTAGGATAGGGGTGGCGGGCATGGTGAGGCTACCTGAAAACTAAAGATGGCAGGATTATAGCAGTTGGTAGCTAAGCAGATTTTTGATGGCGGATAATGCTTGTGTGCTAAATGAGGGTATTAGTCAGGATAATTTGATTGAGCAAAATAAAAGGATGCTACCTTAAAGTAGCATCCTGAGATTTGGCTAGCCGTTAATTATTCGTCGGCGCCAGTGTAGGGGCGGACATTAACGGTTTTACGGTTGTGTACGCCTTTTACAGTAAATTCTACATAGCCGTCCACTTTGGCAAACAGGGTATGGTCTTTACCCATGCCTACGTTGTTACCTGCATGAAACTTAGTGCCGCGCTGGCGAACGATGATGGAACCGGCAGGAATCAGCTCGTTGCCGTAGGCTTTCACGCCCAAGCGTTTGGCTTCTGAGTCGCGGCCGTTACGGGTGCTGCCGCCTGCTTTTTTACTTGCCATGTTTGATACTCCTGAATTAGGTTAAAAACTTAGGCGATGGCCACGATTTCAATTTGGGTGAAATTCTGGCGGTGGCCTTGGCGTTTCTGATAGTGTTTACGGCGACGCATTTTGAAAATGCGGATTTTTTCGCCACGGCCATGAGCCACTACCTTGGCTGTTACTTTCGCGCCTTCAATAAAAGGTGCGCCTACTTTTACAGACTCGCCGTCAGCAATCATCAAAACTTCAGTCAGTTCGATTTGGCTATCGAGTTCGGCAGGTATCTGTTCTACTTTTAATTTTTCGCCAACAGCAACTTTGTATTGTTTGCCGCCGGTTTTTATGACCGCGTACATACTCAACTCCGTATTGGGTTAATTTATTAAGGTTTTTAAGATTAGTGCTCGGCGACGGTGTCTTATCGAGCACAAGAGTTAGGTATTTTATTGTATCAGCAGGCATCTTGTCAAAAGGTTATTTTTCTCTTGTAGTCTGTAGTCTGATGGCTGTGTTGTTGGTATTAAAATGGATCAGAATAATACATTTGACAAAATATTTTGGTAGGCGTATAGTCCGCATCTTCGCTGTTCCTTACGGCACGGTTTTGTTGTCGGTTTTACGGTTCAGCAGCTCTTTAACAATCAGATTACCGATAAGTGTGGGTGTTTT
>NZ_LXSN01000006.1:0-80507 GCF_001648415.1 Eikenella sp. NML070372 | reverse complement strand
CGCAAAACGTTGTCATGTCGTTTCTCGCACAACTGGGCGATTTCACGGCTGCTCATCAAAGGTTGTTGCTGCTTGCCAATTTGGATAATCTGATTCATAATCTGCTCCGATTTGTAGCTCTCCCTAAGCACCATTGCCCGCCACGCTCCGGCGGGCTTTTTTTCATCCCCACCATTCCCGAAACCGCCGAAACCAAGCAGCCTTGGCCGGCACATAAATCCGTTGCATGATTTGCCCGTCATAACGCGCATTGGCCGCAGCCCCCAGTTTTTCCCTAGCCTCTTCCGGGCTGTCCGCCCAAATGCTCAATGACCACGTCCTGCCTTTGAAACGGTAGGAGAACGTGTATTCGTTTTTCGCATAATCCATAGGAGTTCCTTTAGCTAACCTTCCCGCTTGGCAAACCGCACCAAGTCCAGAAAATCCCCGCACATTTCCAACGTGTGGCCAAACTCGTCCTTGAATCCGTAACGTTTGAAATAGGCTATAATTTCCGCCTCGCTCATCCGTTCGAAAGGTGCCGGGAATGCACCATCAATTTGTTTCGTCATCAACCCTGCTCTCCATTGGTTATGAACATCCGGTTTTGGAAGTGCGCTTCAAACACGGCGGCTGTTACCAGTATCACGGTGTGCCGGCTTCTATAGGCAGCCCATCCGTTGCCGTCAGACGGTCGTCATAGCGCCGCACGGCGGCAACCGC
Source organism: Eikenella sp. NML070372 (assembly GCF_001648415.1). NCBI lineage: Bacteria > Pseudomonadati > Pseudomonadota > Betaproteobacteria > Neisseriales > Neisseriaceae > Eikenella > Eikenella sp. NML070372. The sequence continues at coordinate 79,805 of NZ_LXSN01000006.1, read as the reverse complement.
ACGGCACATTCCGTAAGCCGTCGTCTGCAAGTCAATCATCGGATGCGCCTCCGCCGTCCGCAGCAACGCATTGATAATCTCGTTGCGGTCTTCCAAAGACAGTACTTGCTCAATCTCTTGTCTTTCCCTCATCTTCTTTCCTTTCCTCAAAAATATTTGCGACCCTATTCAGCCAATTTCCTGCCGTTCATGGCGTGCCACGGGGAATGCCCGGATTTCTTCGGCAAACAATTTGCCGTTTTTGTGATACACAAAAATATTCCTTCCAGAGCTAATCGCTTTGCTAACAGCACCTTGGGAAATTTTTAAATCTTTTGCCGTGCGGTGCTGTCCGTTTTTTCTCGCATATTCAAGCAACGGGACTTTTTCCATAAAACACTCCAGTTCAAAACCATAGCTAAATATAACCGCAGGTTATTGTAATGTCAATACCTGCGGTTGTTTGATTTTGATTACTGATGGTAATAATATGCTCCAAAACCAAGGAGGCAATATGGCTGTAAAGAAACGCGTGCTAACGCAAGAAGAGCAGTTTGAATGTGCTGAATTAAAAAGTATTTTTCAGAAAAAAAAGGGAAAGCTGGGGTTGTCGCAGGCAGCGGTAGCCGATGCGCTCGGCATTTCACAAAGTGCGGTTAATCACTATCTGAATGGCAAAAATGCACTCAATGCCTCCGCTGCCAGCAGGTTTGCCCAGTTGCTGCAAGTTCCCGTTTCCGACTTCAGCCAACGATTAGCAAAAGAAATCAATATGATGTCTATCGGCATTGATGTGGAGAAGCTGAAAGCGATGGGAGAGGATGCGCTAGCAGAAACCACCACTCTGCAACTGATGGATGTTGCCAGTTCTTGCGGGCAGGGGGTAGTCAATCCTGAATACCCATCTCTGCTCCGCTCTATTGAAATTCCCGATGCCGCCCTATTGCAACTATTGGGAACAACCAACCTGAATAACGTGGAACTGGTCTCTCCGGATGGCGACAGTATGGAGCCCACCATCCCGCGCAAAAGCATCATTTTGGCAAAAACCAATACCAGCGTATTCGACGGTAGCGGTATTTATTTCTTTACCTTGGACGGTTACAGCTATATCAAAAGACTGGCACGCGGCAAACACGGCGTGATTAAAGTCACTTCCGACAACCCCGCCTATTCAGGAACAAACTTTGAGATTTCCCCGGAAGAATTCGACCAGCTCACCATCCATGCCAAGCTTTGGAAAGTGCTGCCGCTGGAGTTTTTGGATATTTAGAACAGAGAGGTAAACCATGAGCAAACCTGAATCGAACTGGCAAAAGAACCTACTATATGCTGCTTGTGCCCTTATCGTAATATTGTTGTCGGTTATCTTTTTCTTGGTCGGCAATAACCGACAGCCGACCAACACCATCAAACCAACCGCCGAAAACCACCTACCTGCTACTGCTTCGTCGGAAGCGGCTCAAAACGGCAAATCAAATTCCGAGCAGGTTAGGCAGTTTATGAATGATTTAAAGACACAGGATGCGCAAGCCGTTTTTGCCTACTTGCAGCAACACAACGAATTAGAGGCTACTTGGACGGCGGCAAGCAAAGAAACAGTTACAGCATCCGCATTTAAATATCCTCAGATTCCCAATGGATTTGTTATTGAGACCAATTTTCACGCCATGACGGGAAACGGAGGGGAAGCTGTTTATAACGTATTGATGGCAGATGAAAACACAGATGGCGTGCTTGACCGAATCATCTACACAAATGTGCAGAACCGCAGTGATGAGCATGTTTATCACAACCCGACTGATGAGGCCTCCGCCATGCTATGGGAAGTGTCATTGAGAGAATTAGCCAGAGCATCCCGTTTACCCCATTAATCTAAAAGAGAACCCACCATGAAAACCATCTACCTAGCCCAAGCCTTTTCCTACGAGGTCAAAAAAGGCAAGGCCACCAAGAAGCTGCTCAACGAGCAGCCGATACAGTACGCCTCAGCAGACCAGGCAATCAGCCGGGCAAGGAGGATGGCCGAAACCAAGGCCGGGGCGATAGCGATAGCCCAGCAATATGATGAGGCGACGGGGGAAGCCGGAGATTACGAGGTACTGTGGCAGGACGGGATATTGCCGCAGGGGTTGGGGGAGGAGTAGGCGGGTTAAGCAATAACCATTTAATTATTTGGAGATATTTAATGAATGATACAACAGTAACACCGCAAGAATTGGAAGTTCTTATCCAAGAGGTGATAAGCCAAAATTTTGAGGATGAGGAAAGTCTCTGTGCATTTATCTTTAATAAAGTATCAACAAGATTAACCATTAAAATCAAAGGTAAAGACTACCAATCCAGTTTTCCTACATCTTTTGTACAGAGTTTGATAGAAATTCAGAATAATTTTTATCGTGCCGTATCTATCGCATTGTTTGGAGAGGAAAATTTAAAGCGCCTAACAGCGGAAAAACGTAAGCAGTACGAGCTGGTTTTTATTGTATCCGAAGGTTCTACAGAGGTAGAATCCGACTATAGAAAAAGCTTTTTTCAATTTTGTAAAGACATTATGAAAGATATGCCGCCCAAAACCAAAGCAGTAACGCTACTTACGCTAGCGCTTATTGTTACGGGTGGGGTTCTTGGTTATCAATATATTAACTATCTATCTGATACAGATAAAGAAAAACAACAAACAGTCCGTTTAACCAGAGCGATTGACAAGCTGGCCGAAAATCAAGAGCGGAATATTGCGGCGGTTTTAAAAGGGGTTCGAGGAGCAGATGAAGCCACCATTAACGACCAAGTTTTTGATAAAGCCGCTATTGCTGATGCCAATCAACGGGCAGAGCGCATCCCCCATCAGTCTGATACGACCACAGGAATATTCAGAATCATTATTGCCAGCACTAAAGAGCAGGGTAGTATTGATAAGTTTACGCTGACCAGCGCTCAAACAGGAGAAATCCCTTCGATATTTGATGAAGATAACTTCGATCAGGAAGACATTGATAAAGTTTGGGATGCCATCAAAAACAAACGACCGATTCAACTAACACTTACTCTCGATAAGCAGGGAGATAACATCAAGCAATCTGTTATTACTGCCGTACATTAATCCCAGCCCGCCCAGCGGGCTGTTCTTTTGCCCGTCAAATCCCGTCCGATCCGATTCACAAACCAAATAGCGCATCAGATGTGATGCACAAACCCAAACTGTCAACCCGTGATGCGTTCGCGGGGCTGGGTTCGAACTAGTTCCATTTTGGAACTAGTTCACTTCATCATGCGGCAGCGTAATTTTAATTATGGCGAATTCGCCATATTTGAAATGTCGTCGGCCCTATACCTTGGTCAAAGCAAATAAAATGAAATCAATCACTTGATTTTTCTGCAAAACGAGTGTCGGCCCGGCACTAGCCGGAACCAGCAGCCTTCTGGCTGCTTTTGTTTTGTCCCTCTCCCCAACCGTAAACCCGTAGCCGACTGTTGCCGCCAAGTGCGGCTTTTTGTTGCTGGGAATCTTGAGTTTTACCGACTTTCGACGAGTTTGTCTTAATTTTTTTATTTTATTAATCAGCTAGATGTAAAAATTACCGCTAATTATATTACTTGCGGTGTTGACTAGTTATATAACCGCTAGTAATATTCACCCCCAACGAAGCACGAAACAGACCGCACGAGCCAAGCCCTAGCGGGATACAAGAGGGCAAGCCCAGTTTAAAAGCTGGGGGCAAGGCCGATAAGCCCTAGCGGGCAGCAAAACAAAATTGGCGAGTAAAAGCCGAGGCGAATTTTTAACAGAGCCATTTCAAGGAGATGGCTTGATTAAACATTCGACAGCATTGAAGGAGAGAGCAATGTACGAATACGACTTATGGTTAGACCGCCAGTTATACGAGCATGACCGCCGCAACGCCGCCGCCGAATACGAGGCCGATCGGCAGGAAGAAGAAGCCGAACGATTGGCCGACAAATACCGCAGCGCCATCATCCGCGAATGGGCGGAAGTATCCATGATAGACGGCGAAGAAAACTACGACATCAACACCCAAGCCATATGGGAAAGCTGGATAGATGATTTCTTGAGTTGGAACAACGAAGAGAGCCTGCCGCTGGATATTCCCATGCCCACATGGCAAGAGTGCGTGGCAGTCCTTGCCGCCAATTAACGGAGAACATCATGCAAAGCAATACAGATTGGAAGTGCAGCCGCGCCATTAGGGTGCTGCAGCGCGGCATAAACCTTATCCAAGGCACAACGCTGGATGAAATCATAGACGGGCTAAGCCCGGAGGTGCGGGCTGCAATCATCAGGCACATGATGGATAAAGCCGACAGCCTTATCCGCGAGGAAGAGGAAGAGCGCGAAGAAGAACGCCGAGAGCGTGAGCAACAGTTCATAGGCTTGGCAGCCGGCCAATAACCGCAAAGTGGCGCAGAGACCCCCAGCCGGCGGTGGGGCAAAACACCGGCAGCAGGCAACGGAAAAAGCAAAGACCTCCTATACGGGTAATCCCCCCGAAAAGTCGCCGGATGCCTGCACCTTTACATAGGCAATTCTTGAAAATAGTTTAGCGATGCCGTATATTATCCGCCAATAGGCAGTACAGAACATCTCACGGGTATGTTGTTGGTGAAAGCAGCAACTTATATTTTTAACCACTAAATAAAAGGAGCTTACCATGAAACATATTTATTCAGAGGGATGGGATTTCTGAAATGGAATCTGCCCCCATCACTATTTTAGGTGAAACAATTGGCTACTGGGTACAAACAGTAGCCATTGTTGCATCCGCTGGATTTGCCGGTTGGCAAATTAAAGCACTTAGAAAACAGAATACAAGTAATGATACCCAATGGAAGCAACGCGCCACTATTGATGCCGTGATGGCCGACAGGAAAGATGACAACCTGATACGGTCAAGGCGGCGCTACGCGAGGATGAAACAGGCAAATGTAGACTTTGACGCACTTGGGGCTGCTCCGTTGCTGGATAATGAAGATGCAAATCATGCAATCTTGGACATTCTCAACAATTACGAGTTTATGGCTGCCGGAATTAAAGAAGGAGCGTTTGATGAGCAAATCTATAAACGCATGAAATGCTCGCTTATTGTTGCGGATTGGGAAATTTTAAACATATATATCAGAGCACTAAGGAAACGTGAAGAGAGACCGAAACTATTTATTGAATTTCAATGGTTAGCCGAGAAATGGGGAGCCAGTACAGAGCAAACTGAAAAATAACTTTATCAAAATCAAAGCCACCAGATCAGGTGGCTTTTTTCATGGAGACCCAAAATGAAATCCCCCTTCGCCGCTTGGACAGCGGCCTTTTTTATGGGCACGGCCTTTGTCGCCATGCCCACCCTGGACAGCCAAGACCGGTATTTACAGGCCGCCCAAGCAGAGACCGCAGCAGAGCGGGTAGCCAAGCTCGACCGGCAAGCCTCACAAGAGGCCGCCGAAGCGCAGAAACACTACGAAGAGATGACCGACTACGAGGTAATGCGCGGCGTGGTGTACGAGCCGGAGGGAGACGCCCAATGAGCAAACCTCAATCCATGCTGGACAAAGCCTACCCGATAGAGGCCAACGCCATATTAGGTATGGCATCGGGTATCGCAGCTTCAGCCCTGCATCATTACCAGCTCAACCCGAAGAGCGAAGAGAGCAAGCTGTTTGCAGAAACCGCCATCCCCGCCGTTCGGCACACCATCATGCCGATTGTAGAAGATGCCTACCAGTTATCCGCTGCGCAAGACAGCAGCCAAGACGATTTCCTGCTGGCAGTACACAAAACAGTTTCATTGCTAGACCAAGCTAAAAACAGAGCTGTAGAACTTGGTTTGGCCGAAGAAACACCGAATCCGACCATCCAATAACCACCGGAGCAAAGAATGACCGCAAACACCCAACTAACCCCCGCCCAAAAGGCACACCGCCTGAAAGACTTTTTCCAAGCCCCCGCTGTGCAGGCCAAGATGCGCGAACTGCTGGACAAAAACGCCGCCAGCTTCGCCACCAGCGCCATGCAGATAGCCAACAGCAACCCCATGCTGCTGGATGCCGAGCCGATGAGCATTTTCAACGCCGCCGTGATGGCCGCCACCCTGAACCTGCCCATCAACAACAACCTGGGCTTCGCCTATATCGTTCCCTACCGCAACAAAGGGCGCGTGGAAGCCCAGTTCCAGCTTGGCTACAAAGGCTTCATCCAGCTTGCCCAGCGCAGCGGCCAGTTCGAGCGCCTGGTATCCCTGCCCGTGTATGAGGCCCAGCTGATAGAAGAAGACCCCATCAACGGCTTCCAATTCGACTGGAAACAAAAACCGGCAGAAAACGAGCAGCCTGTCGGCTACTACGCCTATTTCAAGCTCATCAACGGCTTTACCGCCGAACTGTACATGACCCGCGAACAGGTCGAGGCACACGCAGGCAGATACAGCCAGTCCTTCAAAAAGGGCTACGGCGTATGGGCGGACAACTTCGAGGCAATGGCGCTCAAAACCGTCACCAAGCTGCTGCTGTCCAAGCAAGCCCCGCTGTCCATCGATATGCAGAAGGCCGTGCTGTCCGACCAGAGCGTGATTAAAGACGTAACAGGCGAGCAGTTCGACTACATCGACAACCAGCCAGCTGACCCCGTGATGCTGCTGCCGGTGGACGATGCCTTGTTCGCCACCCTGAAACAAAACATCAGCACCGGCGAAATCAGCGTGGAGAGCGTGCTGAACGGCAACTACGACCTGACCCCCGAACAGAGGGCAGAGATTGAGAGTTTGTGATGCTTATCCGCTGTTCCGCCATCCACAAAATCATCGGCCTGCCACGCAGCAAAAACGATAGGCTGACCCAGACCGCCAAAAGCCACCTTATCGAGCAGGCCAAGCAGGAGCTATTCGGCGTGGCCGCCTTCGACGGTGCCAAGTACACCGAAAAGGGCAACGCATTAGAGCCGTTCGCCATCCAAGGCAGCGGCCTGATACGCGGCAGGCAGTACGCTAAAAACACCGAGCGGCGCGAAAACGACTGTATCAGCGGCGAATGCGACATCCACGACCCGAAGCACCGCCTGATTATCGACACCAAATGTAGCTGGGATATTAAAACCCACCCGTTCTTTCGTGAAGAAGCCGAACGCAAAGTCAAAGAAGCGGGCTACGACTGGCAGATGCAGGGCTATATGTGGCTGTACGGCTGCGAGCAGGCCGAGATTGATTTTTGGCTGTTCCCCTGCCCGGAAGACCTCATCGGGCAATACGGCGACCCCGAAAAACTAATTGACGCCATCGAGCGCATCCCGCTGCGCAGGCGTGTTACCACCGTAACCGTCAAGCGAGACCCCGGAGCCATCGAGCGCATCCAAGAGCGCGTGGCCGTTTGCCAAGAATACTATCAACAACTTATGCAGGAGCAATCCCCATGCTGAACAAAGTCATCCTAATCGGCCGCCTAGGCAAAGACCCCGAAACCCGCTACATGCCCAACGGCGAGGCCGTGTGCAACTTCTCGGTCGCCACCAGCGAAAACTGGAAAGACCAGAGCGGGCAGAAGAAAGAGCGCACAGAATGGCATGCGATAACCCTATACCGCAAGCTGGCCGAAATCGCCGCAAAGTACCTGCAGAAAGGCAGCCTCGTCTATCTCGAAGGTCGTATCCAATCCCGCAAATACACCGGCAAAGACGGCATCGAACGCACCGCTTACGAAATCGTGTGCAGCGAGATGAAGATGCTGGGCGGCAAAGCGGAAGGCGGGGAAGGGCAGCACAATCCACCGCCGCCACCCGCACGGCAGCAACCCGCCGCGCCCGTGCCGCAAGATGATATTGACGATTCAATCCCGTTTTAGGAGCAACCATGACACTGACCGAATGGTTCGTCAACGGAGAAACCGGATTAAGCAGCATGACACTGGCTCTTTGGTTATCCGAACAGAAAAGGCCGAAGAAAGGCGTGCACTTCCCATACGACCCATGGGACTTCAGAAGATGCCTGCTTTTGCTGGATGCCGTTCCTGAATTGCGTAAAAAAATGCACACCTTGCCGGAACTCTCGAAAGAGTGGGCGGCATTTTATGAAAGGTGGGATGATATGGAGGTATCCATGCGCAGGGAGATGACAGGGCATACCGCGCCGAAAACTTACGCCTTGATTAATGAAATATTAAAAAGATAGGAGCAACCATGACCCGGCAATTCAAATTCGGCGACCGCGTACAAGATGCAGACGGCAAGCAGTTTGTTTTCCTGCGCGGATACCTGTCAAGCTGTACCGTAGCCGGAGAGGATGGCCGTACATACGACTATCTGACCAACCGCCTGCAACCCGTCCAGCACCCCGACACCGGGCGGCTGGACTGGCTCGCCGCACAAGATGATATCGACATCACGCTGGGCAGAGCCGTGAAATTTAAACCCTGCCTGCGGGCGCATATCGATGCCGCCATGCAGGCACAGGCGGCAGAAGCAGAGGCTACCTGAAATGCCGTCTATCCTAGACCCCTGTTGCGGCAGCCGCATGATGTGGTTTGACAAGCAAGATCAGCGTTGCCTATTTGGCGACCTGCGCACCGAAAGCCACCACCTGAAAGACCGTGGCAACCTGCGCCATCTCGAAATCCACCCGGATGTGCGGTTAGACTTTACCGCGCTGCCATTTGCCGACAACAGCTTTAACTTGGTGGTTTTCGACCCGCCGCACCTTGTACGGGCCGGGAAAAAATCATGGTTGGCCAAAAAATACGGCCAGCTCACCCAAGACTGGCGCGACGACATCAGCCAAGGCTTCGCCGAATGCTTCCGCGTGCTCAAACCCGGCGGCGTGCTGATTTTTAAGTGGAACGAAGACCAAATCAAAGTGCCGCAGATTTTGGCGCTCACACCGCACCAACCCCTATTCGGACATCCCACCGGCCGCCACGGCCGCACGCATTGGTTTACTTTCATGAAGGAGGCTACCTGAAATGACCATCCGTTTCGGCAGCCTGTGCAGCGGCATCGAAGCCGCATCCGTGGCGTGGGAGCCGCTCGGCTGGCAGCCCGCATGGTTTGCCGAAATCGAGCCCTTCCCCGCCGCCGTTTTAAAACACCATTGGCCGCACGTCCCCAATCGCGGCGATATGTCCAAATTTAAGGAGTGGCCGAATGAGCCAATTAACCTTCTTGTCGGCGGAACACCCTGCCAATCCTTCAGCGTTGCCGGATTGCGGCGCGGATTGGCAGACCCTCGTGGCAACCTCATGCTTACCTATCTTGCCATTGCTAACCGATATCGCCCCGAGTGGCTGGTATGGGAGAACGTCCCCGGCGTTCTGTCGTCAAACCGGGGGCGGGATTTCGCCGCCTTCCTCAACGGGCTGGCAGAACTCGGGTATGGGTTCGCCTACCGCGTTCTTGACGCTCAATACTTCGGAGTGCCACAGCGCCGCCGCCGCATCTTCGTTGTCGGCCGTGCTGGAAGCTGGCAACGTGCCGCAGCGGTACTATTTGAGCGCGAGAGCCTGCAAGGGCATCCTGGACAGGGCGGAGCGCCGCAAGAAAACCCTGCCGCCTTTATTGAAGGCAGCTTTGGCACGTATCGCCAGAGTGCTACCGGCGGCACGCTAAAAGCCAGCGGCGGTGCACAGCAGGGCGGCAGCGAGACCCTGTTAGTAGTACGCGGCCGGCAAGACCCCAGCACCGACAACCGCGCATTTGCGCCCGATTGCCGGCACAGCGGCAATACCAACGTTGTCTGCATCAACGGCAACATCATCAATAAAGACCCCGATGGCACCAGCGGCGGCAACGGCATGGGTGCCATCCAAGACGGCACCGCCTACACCCTCACCGCAACCGACCGGCACGCCGTTTCCGACGGTTTCCAGGTGCGCAGATTTACACCTGCCGAATGCGAGCGCCTGCAGGGCTTCCCGGCCGGGCACACGCAAATACCTTGGCGCGGCAAACCCGCCGCCGACTGCCCGGACGGGCCGCGTTACAAAGCCATCGGCAACAGCATGGCCGTGCCGGTGATGCGTTGGATAGGCGAGCGTATCAAGCAAGTAAACCAAATCAAGGAGCAAGCATGACACCCGAAAGAATCGAACAAGAGCGCCTGGCGTTTGAGGAGCGGATGGCCGAACTATATCCAACCAATCCGCAGACGGAACGGGTAGGAGAAGAATACAGCCGCCTCGGCACGCAGTACAAATGGGAAGGCTGGCAAGCCCGAGCCGCACAATCCGAATGGATAAGCGTGGAGGATAGGCTGCCTGAAGCAGGGGAAAATATTTTAATTATTCTTGGTAAGGGCAGATGCGTAAGATGCTCAATTTATGAGCCGGAACTTGAGGAGTTTGAGCGGCTAGATGTAACCCATTGGCAACCATTTAGACCACCCGCCGCAGACCCCGCCGCGTAATGCGGCTTTAATTTTGGAGACTGAAATGTTTACATTATCCAGTTCGGATAGAAACAAGTATCTTGCCTTTGATGAAAACATCTTGAAAGTAGAAGATGAATTAAATCATATGGCCGCCAGCATCTTCCTCGATGTTGATGATTGCCGTCAACTTGCTTCTGCCTTACTTCATGGTGCGGAAAGTCAGATTTTAAGACAGGCAATAAATGATTGGATACTTGAATCAGACAGCGTAGTTCGTCAGCTTCCAGTGGATACTCTGATGATGTTGTACCGTGGGGATCTGGTGGATACCAATATTGATACGTCCGAATTTATTAGAGAAATTGATAAAAGATTAGAGAAGGATGTAGAGAAATGACAGCACACAAACACGCAGAAAATATGATGCTCTATGCTCAAGATGCGTTGGAAACAGAGACCCCTTGGGAGCGGTGGGAATGGCGGGAATTTGGCGACCAATCTTTCATACAATGCGTGCAACACCCGAGCTGGAGGGATAGCTACGAGTTCCGCCGCAAGCCGCAAGTAATCCGCGTAGGGCGGCATGAGTTTCCAAAACCGATTACAGAAGCACCGCCCTTTTGGACCGATTATTTTTATATTACGGCTGTAGATACTTGCTTCACGGTTTGTTCAGATAATTGGGCTGGAGAGATACATGACCGTTGGCGCTTGATTGGAAATCGCGCCCATTTATCCCAAGAAGCCGCCCAAGCCCACGCCGATGTACTGAACGCAATCTGCCGTGGGGATATTGATTAATCGGACCGCTGAAAGACGGTCTTTAGTTTGGAGACACCATGCAAACCTACAACATCCATGAGGCCGCCGCGCTGCTCAAGTGCCACCACACCACCGTCTGCACCATGTGCAAAACAGGCGAAATCGCCGCCTTCAAAGCGGGCAGGGCATGGGTGATTACCGAATCCGCACTTGAAAACTACATCGCCGCCAAGCAAAATGAACGCGAGCAAGCGGTGATTGGCAGAAGGAGTAAAACACAATGTCAATCCATCTCAACAAACACGGGATATGGCAAATATCCCTACGCACGCCAAGCGGCAAAAGATTTAGACGCACTACTGGCACAGCCGACCGGCGCGAAGCCCAAGAGTTGCACGATAAATTAAAGCACGAACTTTGGCGGCAGGAGAAATTAGGGGAGAAGCCAAAACATTTATGGGATGAAGCCTGCATCCGCTGGTTGCAGGAAAACCAAGGCAAGAAGAGTTTGGACGGCGACAAAAACAAAATCCGCCTGTTACCCGAACTGCGCGGCCTGCTGCTGGAAGATATGACACGCGACCTGATACACAGCGTAGTCAACCGCAAAACCTGCTCCGGCAGCACCAAAAACCGCTACTTCGCCCTGATACGCGCCATCCTGAACAAATGCGTGAACGAATGGGATTGGCTCGATAAAGCCCCCAAGCTCAAACTCCACAAAGAGCCCAAGAAACGCATCAGGTGGCTGTATCCCGAAGAAGCCCGGCGCCTCGTCAACGCCCTGGCACACCTGCCCTATATGCAGCACCTCGTCATCTTCTCGCTCGCTACCGGATTGAGGCAGGCCAACGTCCTCAACCTCAAGTGGGAGCAGATCGACCTCAAGCGGCAGGCGGCCTGGATTTATCCCGACCAAGCCAAAGCAGGCAAGGCCATCGGCGTACCGCTCAACCACACCGCCATGCAGGTATTGATGGAAAGACAGAGGGAGGGCGAATACGTCTTCACCCACAGCCACGGCGGCAGGGTTAAGAGCATCAGCAGCAGGGTATGGCACGAAGCGCTGGAGAAAGCGGGGATAGAAGACTTCCGCTGGCACGACCTGCGGCACACTTGGGCAAGCTGGCTCGTGCAGAACGGAACACCCCTGGCAGCCCTAAAAGAAATGGGCGGTTGGGAAAGTGTCGAAATGGTGCAGAGGTATGCCCACCTCGCACCGGAACACTTATCACAACACGCCCGTTTAATCGATTCCAGCATGCCGCCCGGAATCGGTTTAGTCCAAAATTTTGCCAAAGTCCAAAACCGGCAAAACACAGACAAGCAAATAAACCACCTTAACTGATTGAGTAACCAACGTTAATTTGGTGGGTCTGGCTGGTCTCGAACCAGCGACCAAAGGATTATGAGTCCTCTGCTCTAACCCCTGAGCTACAGACCCGGCTAGAAAGGGCGGCATTGTACCGACAAGCCGCCAGCCTAGCAAGATTACTGCTTGTTTTCCTCGCTGTCTAGGAAGCTGCGCAAGCGGTCGCTGCGGGTGGGATGGCGCAGTTTGCGCAGAGCTTTGGCTTCGATTTGGCGGATGCGTTCACGGGTTACGTCAAACTGTTTGCCCACTTCTTCCAGCGTATGGTCGGTGTTCATGTCGATGCCGAAACGCATGCGCAAAACTTTGGCTTCACGCGGAGTGAGGCTTTCTAAAACGTCTTTGGTGGCTTCACGCAGTCCGGAATACATGGCGGCATCGGCCGGGGCAATATTGTTTACGTCTTCGATAAAGTCACCTAAGTGGCTGTCGTCGTCGTCGCCGATGGGGGTTTCCATAGAAATAGGCTCTTTGGCAATCTTCATGATTTTTCGGATCTTGTCTTCCGGCATTTCCATCAATTCGGCCAGCTCGGCGGCGTCTGGGTCTTCACCGGTTTCCTGCAGATACTGGCGCGAGATGCGGTTCATTTTGTTGATGGTTTCAATCATGTGCACTGGGATGCGAATAGTACGCGCCTGGTCGGCAATCGACCGGGTAATGGCTTGGCGTATCCACCAAGTAGCGTAGGTGGAGAATTTGTAGCCGCGCCGGTATTCGAATTTATCCACCGCTTTCATTAAACCGATATTGCCTTCCTGAATCAAATCGAGGAATTGTAGGCCGCGGTTGGTGTATTTTTTGGCGATGGAAATTACTAGGCGCAGGTTGGCCTGTATCATTTCTTGCTTGGCAGCGGCGGTTTCTTTTTCATTGGCCACCATGTTTTTGCTGATTTTTTTCAGTTCCGCAATGGAAATCTGCGCGTGCTTCTCCTGTTCGATGAGAATATTCTGCTTTTCGATGATGGCATATTGGAAACGGCTCAGGGCCTCGCTCCACACATGGTTTTTGCTGATTTCGGCTTCCACCCAATTTAAATCGGTAATATTGGACAGGAAATTGTTGATAAAGTAATCGCGATCCATGTGTACACGGTTGAGGCAGATGTCGCGGATTTCGCGTTCCAGGCGGCGGATGCTGTCTACGCGAGTGCGCAGATTGTTGCTAAGAGTTTCAATCTGGCGGGTGGTAAAGCGTACATTAAGCAGTTGATCGGCAATATAGTTGCGCAGGTTCAGATAGGTTTTGTGCTGGCTGTGGTGTTTTTGCAGCGCAGCAATCATTTTCTGATAGGTAGCTTGGATGTTTTCAAAGTGTGCCAACACTTTTTGCTTGAGCTCTTCGAGATTGGCGGCAGAGATGGCGCCAGTATCTTCTTCAGTATCTTCTTCATCTGCATTGCTGTCTTCGTTTTCATCCAAATTGGTATTGGGAGCCGCCTCTTCGGCTTTTCCCACACCGATGCCCAATTCATCAAGCAGCTCTTCGTGCGGGTCAATAATATCTTCCACCGCTTCGTCCACCCGGATTTCACCGTTGCGAATCTTTTCGATCAGTTCGAGGATTTCAGCAATCGAGCCGGGGCAGGCGGAGATGGCCTGAATCATGTTACGCAGGGCAGTTTCGATTTTTTTAGCGATAACAATTTCGTCTTCGCGCGTGAGCAAATCCACCTGCCCCATTTCGCGCATATACATGCGCACAGGGTCGGTGGTGCGGCCGAATTCGGAGTCGGCGCTGGAGAGGGCGGCTTCGGCTTCGGCAACGGCATCGTCGTCGGTCATGTTGGCCGTATTGTCGGCCAACAGCAGGGTTTCGCTGTCGGGCGTTTCTTCGGTTACCTGAATGCCCAGACCGGAAATCATATTGACGATATTGTCGATCTGCTCGGCATCCGACATATCGTCGGGCAGGGCGTCGTTGATTTCGGCGTAGGTGATGTAGCCGCGTTCTTTACCTTGCAGAATCAGCTGTCTGAGCCGTGCCCTTTGCTCCTCCGGCGTGAGCGGGCGGTTGTTTTCGTCTTGTTCTTCGGTGGCGGGGTTGTTCTGTTCGGACATGTTTCTCTCGTTGTTCACAGGTCGGTGTAATCGGCATTGCCTAAATGGTGCCGTTGGCAGGAGGACGCCTCAAAAGCTCCAGCAGCAGTTTGGTTTCGTCATCGCTCAAGCCGTGTTCGATGTGTTTGCGTTTCAACGCTTCAACTTGCTGGGTTTTCAAGGCGTTCATCAATTTTTGCATACCCGATTGGAAATTCAGTGCGTCGGATTCGCCATCCCCCTCAAAGTGGGCGCTGTCCGTACCGGACTGCATGATGCGGCTGATATTGCCGTAATAGGGGGTGTTGCGCATGGCTTCCATCAATCCGGCACTGGATAGCGGCGAGCGGCTACGGCGCACATGGGCGGCCATGACGCTCAGGCAGGCAAGGTCGGTATCCAGTTCCAGATGGTCGGGTAGGTCGATATATGTAGCCCATTGCGGATTTATCAATAGGCGGCGGATTTGTTGTTGCGCCAAGCTCAGCATTTGCGGCTGGCGGAAGGTTTGGCGCGGTAGGGTGTAGCGTTGCTGGGCAACGTGGCGTTTGGGGACTTCCTGCCCCATCAGATGCGCCAAATTGGCCGGATCGATGCCCACTAAGTTGCTCAGTTTCTGCTTGAGCAGGAAGGCGAGGGCGGGGGCGGTAATCTGGGTGAGCAGCGGGGTGGCGGTTTTCACCAGCTCGGCCTTCCCTTCTTGGCTGCGCAAATCGAGCTTGGCGGTGAGCGCGTCCCAAAAATAGGCGGAAAGCGGCTTGCTTTGGTGCAGCAGCATATCTTCAAAACGTTCCCGCCCGTGTTCGCGCACATAGCTGTCGGGGTCGTGGCCTTCGGGCAGAAAGAGGAAGTGCAGCGATTTGCCGTCTTTCAGTTGGGGCAGGGCGTTTTCCAATGCACGCCAGGCGGCTTTGCGGCCGGCCGCATCGCCATCGAAGCAGAAATAGATGCTGTCGGTTTGGCGCATCAGGATTTTAACGTGCTCGGCGGTGGTGGAGGTGCCCAGTGCGGCCACGCAGTAGCCGATGCCGAACTGCGCCAGTGCAACCACGTCCATATAGCCTTCCACCACCAGGATGCGGCCGGCTTCTTTCACAGCGGCACGGGCTTCGTAGAGGCCGTAGAGGTTTTTGCCTTTATCGAACAGCGGGGTGTCGGGCGAGTTGAGGTATTTGGGTTTTGAGTCGTCCAATACGCGGCCGCCGAAGCCGATAACCTGCCCGCTGCTGTTGCGGATGGGGAACATGATGCGGTGGCGGAAGCGGTCGTAGTGGCTGCCGTCTTTTTCAATCACCATGCCGCTGTTGACCAGCGCTTCGGAAGGGTAGGGGGTGAAACTTTGCGCCAGCGGCCGCCAGCTGTCGGGCGCATAGCCCAGGCCGTAGTGGGCGGCGACTTCATCGGAGAGGCCGCGTTTTTTCAGGTAGCCTTTGGCCGTTTCGTTGGCGGCCAGCTCGCGGGTGTAGAAGGCGGCGGCTTGGGCGGTGGTTTCTTCCAGGGTTTGCTGGCGCTGTTTGCGGCGCGCGCGCGCTTCGGGGCTTTCCTGGCGGCCTTTTTGCTGCGGCACCACCATGCCGGCGCGGTCGGCCAGATACTGCACGGCTTCGGTGAAGCCCAGCCCTTGGTATTCCATGACGAAACCGATGGCCGTACCGTGTGCGCCGCAGCCGAAGCAGTGGTAGAACTGTTTGCTCGGGCTGACGGAGAACGACGGGGTTTTTTCTTTGTGGAACGGGCAGCAGGCCATGTAGTTGGCGCCGCCTTTCTTCAGCGGCACGCTCTCGTCGATGATGTCGACAATATCGGTTTTGGCCAGCAGCTCGTCGATGAATTCGCTGGGAATCATGCTTCGGCGCTTGGTTTGTGAAACGGATTGAGGCTACCTGAAAACCACGGCGGGGATTTTCAGGTAGCCTTTTTCAGGTAGCCTTTGTCGGGCAGGGTTATTCGGCGGGCGGAACGTAGCCTTGCACCGTGTCGGCCTCGCCGTCGCCGAAGAAGTAGTTTTCCATCTGCTGGGCGAGATACTGGCGGGCGCGCGGGTCGGCCAGGCTGAGGCGGTTTTCGTTGATGAGCATGGTTTGGTGGCGCGTCCAGGCATCCCATGCTTCCTGCGATACGTGTTCGAAAATGCGCTTGCCCAAATCGTTGGGCAGGGGTGGGAATTTGAGGCCGGGCGCTTCTTTGCCCAGCTTGATGCAATTTACCATGCGGGTCATGTGCTTTCCTTTTCGGGTGGTGTGGATGGGGGGTTAACGGTTTTTTAAGCCCAATACGTCTTGCATATCGTATAGGCCGGTGCGTTGCTGCTTCAGCCACACGGCAGCACGTACGGCGCCGGCGGCGAAGGTCATGCGGCTGGAGGCTTTGTGGGTGATTTCCACGCGCTCGCCTTCGCCGGCAAACAGGGCGGTGTGCTCGCCCACGATATCGCCGCCGCGCACGGTGGCAAAGCCGATGGTTTGCGGGCTGCGCGCGCCGGTGTGGCCTTCGCGGCTATACACGGCGCAATCGGCCAGATTGCGGCCGAGGGCATGGGCAATCACTTCGCCCATACGCAGCGCGGTACCGCTGGGGGCGTCCACTTTGTGGCGGTGGTGCGCTTCGATGATTTCGATGTCGTAGCCTTCGTTCAACACGCGGGTTACGGTGTCAAGGATGTGGAAGGTGAGGTTTACGCCGATGCTGAAGTTGGCGGCAAACACAATGCCGGTGTGTTCGGCGGCGGCGGCGATGGCAGCTTTGCCCGCTTCGTCGAAACCGGTGGTGCCGATAACCATTTTGATGCCGCGCTCGGCGCAGCAGGGCAAAAGGCTACCTGAAACATTGGGGCGAGTGAAATCGATGAGCACGTCGCAGTCGGCGAGCACGGCCTCGATGTCGCTGCTGACGGCTACGCCTGTTTTCAAGCCGGAAGCATGGCCGGCATCCAAACCCAAAGCTTCGGAGCCTGCGTGTTCCAGCGCGCCGGTGAGCACGGTGTGCGGATTGGCCGCCACAGCTTCAACCAGTACTTTGCCCATGCGGCCGTTTACCCCAGCCAGGACAACTCTCATGGTGGCAGACATGATATTCCTCAAGCAGGATTATTGCGCGGTTTGGCCGGCAGGCGCGGCTTGCTGCTGTTGCTGCTTGCGCAATTCGTCCAACACATCGCCTTCGGCTCTAACCAGGGAGTCGTTCGCATCGAAATACAGGGTGAGGTTTTTGCGTTCGCGCACTTTGCCGCCGCGGCTCACTTCAAAAACGTAGTCCCAGCGGTTGCCGTGCAGCGGGTCGCGCAGCAGCGGCGTGCCCAGGATGTGCTGTACCTGCTCTTTGCTCAAGCCTTGGTGCAGCGAGGCTACGGCCTGCAAATCGAGTTCGTTGCCCTGCACGATGGTGAGCTTGTAGGAGGGGAAGCGGGCAAGACGTTCGGTGCTGCACGCGGCCAAACCGATGCAGGCGGCCAAGGCCAAATAAACGGATTTATTCACAAACATGCCTTTCAAGATAAATCGCGCACCGCCCCGGCTGAGTAATTTAAAGGTGGGCAAGTGCCTTAAAAATGCGTATTATAACGGTTGTTGACAAATTTGAGCGACAGAACATCATACATCATGGAAAACAATATTGCACAACTCAAAGGCAGCGGCCTGAAAGTAACCGGCCCGCGTTTGAAGATTTTGGATTTGTTTGAAACCCATGCCGAAGAGCACCTGAGTGCGGAAGATGTGTACCGCATCCTCCTGGAAGAGGGCGTTGAAATCGGCGTGGCCACCATTTACCGCGTTTTAACCCAGTTCGAACAGGCCGATATTTTGTTGCGCCACCATTTCGAGAGCGGTAAAGCGGTGTACGAGCTGAACAAGGGCGACCACCACGACCACATCGTGTGCGTGAAATGCGGCAAAGTTACCGAGTTTCACAACCCCACCATCGAAAACCTGCAAGGCAAAATTGCCGAAGAAAACGGTTACCTCATTGTGGATCACGCGCTGTATCTGTATGGCGTGTGCGGCAATTGTCAGTAGAAACACTATCTATAAAGCAGGCAGCAATATTTTCAGGTAGCCTCTATGGCTCAAAATATTCCTTTGCTACCGGAAGGCTGTTTGCAGTTTCCCGACCCGCGCTTGGCCATTGCCGAACACGATGGCTTGGTGGCAGTGAGCCGGGATTTAACGGCACAGCGGCTTTTGGCGGCTTATCAACAGGGCATCTTCCCGTGGTTTGAGGAGGATGGCCTGTTTTTTTGGTTTGCCACCGCCCCGCGCACGGTGTTGCCCCCTCAACGGCTGCACGTCGGCCGCTCGTTGGCAAAGGCCATGCGCAACCGGCATTACGCGGTAACGGTAAACCAAAACTTTCCAGCCGTGATTTCCGCCTGCGCCGCCACGCCCAGGCCGCATCAGGGCGGCAGCTGGATCGCACCGGCGTTTCAGGTAGCCTACAACGAGCTGCACCGCATCGGCCATGCGCATTCGTTCGAATGCTGGTATCCCGATGAGGGCGGGCATCTGCTGTTGGCCGGCGGGCTTTATGGCGTGCAGATCGGGCGGGTATTTTTCGGCGAATCGATGTTTGCCTGGCAGAACGATGCCTCGAAAATCGCCTTTGCCCATGCCGTGCCGTTTTTGCAGCGCTGCGGCATCGCCTTGATCGACTGCCAGCAAGACACGCCGCACTTGGCGCGTTTCGGCTCGGAGCTGATGGCTTTTGACGATTTCCAGGCTGAATTAAACCGCCTGACCGCGCAAACACTTGCCGAGCCCATCGGCCAGCGCCTGCTTCAACAGCAGGGCGCGTGGTTCGGCAAGGAGGCGTGAGTGCCGAAACCGGTTCGCAAGAAGCGCGTTACATGGCACAATATCGGCTGTTTTAGATTACAGGCTACCTGAAAGTTTCAGGTAGCCTCCCGCTTACTCTATGGCGGATAAACCTGCTTACATGCCGGGGGGCTATCATACCGCGGCAAAAGTTAAGTGAATCCGCCGTATCACCCATCACCCACAAGGAGAAACCATGTCTCTACAAAACATCATCGAAACCGCGTTTGAACAGCGCGCCGAAATTACCCCGCACAGCGTTTCCGCCGAAGTGAAAGAAGCCGTGCTCGATACGCTTTATCAGCTCGATTCCGGCAGCCTGCGCGTGGCCGAGCGGCAGGGCGTGGGGCAGTGGAAAGTGAACGAGTGGGCGAAAAAGGCCGTGTTGCTTTCCTTCCGCATTGCCGATAACGAGGTATCCAGCGACGGCGTGAGCAAATATTTCGACAAAGTGCCCACCAAATTCGCCGATTGGATTCCGCAGCAGTTTCAGGTAGCCGGTTTCCGCGCCGTGCCCGGCGCCGTGGCGCGCCGCGGCAGCTTTATCGGCAAAAACGTGGTGCTGATGCCCTCTTATGTAAACATCGGCGCCTATGTGGACGAGGGCGCGATGGTAGACACTTGGGCCACCGTGGGTTCCTGCGCGCAAATTGGCAAAAACGTGCACCTGAGCGGTGGCGTGGGCATCGGCGGCGTGCTCGAGCCGTTGCAGGCCGCGCCCACCATCATTGAAGATAACTGCTTCATCGGCGCGCGCAGCGAAATCGTGGAAGGCGTGATTGTGGAAGAGGGTAGCGTGATTTCCATGGGCGTGTATATCGGCCAATCCACCAAAATCTACGACCGCGAAACCGGCGAAATCCACTACGGCCGCGTCCCCGCCGGCTCGGTGGTGGTGTCGGGCAGCCTGCCCGCGAAAGACGGCACGCACAGCCTCTACTGCGCCGTCATCGTGAAGAAAGTAGACGCGCAAACCCGCGCCAAAACCAGCGTAAACGAACTGCTGCGCGGCGTGTAGCTTGCCGGATTTTCAGGTAGCCTGTTTGCAAGAAGGCTACCTGAAAGCTATTTAACTTAGGAGAAAACCATGCGAGCCCTTCTTCTTGTCGACATCCAAAACGACTTCATGCCTAGCGGCCGCCTGCCTGTGGCCGAAGGCGATGCCATTATCGAGCCGGTAAACCGGATTATCGGCAGCTATCTGTTGGTGGTGGCCTCGCAAGACTGGCATCCCGCCGGACACGAGAGCTTCGCCTCCGCCCATGCCGGTAAAAAGCCGTTCGACGTCATCAATCTGCACGGTTTGGAGCAAGTGCTGTGGCCGGATCACTGCATTGCCGGCAGCAGCGGCGCGGCGTTCCATCCCGAACTCAACACCACGCCTATCGCCGCCGTATTCCGCAAGGGCATGGACAAACATACCGACAGCTACAGCGCGTTTTACGACAACGGCCGCCGTCGCAGCACCCAGCTTGCCGCCTACCTGCGCGCCCACGGCGTAACCGATATTGATGTGGCGGGGCTGGCGGCCGATTTCTGCGTGTATTTCAGCATGGCCGACGCGCTCGCCGAAGGCTTCCGCGTGCGCCTGCTCGAGCATGCCACCCGTGCCATCGATGCCGCAGGCTTCGCTGCCAAAAAAGCCGAACTGCTGGCGCATCCGAATTTTTCGCTGGCCGATTAGCTTGGGTTTGCATTTTTCAGGTAGCCTCTGCGTTATCAAAGGCTACCTGAAAAATTTTAGCCAACGCCGTATCTGACAGCCGCCCGCGCTTTCAGGTAAAATCCGCCCGACCATCATTATTTTCAGGTAGCCCAAACCATGCTTAATAAAGACCAATTCGCCGACAACCATTTCATCCGCACCATCATCGAAGAAGACTTAAAAAGCGGCAAACACAGCGCCATCCAAACCCGCTTCCCGCCCGAACCCAACGGCTACCTGCACATCGGCCACGCCAAATCCATCTGCCTGAATTTCGGTTTGGCGTATATTTACGACGGCCTGTGCAACCTGCGTTTCGATGATACCAACCCCGAAAAAGAAAACGACGAATACGTCAACGCCATCAAAGAAGATGTTGAGTGGCTCGGGTTCCATTGGGCGGGCGAGCCGCGTTTCGCTTCCAACTATTTCGACCAGCTTTACGACTACGCCGTCGGCTTAATCAAAGACGGCAAAGCCTATGTGGATGATTTAACGCCGGAACAAATCCGCGAATACCGCGGCACGCTCACCGAAGCGGGCAAAAACAGCCCTTACCGCGACCGCAGCGTGGAAGAAAACCTCGACTTGTTCACGCGCATGAAAAACGGCGAATTCCCCGACGGCAGCAAAACCCTGCGCCTGAAAATCGACATGGCATCAGGCAACATCAATATGCGCGACCCCGTCATCTACCGCATCCGCCGCGCCCATCACCACAACACCGGTGATAAATGGTGCATCTACCCGATGTACGACTACACGCATTGCATTTCCGATGCCATCGAAGGCATCACGCACTCCTTGTGTACGCTCGAGTTTGAAGACCACCGCCCGCTTTACGATTGGGTGTTGGACAACATCCCCGCGCCGCACGCCACCCGTCCGCGCCAATATGAGTTTTCCCGTTTGGAACTGTTGTATTCCATCACCTCCAAGCGCAAGCTGAATCAACTGGTTTCAGAAGGCCACGTTTCCGGCTGGGACGACCCGCGTATGCCGACGATTTCCGGCATGCGCCGCCGCGGCTACACGCCCGAAGGCCTGCGCCTGTTTGCCAAACGCGCCGGTATTTCCAAATCGGAAAATATCGTTGATATGAGCGTGTTGGAAGGCGCAATCCGTGAAGAACTGGAAAACTCCGCCCCGCGCATGATGGCCGTGTTGAATCCGATCAAGGTAACGCTTACCAACTACAATGCAGCCCAAGCCGAAAGCCGCACCGCGCCCTATCACCCGAACCGCGAAGACATGGGCAGCCGCGAACTGCCGATTTCGTCCACGCTCTATATCGAAGCCGACGATTTCAGCGAAAACCCGCCCAAAGGCTGGAAACGCCTCACACCCGGCGGCGAAGTGCGCCTGCGCTATAGTTATGTGATGAAGTGCGACGAAGTGGTGAAAGACGCCAGTGACAACATCGTCGAACTCAAATGCAGCTTGGATTACGACACCTTGGGCAAAACCCCCGAAGGCCGCAAAGTGAAAGGCGTTATCCACTGGCTTTCCGCCGAACACGCCGTGCCCGCCACCGTGCGCCTGTACGACCGCCTGTTCACCGAACCCCGCCCCGATGCCGTGCGCGGCGAAGACGGTGCATCCCTGCCGTTTACCGATTTCCTCAACCCAGAATCGGCTAAAGAAATCACCGCATACGTTGAAGCCGCTGCCAACGATTTGCCTGCGGAGAGCCGTTGGCAGTTCGAACGGCTGGGCTATTTCGTTACCGACCGCAAAGACCATGCAAAAGGCAAGCCCATGTTTAACAAAACGGTGGGTTT
Organism: Eikenella sp. NML070372; assembly: GCF_001648415.1. Classification (NCBI taxonomy): domain Bacteria; kingdom Pseudomonadati; phylum Pseudomonadota; class Betaproteobacteria; order Neisseriales; family Neisseriaceae; genus Eikenella; species Eikenella sp. NML070372. The sequence continues at coordinate 56,998 of NZ_LXSN01000006.1, read as the reverse complement.
GCGCGACACTTGGCAGGCGAAAGCCCAATAATCCCTGCACCGGATGCAAAGGCTACCTGAAAACGCTTAGACCAGGTTTTCCGGTAGCCTGCTTTCATGCCGGAAGGTGTCTATACTTGACTAAATCACTTGGGTATTGGAAAATTCGTATCCCTTGATGCAACAAGGCCATAGTCCTATGAAATTAACCACCAAAGGCCGTTTTGCCGTAACCGCCATGCTCGATTTAGCGCTGCACGGGTGCGAAAACCCCGTCAGCCTCAATGCTATCAGCGGACGGCAGAATATTTCCTTATCGTACCTCGAACAGCTTTTCGGCAAACTGCGCCGCGCCGGGCTGGTAGAAAGCGTGCGTGGGCCCGGCGGTGGTTATCTGCTCAGCCGCCAGCCCGGTAGTATTAACATTGCCGAAATCATCTACGCCGCCGAAGACAAGCTGGATGCCACCCGCTGCGGTGGCCAAACCAACTGCCATAAAGGCGCGCTCTGCCTCACGCATGATTTATGGGAGAACCTCAACCAAACCATCCAAGGCTACCTGAACAGCATTTCCCTGCAAGATGTGCTTGATAAAAGGCATAGCCACTACCTGTCATGATGCCGCCATCGGCCTTACCCATATCCACTATAGCTAAGGCACTTATTTCTTTCTGCGGGGGTAAGCCAGCCGCTTTGGAAATGCGCTTCCGCTATGAATTAATTACACAACCACATACCAAACAGAGAAAATCATGGCCAAACAAACCCCCATCTATCTCGACTACGCCGCCACCTGCCCCGTAGACAAACGCGTGGCCGAAAAAATGATTCCCTATTTGAGCGACATCTTCGGCAACCCCGCCTCCAACAGCCACACATTCGGCTGGACGGCGGAAGAAGCTGTTGAAAAAGCCCGTGCCAACATCGCCGCCCTGATTAACGCCGACCCCAAAGAAATCGTCTTCACCAGCGGCGCGACTGAGTCCGACAACCTCGCCATCAAAGGCGCGGCAAACTTCTATAAATCCAAAGGCAAACACCTCATCACCGTCAAAACCGAACACAAAGCCGTGCTCGACACCATGCGCGACCTCGAACGCCAAGGTTTTGAAGTCACCTACCTCGGCGTACAAGAAAACGGCCTGATCGATTTGGACGAACTCAAAGCTGTCATCCGACCCGACACCATCCTGATTTCCGTGATGTGGGTGAACAACGAAATCGGCGTGGTTCAAGATATCCCCGCCATCGGAGAAATCTGCCGTGAACAAAAAATCATCTTCCACGTCGATGCCGCCCAAGCCTGCGGCAAAATACCTGTGAACGTTGAAGCCGCCAAAATCGACTTACTGTCCATGTCCGGACACAAAGTGTACGGCCCCAAAGGCATCGGCGCACTATACGTCCGCCGCAAACCCCGCGTCCGCCTCGCAGCCCAAATGCACGGTGGCGGCCATGAACGCGGCTTCCGTAGCGGCACCCTGCCCACCCACCAAATCGTCGGCATGGGCGAAGCCTTCCGCATCGCCAAAGAAGAACTCGCGCAAGATATGGCGCACTACACCAAACTGCGCGACATTTTCCTCAAAGGCATCGAAGGCATCGAAGAAGTCTATATCAACGGCGACCTCGAACACCGCGCCCCGAACAACCTGAACGTCAGCTTCAACTTTGTCGAAGGCGAAAGCCTGATTATGGCGGTGAAAGAACTTGCTGTATCCAGCGGCTCCGCCTGTACCTCCGCCTCGCTCGAACCCAGCTACGTCCTGCGCGCGCTCGGCCGCAACGACGAACTGGCGCACTCATCTCTGCGCATCACCTTCGGCCGCATGACCACCGAAGAAGAAGTGCAGTTTGCAGCAGAACTGATTAAATCCAAAATCGGCAAACTGCGCGAGCTTTCTCCGCTGTGGGAGATGTTTAAGGAAGGAATTGATTTGAGTACGGTAGAGTGGGCAGAACATTGATTTGCTCTCAAAGAGAAGGCTGGCTGAGATTTATCTACCAATCCTAGCAAGTAGGTTGGGTTAAAAACCCAACAATAGCAAAATCCTTTTTTCAGGTAGCCTTAATTCCACATTAAACTTTGAAGAACACAACCATGAACGACCAAGAACTAGACCTTGATAATTTGGATGCCCACTCGAAGACTTCGATGGTATCACCGTGGAAGGCGGCACTGATCCTGAAAACAACGATGACGGCTGTGAAGGCGGTGCGTGCAAAATTTAGCCGCCCCATTTGAGCTTCGCAGGAATCTGTTTTGCCCGTTTTAATTTCGTTGAAACTAGAACTTTAGCTTCGCAGAAACTCCGTTTTCAGGTAGCCTTAATCCAATCACAAACCATCATAATTTTTAATAAGGAAACACATCATGGCATACAGCGATAAAGTTATTGACCACTACGAAAATCCGCGCAACGTCGGCACGCTTGATAAAGACGACAACAACGTTGGCACCGGCATGGTGGGTGCGCCCGCCTGCGGCGACGTGATGCGCCTGCAAATCAAAGTGAACGATCAAGGCATCATCGAAGATGCGAAATTCAAAACCTACGGTTGCGGCTCGGCCATTGCCTCGTCCAGCCTGATTACCGAATGGGTGAAAGGCAAAAGCCTGGACGACGCGCTGGCGATTAAAAACAGCGAAATTGCCGAAGAATTGGAATTGCCGCCCGTGAAAATCCACTGCTCGATTTTGGCGGAAGACGCAGTGAAAGCCGCCGTGGCCGATTATAAAAAGAAAAAAGGCGTATAACTATGGCCGGTGGCTGGGCGCCCGACGGCGCGGAACAGGCGCAAATTGATGCCAATTTAGACGATGCATTAGCCGCCGCCCGGCGACATTTGCCCTCCGGCGAAAGCGCCTGTGAATGCACCGAATGCGGCGAACCCATTCCCGAAGCCCGCCGCCGTGCCCTGCCCGGCGTGCAGTTGTGCATTACCTGCCAAGAAGAGGCCGACAAACAGCAGCAATTCCGCTCCGCCTACAATCGGCGCGACAGCAAGGACAGCCAGCTGAAATAGGCTACCTGAAACTGATGGTTTCATAGCAACCGAGTTTCCTGACAACGCGCCTGCTCGGGCATCGATGCCGTGTATGATCGTTTTACTGTCTGATGACGGTTTTCAGGTAGCCTGCCCCAAAAAACCTGCCGACACCAATACGGAACAAACCTATGTTTACCCTAGAAGAAACCCAATCCCTGCTCGCCGAAAAAGGCATTGGCAAAACCGTACTGCAACGCTTGCAGCAAATGAGTTTGGACGATGTGGCCAAACTGGCCGTCGCTGATGCTGCCGATATATTAGAGCAGAGCGCGGCGCTCACCGGCAGCACTTGCTGGAAAAATAGCCCACAGGCCAAAGCTGCTGTAGTCGCCGCCATTGCCTGGGCGGTAAACCGACAAAAAGGCTACCTGAAAACCTGATATTGTTTTTCAGGTAGCCTCTTAAGAACCTAAAACAAAGGAAACCCCATGATTACACTCACACCCAACGCTGCCGAACACATCCGCAGCTTCCTTACCAAGCGCGGCAAAGGCGAAGGCATCCGCATCGGCGTGAAAACCAGCGGCTGCTCCGGCATGGCCTACACGCTGGAATTTGCCGATGAAATCCTGCCCGATGATTTGGTGTTTGAAGGGCACGGCGTGAAAGTATTGGTTGATCCGAAAAGCCATATCTATCTCGACGGCACCGAGCTGGACTTCACCAAAGAAGGCTTGCAGGAAGGCTTCAAATTCGCCAACCCGAACGTGAAAAACGAATGCGGTTGCGGCGAAAGCTTTAATGTTTGAGCCCTTGGATTAGCGCATCAGAAGGCTACAATGCGGCCGTTTCTTTGATTGGGATTGATGATGGCAACCCGTTCCAAATCCTCCAAAAGCTGGCTGAACGAGCACGTGAACGACCCCTATGTGCATCAGGCGCAGAAAGACGGCTATCGTGCCCGGGCGGCATACAAATTACTGGAAATCAACGATAAAGACAAGTTGATTAAAAATGGCACTGTGTTGGCCGATTTGGGCAGCGCGCCGGGCAGCTGGTCGCAGGTGGCGGTTAAGCTGGCGGGGTCGCAGGGCAGGGTGTTTGCATTGGATATTTTGCCGATGGAGCCGATTGTGGGCGTATCGTTTATCCAAGGCGATTTCCGCGAAAACGAGGTGCTGGAGGAGTTGGAAAACTTGCTCGAAGGCCGCGCGCTAGACCTTGTAATTTGCGATATGGCACCCAATATGTCGGGCAATGCGGTAACCGACCAGGCGCGCAGCTATGTTTTGTGCGAGCTGGCGCTGGATTTTGCCGCCGAGCATCTGAAAACCGGCGGCAATATGCTGGTGAAAGTGTTCCAGGGCGCGGGATTTCAGGAATATATGCAGGCCATGCGCGGGGTGTTTGCCCAAGTGCAGGTGCGCAAGCCCAAGGCCTCGCGCAGCCGTTCCAGCGAAGTGTATCTGCTGGGCAGGAGTAATCGGTAAATCGGCAAGGTACTGGTTATCATCTGTTTTTTATTTGTGGCATTTATATAGTTAGGAGCTTGTTACCGTGCGTAACACCGTTAGGACGATTTTGGTTTGGCTGTTTCTAGCCGGGGTGCTGCTTGCCTCGGCCCAAACGTTGCTGGGCAAGAGGGAAGACAAACAGCTGATCAACTATTCGCAGTTTATCCAGCAGGTAAACAAAGGCGAAGTGGCCAAGGTGGATATTGAAGGCACGCTGCTGAGCGGTTATGTGATTAAAGGTGAGCGCACCGACAAATCCAAGTTCTATACCAATGCGCCGATGGACGACAAACTCCTGACGATGCTGCAGGACAAGAACGTTGATTTCCGATACATCCCCGAAGAAAAACCCGGCCTGTGGAGCAATATTTTCTTCACCAGCCTCTTGCCGGTGCTGTTGCTGATTGGCGCTTGGTTTTACTTTTTGCGCATGCAAAACGGCGGCGGGGGCAAAGGCGGGGCGTTTTCCTTCGGCAAAAGCCGTGCTCGGCTGCTGGATAAAGATGCCAACCGCGTAACCTTCGCCGATGTGGCCGGTTGCGACGAGGCGAAAGAAGAAGTGCAGGAAATCGTGGATTACCTCCAAGCGCCAAACCGCTATCAGAGCTTGGGTGGCCGTGTGCCGCGCGGAATTTTGCTGGCCGGCAGCCCGGGTACAGGTAAAACTTTGTTAGCCAAGGCGATTGCCGGCGAAGCAGGCGTGCCATTTTTCAGCATATCCGGCTCGGACTTTGTGGAAATGTTTGTGGGCGTGGGCGCTTCCCGCGTGCGCGATATGTTTGAGCAGGCTAAGAAAAATGCGCCCTGTATCATCTTTATCGATGAAATCGATGCCGTGGGCCGCCAGCGTGGTGCCGGTTTGGGTGGCGGCAACGATGAACGCGAACAGACTTTGAACCAGCTGCTGGTGGAGATGGATGGTTTTGAAAGCAATCAAACGGTTATCGTGATTGCTGCCACCAATCGCCCGGATGTACTCGACCCAGCCTTGCAGCGCCCCGGCCGTTTCGACCGCCAAGTGGTGGTGCCGTTGCCTGATATCCGCGGCCGCGAACAGATTTTGAAAGTGCACGCCAAGAGAGTGCCACTGGATGCTTCGGTGGATTTGGTGTCGCTGGCGCGCGGCACACCCGGTTTTTCCGGTGCGGATTTGGCTAACTTGGTGAATGAGGCTGCACTGTTTGCCGGCCGCCGCAATAAAATCAAGGTTGATCAGAGCGACTTTGAAGATGCCAAAGACAAAATCTATATGGGCCCCGAGCGGCGCAGCATGGTGATGCATGAGGACGAAAAACGTGCCACCGCTTATCACGAAGCCGGCCATGCCATCGTGGCCGAGAGCCTGCCGTTTACCGATCCGGTGCATAAAGTAACCATTATGCCGCGCGGCCGTGCGCTGGGCTTGACCTGGCAGCTGCCGGAGCGCGACCGCATTTCGATGTATAAAGACCAAATGCTCAGCCAGCTGGCTATCCTGTTTGGCGGGCGTATTGCCGAAGATATTTTTGTCGGCCGCATTTCCACCGGTGCGTCCAACGATTTCGAACGCGCCACGCAGATAGCGCGCGAAATGGTAACGCGTTATGGCATGAGCGAAAAAATGGGTGTGATGGTATATGCCGAAAACGAAGGCGAAGTGTTCCTTGGCCGCAGCATTACCCGCTCACAGCATATTTCCGAGAAAACTCAGCAGGACGTGGATGCTGAAATCCGCCGCATTCTGGACGAACAATATGCGGTGGCCTATAAAATTTTGGATGAAAATCGCGATAAAATGGAAACCATGTGTAAGGCATTGATAGAATGGGAAACCATCGATCGCGATCAAGTGCTGGAGATCATGGAAGGCAAGCAGCCCAGTCCGCCGAAAGACTACAGCCACAATGTGCGTGGCGGCAACGACGCCGATGCCGGCAGCGCTGAGGCAACAGATGCAGGCGAAACTGACCAGCCTCTTGCCGAACCCGCTCCGGCTTTGGCAGATGAGGCTGCCGAGCAAGACCAAGCTGCCGTTCCGCTGAACGCACAGGCTGCAGAAGAATCGGAGCAGCAAGAGGCCGCTGCCGACAAACAGCTTTAAAATCACGGTGTATTATTTTCCTGCCAACACATCCGATGAAAGGAAAAACAATGAGCCAAAACGAAAACCTCCAGCCCGAATCCGCCGATAACAATGCACCGCAAGTGCAGGATGATACCGAGCTGAAGGTGCTCAACAATGCCGACAACAACAACGGCGAAACCACCGAAAGCGGTTGCTGTGGCGTTTGTGGCAGCTAAGTTTGGTTGGTTCTTTTGATAAAGAAGGCTACCTGAAAGTTTCAGGTAGCCTTTTTAATCTTACTGCCGAACGGTACTCAGCCCTTACCCTTGCCGCCTGGCGGCCATGCGCTTGCCGATGATGTGCAGTTCGGCTTCAGGGATTTTTTGGTCGCCTAGGTCGAACAGCTGCTCTTCGCGCGGAATATGGAAGTCGTAGCCGGCAGTGAAGCGGGTGATGAGCTCGGGGTTGGGCGGCGTGCCGTCGGCGAGGGAGGCCAGGTGTTGGTTGAGCAAATCCCAGCTGCTGTGCAGGGATTGGTGTTCGCTTTCCAATTCTTGGATCAGCGCCTTGGCTTCAGGGGTGTATTGCAGCAGTAGGGGAAAGAAATCTTCTTCTTCGTCTTGGTGGTGTAGAAGAGCGGCTACGTTGGAATAGTGACAGATTTGGGTAACGGCTTGCTCAGCTACAGTTGTAGCCGTGCTGTTGCAGATAGTCGGGCAGGGCGTGCAGCTGGCTGCAGAAGCGTTTTACTTTGCCATGGCAGGCGCGCAGCATGGCGGTTGGCTGCTCGAAGGTAACGGAGTGGGTGTTGAATAAGTCCATGATGTGTATTGTTGAAGCTACCTGAAAAGCAAAATGCTGCCGTAATACGGCAGCAGTGTCAATGTGCGGGCAGGGTTGAGTGCGCGGTGGCAAAACTGCGGCTATTGCAGATTGTTTTTGCCAGCAGCAGCCTGATGGTTATCGCTGTGGTTGCCTAGGTAGGAAACGGCCAAATCGGCGCAGCAGCCGCAGCAGGTGGCCACGCCCAAGGCGTTTTGCAGGTCAGTAAGGCTGGTGGCTCCGGCGGCAACGGTTTCTTGAATCTGGCGGTCGGAAATGGCATTACAAACACAAACAAACATGAGTGTGCCCCTTAAAAATAGTTGTTCTATTGATAATCAGTATTATTGGTGTATAGTAATGGAAACTAATTTAGTATGGCAATAGGTTTTTACGTAAATGGGAGGGCAGGGAAAAGTTGCAGTTGTAGCCTTAGGTATATAGCTAAAGCACTTCTCTATCCTACTGCGTTGGCTCGCCTTGTATGAGTGCTTCAGCTATGGCCTTTCTGGCTGCTACAAACCTTCTCTGCTATTTGGCCAAACTAACATAAAAGGCTACCTGAAATTTAGCTTCGTAGAAGCTGGAGCTTTCAGGTAGCCTTATTATGTTGGCAGGATGAGCTTTACCCACTATTCTCTGTGTAATGATGGGCTATATATCCCCCCTACTCCGGCTCAGAATCTGCCTGCCCGTTTAAAACGGGCAAGGCCAAGATTTCGCCGTTTCCGCCCACGAATTCAATTTCACACCCATCTTTATCCGTATATATCCACAATCACGCTGTGTGTGCTGACAGACAGGCGGTGTTCGGGAATGTCTCTAATCAGTTCAACTACTCTATCTTGCTGGCAGAAAGTGTCCCTATTTGCAATGCTGGCCAGATGCCGTGTGGCGGCAGCAGAAGCCGGCCCCGGCCGTACAGCTGCTCTTCCAAGACCAATGCCGCAGGCAGAAAGGCAAATTGGTGCGGCATGGCGGTGATGGTGTGATTGATTGCAGCGGTACTTATCCGCCAGCCGTGCCACTGGGGTGGCAGGCTACCTGAAACTTGCCACCACACGCTGCCTTCCTGCTCCCCCTGCCCTGCCTGCTCGTAGATCCAGCCCAGCAGCACGGTTTGCTGCGGCATAGCAAGCATTTCATTCAGGGCGGCATACAGTGGGCTGAGGTAATCGTCGGCATAGGCGGCAAGAAACACGCTGTTTCCGCTGCTGCCGAGGATTTGCGCCAGCTGGAAAGTGGCGGCATTGTGGAGGTTGGCCATGAAGTCGAGCGGCGAGGGCTGGCAGGCGGCAAGTTTCTGCTGCATCGCGGCCATGCGGGAAGGAGAACTGAACGGCGAGGCGCCGAGCAGGGTAAGCAGGGTGAAACGGCTCAGACGGCGTGCATCGATGCCGTATTGCTCGCGCAAAAGGCGTCGCAGCTCGCCATCGGGCTGCTGCGGCTCGGCGATAAAGCGGGCGGTGGCTTGGAGATAGGCCAGTGTTTGGCTTGGGTGCAATGGATTCGACATCATCAAATATACTTTTCAGGTAGCCTTAACCCTGCCAATCCAACACCCAGGCGCAATGGCTGCCGCCGAAGCCGAGGAAATAGTTCAGATAGCTGCCGTTTGGTAGCAGCTGACCGTGCAGGGGGGCAGCGAGCAGGGCTTGGGCAGCGGCGGTGCAAGAGGTGGCGAAGCTGAATATGTTAGGGCTGTGCAAACAGTTTTTCAGGTAGCCTGCGATTTCACACAGAGTATAGCGTTCTTCTTCGGGGCTGGCAGCCGGCTCGGCTTCGCGGTCGGACATCACATAGGAGGTAGAACCGATGAACACGGGAATACCGGCCAGGTTGTCTGCATCCCAGCCAGCCTCAGCAGCGGCTTGGCGGATTTCGGCCTCAATCCAGCCGCACAACTGCGCCAGCGTGGCCGGAGCGGCGGGGAAGGCGGCGAAATACGGCAGCTCGCGCGGCTGCCCTAGGCCTTGGGCGGTGCGAAGGGTGGGCGGCAAGAATGAGGTTTCAGGTAGCCCGAACGGGCGGCTGCCCTGCCCTTGTGCGCACCAATAGCTGCTGCCGCACAAATAGGCGGCTCGGGATGGAGTGTTTGCGGTGTTCATTTTTCAGGTAGCCTCAAGCGGTCTGCCCGGCGTTTCCAGCAATTCCCATTCATACTCCGCCTCATGGATGGCCAACGCATAGCCGTTTTCAAGATACAGCGCGAAATCGTCGTGTTGTTCAAACCAATGATCCAAAGCGGCCTGCAAGGCGGGAAATGCGCGCCCAGAAGCCGAAGCCGTTTTCGCTTAAGCTTATCCACGCCGTATCGGCAAGCAAGGCGCGTACCCGGCACAGCATTTCGACGCGGGCGGCTTGGTGCTGGGCTTGGCGGAGCGGGCGGTCGATGATGCCGTTTTGATGGAACGGGAACGCAACGGCAGCCGGGTGGGCGGTGCGGTAGATACCGCTTGTCGACAAACTGGTGGGCAATGTCGCCATCTGTGGATTGGATATCGGCAATGTTTAAAAAGGAATAGCGCTGCCGCAAGCGAACTTGGGCGTTGCGTTGTTGGAGGTGGGCGATTTTAGGGTTCATGGTTACACCCTTAAGGCTACCTGAAAATCGGCCAGGCGGCTTTCATCGACCAGCTGCACTTTCAGCTTCTCGTTTTGCAGGGCTTGCAGAAACTGTTGGTTGAGCTGGCTGTCGGGTTTGCCGAGCAGCACGATTTGCGCGTCGGGATTGAGGTTTTCCCGGCTGCTGCTCAAAGCGGCCGACATAATCAGCATAAACAGAATCGGCATCACAAACAGCACGGCCACGCCGTGCAGGTCGTGGCTGAGCAGCTTGAGTTCTTTGGCAATGGCGGCGGCTAACATGAGGCCGGTCTCGCGGGGAAGGATGGTTGCATATGGTTAATTATATGATGTTTGTTGTTTTCAGGTAGCCCTTGCTTGCGGGCGGCCGCTTTCTTTTCAGGTAGCCTGTTTGGCCAAAAAGTCCAAATAAAAGCTTTCCAGCGAAGCAAAGCCGAAACGGCAGGCTTCGGCGGCGTAGCCTTTATCTTGCAGCGCGGCCAGCAATTCGGCGGGCGTATCGGTATCGAAATGCAGGGTACCGTCGGCGGCACGGCGGCCTTGCAACGCGGCCAGCTCGGCATCGGGCAGCGGCGGCACGGTGCGCAGGGCCAGACCAGATTGCCCGCCTTGGCGCAGCACCTCATGCAAGCCGCCGTGATACACCAGCCGCCCGCCTTGCAGCAGCGCAATATCGCGGCACAACAGCTCGATTTCCTGCAAATAATGCGAGGTGTACACCACCGTGATGCCCTGCTGCGTGAGCGCGGCCACGCTATCCAAAATAAAGCGGCGCGATTCGGGGTCGATGCCCACGGTGATTTCGTCTAAAAAATCAGCTTGGGGCGGTTGATGAGGCCTATGGCGAAGTTTAAGCGCCGCTTCAGGCCGCCGGAGAGGTGTTTGGCCAACTTGGCGCGGTGTGCAGCCAGGCCGGCCTGCTCCAGCAGGGTTTTCAGGTAGCCTTCGTCGCGCACTGCATACAGCGCGGCGAAAAAGCGCATATTGTCCCACACCGAGAGCAAGGGATAAAAAGCAAAATCCTGCGGCACCAGCGAAATACGCTGCCGCTCTTTAGCCGGCAGCCTGCCCAGCGGCACGCCGTCAAACAAAATCTGTCCGCCCTGCACCGGCAACAGCCCGGCCAAAAGCGACATCAGCGTGGTTTTGCCCGCGCCGTTGGGGCCGAGCAGGCCCAGCGCTGCCCCTTCGACTATCGGCAGGCTCACGCCGTTGAGCGCATTTTCCTGCGCCTGCGGGTAGCGATAGGTAATTTCCTGTATTTCAATCATAAATTTCTAACTTTTAAGCCAAAGCAACGACAACCGGCCGTTGTGTTCGGCTACCTGAAAAATAAATCAGAATAATAGCCCAAATTCGCTTGAAACTGCCTCCTAAAGTTTCTACAATCGGTTCTCCTTCTCAACTCGACCTCAAAGGATACTGATATGAGTACAATGAAAGCTGCAAGATGGTACGGCCGTCGCGACATCCGCGTGGAAGACGTAGCCGTTCCCGAAATCACACGCCCGTCACAAGTGAAAATCGCTGTGAAATACACCGGCATCTGCGGCAGCGACCTGCACGAATACCTCGGCGGCCCTATCTTTATCCCGGTAGAGAAAGAGCATCCCTATTCCGGCCGCAAAGCCCCGCTCACGCTCGGCCACGAATTTGCCGGTGAAATCGTGGAAGTGGGCGCTGGCGTAACCAACGTGAAAGTGGGCGACCGCGTAACCGTTGAGCCGATTTTGGCCAAAGACGGCCTCAAAGGCAAATACAACCTCGACAAAAATCTCGGCTTCGTCGGCCTGGCTGCCGACGGTGGCTTCACCAGCTACTGCGTGGTAGACGGCGAATTGTGCCACAAATTGCCCGACAGCATCGACTACGAACAAGGTGCGCTCACCGAGCCTGCCGCTGTGGCTCTGTATGCCGTGCGCCAGAGCAAACTCAAAGCCGGCGACACCGCTGCCGTATTCGGCTGCGGCCCCATCGGCCTGCTCACCATCGAAGCCCTGCGCGCTGCCGGCGCAACCACCATCTACGCCATCGAGCTTTCTCCTGAGCGTCAGGAAAAAGCCCGCGAACTGGGTGCCGTGGTCATCGATCCCTCCAAAGTAAACGTGGTGGAACACATCAAAGCCGAAACCGACGGCGGTGTGAACGTATCGTTTGAAGTAACCGGCGTCGCCCCCGTGCTGAAACAGGCCATCGAAGCCGTGGAAAACGACGGCGAATGCGTGATCGTAAGTATCTGGGAAAACGAAGCTTCCATCCACCCGAACGAAATCGTGATCAAGGAAAAAACCGTGAAAGGTATCATCGCCTACCGCGATATTTTCCCGGCCGTGCTGCAACTGATGGAACAAGGCTACTTCCCGAAAGACAAGCTGGTTACCAAACGCATCAAGCTGCAAGACATCGTGAGCGAAGGCTTTGAAGCCTTGGTGAAAGAGAAGAGCCAAGTGAAGATTTTGGTGTCTCCGAACTAAGCGCACAGTTGGCTTAAACCGAACAGCCGCCCGCAGGGAAACTTGCGGGCGGTTTTGTGTGAAAGGCTACCTGAAAAATGGATTTCAGGTAGCCTTCGGTGCGGTGGCGTGCAGGCATTAAATATACCCTGCGGAATCTCAAATAGCCCTTACGCCCACATGGATCCAAACAATTGGAAATAATCGGGAAAGGTTTTGTTCACGCATTGCGGGTCGTTGATATATACAGGCACGCCGAGCAGGGAAACCAGCGAGAAGCACATGGCCATGCGGTGGTCGTCGTAGGTGTCGATGCGGGCGTTGGCGGCCATGCGGGGCGGCGGGGTGATGTGGATGGCTTCGGCTTCCTCTTCCACCCGTGCGCCGAGTTTGCGCAGTTCGGCGGCCATAGCGGCGATGCGGTCGGTTTCTTTCACGCGCCACGAGCCGATGTTGCGCAGGCTGCAACGCGCGCCAGCCGCAAGAGCCACCACGGCCAGGGTCATTGCTGCGTCGGGAATATGGTTGGCATCCAAATCGAAGGAGCGGATGCACTGGTCGGGGCGGCGGGCTACCTGAATATAATTTTCGCCCCACTCCACGGCGGCGCCGATTTTTTCCAGCTCGGCGGCAAACGCGGTATCGCCCTGGATACTGTGCCGCCCGATGCCGTTCACGCGCACGGGGGCAGCGGCAAGCAGGCCGGCGGCGAGGAAATAAGATGCGCCGGAGGCATCGCCTTCCACATGGAGAGTGGCCGGAGCATGGTAGCGGGCGCTTTCAGGTAGCCTGAACAGGCGGTGGCTGTCGTGGGCTACCTGAACGCCGAATTGTGCCATCAGTTTGAGTGTAATGTCGATATAGGGTTTGGAAATCAGCTCGCCCTGCACTTCGATTTCGTGCGCCTGGCCGGTGAGCGGCAAAGCCATCAGGAGGGCGGTGAGGAATTGGCTGGACACGTTGCCGCGCACGGTAATGCGGCTCTGGCCGCCGGCCTGCCGCTTGTTGATGTGCAGCGGCGGATAGCCTTCCCAGCCTTCGTAGCGGATAGTTGCCCCGGCTTGGCGCAGGGAATCGACCAAATCGCCGATGGGGCGTTCGTGCATCCGCGCCACGCCGTGCAGGCGGTAATCGCCGCCAAGCAGAGCCAGGGCGGCGGTAAGCGGACGGAAGGCGGTGCCGGCGTTGCCGAGGAACAAATCGGCCTGCCGCTGCGGGAAACGGCCGCCGCAGCCGTGTACGTTGTAGCTGCTGCCGCCATGATGTTCGATGCGGACGCCAAGGCTTTGCAGCGCAACGAGCATATGGCGGGTGTCGTCGGCGTCGAGCAGGTTTTCAATGCGGCAGGCGTTGTCGGACAGGGCGGCCAACAGCAGGGTGCGGTTGCTGATGCTTTTAGAGCCGGGCAATGTGATGGCGGCAGGGCGCAGGCGGGCGGCGGGTAGATAGAGGGAATCGGTCATGATGGGATGAGCTTGGGATAGAGTGGGAAGCTGGCTGCCAACAGGCAGCTGGTTTTATAGTGGAATGGCTGCTTTCAGGTAGCCTTTTGTTTTTGTGTTTTCGGGCTACCTAAAATTTTGGCTGGTTGATTTTTCAGGTAGCCTCTTTCTTGGTCTAAAGGCTACCTGAAACAACCGCCCTACTCTGCCGCCGCCATTTCCAGCATTTCGGCGGCATGGCGGCGGGTGGTGTCGGTGAGGGTTTCGCCGCCGAGCATGCGGGCGATTTCTTCGACGCGCGCACTGCCTTCGAGCTCGCGGATGGTGCTCACGGTTTGCCCGCCGCCGCTGTGTTTGCTCACCTGCCAATGCTGCACGCCGCAGGCGGCCACTTGCGGCAGGTGGGTAACGGCGAGCACTTGGTGCTGCCGCCCCAACGTGCGCAGGGCACGGCCAACGGTTTCGGCCACGCCGCCGCCGATGCCACTATCCACTTCGTCGAAAATCAGGGTGGGAATCTGCGTGTATTGGCTGGCGGTTACCTGCAGGGCCAGGCTGATGCGGGCCAGTTCGCCGCCGGAAGCAACTTTGTTCAACGGCCGCAAGGGGCTGCCTTGGTTGGCGGCTACCTGAAACTGCACCTGCTCCAGCCCGTATGCCTGCGCTTCGCATGGAATGAGCTCGATGTGGAAACGTGCGCCGCGCATGGAAAGCTGCTGCATGTGTTCGGTGGTTTCTTCGGCCAGTTTGGCGGCGGCCTGCTGCCTTTGGGCGGACAGCTCGCGCGCGGGCTGCCGATAGGCGGCTTCGGCCAGGCGCACTTGTTCGCGCAGGGCTTCGATGTCGGCGGCGGCTTCGGAATCGGCCAAATCCTGCTGCAGCTGCGCCAGGCGGGCAGGCAGCTCTTCTGGCTCGATGCGGTGGCGGCGGGCGGCAGACATCAGTTCGGCCATACGCTCTTCCTGCGCGGCCAATTCGGCGGGGTTGATTTCGGCACGGGCGGCCACGCTGTGCATGTGGCTGCTGATTTCGCCCAGCTCGGCCTCGATGCTGTCGAGCATTTCTAGGCTTTCGGCAAAACGCGGCTCGATGCCGGAGAGGCTTTCCAGCTGGCGGCGGCAGCGCCCGGCCAGGCTGTGCAGGCCGCTGTCGCCGTCGATGTGGGTGGCCACTTCTTCGGCAGCCTGCAACAGCTCAGCAGCATGCGCCAGGCTGTCGTAGCTTTGCGAAAGCTGCGCCCATTCGCCTTCCACCGGGGCAAGTTTTTCCATTTCGCCCACCTGCCAGGCCAGCCGTTCGCGCTCTTCGGCCAAACGCTCGCCCTCGGCCTCGGCGGTGGCCAAATCCTCCTGCGCCTGCCGCCATTGCCGATAGGCGGCTTGCACTTGTTCGGCCAAGGGTTTGCTGTTGGCAAAAGCGTCCAGCAGATCGCGCTGCACGGCTTCGCTGTTGAGCGAGTGGTGCGCGCTTTGTCCGTGGATGTCCACCAGGCGGCTGCCGATTTGGCGCAGTTGGGCCAAGGTGGCGGCCTGATTGTTGATGAAGCTGCGGCTGCGGCCTTTGCTGTCGATGGTGCGGCGGATGGAAAGCTCGACCTCGTCTGCACCGAGCAGGCCTTGTTCGCAGAGTTCGGCGCGCAATTCGGGCAGGCCGCTCAAGTCGAACAGGGCGGAAAGCTGCGCTTCGGGGCAGCCGTGGCGGATTTGGCTGTAGTCGGCCTTATCGCCGAGCAGCAGGCTGAGTGCATCGAGCGTAATGGATTTGCCCGCGCCGGTTTCGCCAGTGAGCACGGTAAAGCCGGGCTGAAAATCCAAATGGAGTTGCTCAACAATCACAAAATCGCGCAAAGAGAGGGCAAGCAGCATGGTGTTCTCGAAAGAAAAAGGTGAGACGGATTATATAACAGGCTACCTGAAAACCGAGAGGCTACCTGAAAACGGTTTTTCAGGTAGCCTTTTGCTGTGTATCTTGGGATTACAGCAATGCGTCTACAAACTCGCGGGTGTTGAACGGGCGCAAGTCGTCGATACCTTCGCCCACGCCGATAAAGCGCACCGGTACGGGGCGGCGGCTGGCCAGCGCAGCCAGCACGCCGCCTTTGGCCGTGCCGTCGAGCTTGGTCACGATGAGGCCGGTGAGCCCCAATGCATCATCGAAAGCAATCACTTGGTTCACGGCGTTTTGGCCGATATTGGCATCCAGCACCACCACGATCTCATGCGGCGCGTCGGGCATGGATTTCTGCAACACGCGCTTCACTTTTTTGATTTCTTCCATCAAATGGGTTTGCGTGGGCAAGCGGCCGGCGGTGTCGGCCAGCACGATGTCGATACCGCGCGCCTTGGCGGCTTCCACGGCATCGAAGCAGACAGCAGCAGAATCGCCAGAAGCTTGGGAAATCACGGTAACGCCGTTGCGCTCGCCCCATTCGGCCAACTGCTCGCGGGCAGCAGCACGGAAAGTATCGCCGGCGGCCAATAGCACGCTTTTACCCTGGGCTTGGAAATATTTGGCCAGCTTGCCGATGGAAGTGGTTTTGCCCGCACCGTTGATGCCGGCGAGCATAATCACAAACGGCCGTTTGTCTGCCGGCAGAGCCAATGGCTGCTCCAACGGTTTAATCAGCTCGTAGATGGCATCTTTCAATGCACCGCGTAGTTCTTCACCGTCTTTCAGGCCGCGCAGGCTCACGCGCTGGCGTACTTCTTCCATCAAATGATCAGTGGCTTCAATGCCCATATCGCTGGTGAGCAACACAGTTTCCAACTCTTCATACAGGTCTTCGTCTATCTTGCCGCCGCCAAACACACCGGCCAGCGACTTGGCCATTTGCTGGCGCGATTTGCTCAAGCCTTGTCTGAGTCGGTCGGCCCAGCCGAGCGAGGCGGACTGTTCAGGCGAAGGTTCGGTAGTGATTGCTTCTGCAATTGATGAAGCAGCCAGTTCAGCGGCTTCCTGTTCACTGAATGCTAGTTCGTTGGTTGACTGCTCATCAGAGGCATATTCATCGATCGAAGCAACTTCTTCAGCCGTGGCAATGGATTGTTCAGCCAAGACTTCCGGTTGCACGAGCGGTGCTTCAGCATTCGCTACCTCTGTAGCTGCAGTTTTATGCACCAATGTTTTGTTGGGCAAGTCAGTCGATTTCGATTCGGCAACAGAAATTTCAGCAGCAAATGTTGGGGCAGCGGATTGCTCTGCTGTTTTTGGGGCAGATTGTGCCGCAACCTCATCTGGTCGAACTGCTTCTTCAACGGCCTGCACTAACTCAGCTTTCTGTTGCGGGGCAGTTGGTTGCGCTTTGCGTTTTTTAAAAAATCCAAATACCATCTGGTTGGTTATACTCCATAAACAAACCGGTTTACCAACCGGCAATGGAACAAAGGCTACCTGAAACAGATTGGCTGTATTTTCAGGTAGCCTGGCGTGCGGCACTCATTGCGTGTCGGATAGGCGTTTAGCTGCTTTCCAAATCTACAATGCTGCGTGCGGCACGGCGGGCGTCGAGCAAGATCAAGCCTAGTTTGGCACTTTCTCGGGCAGTTACTACCAATACAGTGTCTTCACCGGCTTGAATCAGCAGGATGTAGCCATCGGTGCCTTTCACAATCACCTGCTCCAATTCGCCACATAGTAGCTCTTTGGTGGTACGGTTGCCCAAGGCCAGCAACGCGGCAGACATAGCACCCACACGATCCGGGTCAATATTGGCCTGGAGTATAGAGGCAATCGGCAAGCCGTCACTGGAAATAACAGCGGAAGCGGTAATATCAACAGACGAGCTGTTCAAATCGCTCAATACGGAAGAAACTAATTGTTGTTGCATATCGTGTTTTCCCAATAATTTAGAGTGCTTCAATCTGGTTAGCAGAATCAACGATTTGATACAGCGCCCGCACTAAAGATACAAATTCATCTTTATGCAGCTGCGGTACGCCGCCAGTAACCAGGATAAATTTCAAATCACCGATATACAGCGGGAAGAAAGTCAGCTCGCTCTGGCCTGACGGATCACAAATGCCCACTGCATTGTGGTAGATATTCAGGTTGTTCTTAATCAAGAGGCTATGCTGTTCATACAAGCGCACGGCTTCACTGGCCAACACTGCGATTTCTTCAGCAGCTTCGTGGTTGAAACCGGAGCTGGAAAAATAGAAACCGTCTTGATCTACCAATAATGCCTTCTGCACATCAGAGAGGTGCGTCAGGATATTGGGCAGGCCGGTGCCGCTGAGCAAATCGGTTTTTTTGTCTGGCTCGTCTTCACCATACAAAAATTCCAAACGCTGCATACGGTACAACAAGTTAAGTGCGGCATCAATATCGTTGGTTTGCGCCCAACGCAATAAATTTTCCCGGCCGACAGTTTCCTGCTCGCCAGCCTGCAGAATACCGCCCAGCAGAGTACGGCTAGCGCTTTGGCCTTTATTGGAAACCGCATAGTATGCGCCAGCGGGAGTTACTCGTGGGTATAGATTAGGCTGCAAAAGTAGTGTCGAATCCATTTTTATACCTCTAAACCAGGATCAATTGAATACAGCATCGCAGTAACCAGCTGTTTCACATCGTTTTCATTCCGCGCATCAATTTCAAATACCGGCACGTTCATGCCGTATTGCAGCAGGTATTTCTGATACACCTCGATACCGGGCGTGGCTTTCAAATCCATCTTGGTTACACCCACAACCACAGGTGCGGTTTTGAGCAAATCACTAAACGAATCCAAGAAGAATTTCAGGTCTTTCAAAGGATTGGACCGGGTATTATCCAACAGCAACACCAAGCCCATACTGCCTTGGCTCAAAATGTCCCACATGAAATCAAAACGTTCCTGCCCAGGCGTGCCGTACAAATGCACCTTGGTATTCTCATCTAAGTGAATCACACCGTAGTCCATGGCCACGGTGGTGTGGCTTTTCATGGAGGTAGTCATATCAGATGCACGGGCATCGGTCTTAATCGGTGGGTCGTCTGACAGTGCAGCAATAGCGGTAGTTTTCCCCACGCCGACCGGGCCTGTAAAAATAATCTTATTCTCTGCCATGTTATATTCCTTTATCGGCCAATAATTTTATTCATCAAACGTTGCAGCAGTCCGCGCTGTTTCGGCACTTCTTCATCGCCACTATCTTCATGTGCTCCGGCATGAACTCTCTCCGGACGCTGTATAGTTTGCGTTTGGGCGGCAGCCCTAGCTTGCCCTGCTCCAGTAGTTTGAGGCTCAGTTTGTCCAGCTGATTCCACAATCAGATGGTCGGTAACATAGACTGCAGTAAGATAATCAGCCAAATCTTTGTTATCGATAAGCATCAGCTTGTGCAGGATAGTCAGGCTACCTGAAGCCTTGGTTAAGAAGGCAGATAGGCGCATTGATTCGGCAAGCGGTGCCAAACGAGTCAGGTTTGGCCAGTTGCGAACTTTGAATACTGTATTTTTGTTGATGACTTTGGGAAAACGGCCATTACCTGTCCAAATAGCCAGCTGCCACAAGCAAGCGCTGATGGAGAGTTTGGCCTTAGCCTTCAAATGTTCTTCTGTGATTACTCGTGTCTGCAAATCAACAAATTTTTGCTCACACAAAGATTGGAGTGTTTCAGAATCGGTTGCCAGCAACACTTTCTGAACAGAAGGGAACACCAACAGCACAGGCTTACCATTGTGCATCACTGCCACATCGTTATCCTGCTTGGCTGCTTTGCGCACTTCGCCCAACAAGCCGCTGTCTTCATCAAAATGTTCGATAGTAATGTTGGCTGAATGAGATTGTGTGGCTGCTGGTTCAGTCTCTTGTGTTGCCTGTCTAGAAACATGAGCAGCTGAGCTGCCACTACTACTAGCTACCCAAATACCATTACCCTGTTGCAAGTTCTTCAAGTTCAAAAACAGAGTATCGAACTTAATTGGTTTGGCCAAATAAGGAGCGGTTACCGGAGGCGGAGAACTGGAGAAATACACCACTTTCGCATCTGGAAACTGGTTTTTTGCATCTTTCCAAATCTCTACATCGGTATCGGCATCGGCCAATACCATATCCGGCTGAATACCCTGCTCCACCGTAACCAGTTCATAATTGGTGATGCCGTGCATTTTGAATGCCATGCGGAACATCGCATATTGGCGCTCATCCATGCCCAACAGCATAATGTGAACCGTCTTCACTTGGGGGATTGCGTTATTAGTCATTTATTATGTCCGAACAGAACCGTAGTTGATTTTTTGTAGCAACTGGCTCATTGCCAATACTACCTCCTCTGGCGGATGCTGGATATTGGCACGTATCTTATGCAATACCTGCTCCAAGCGCTCCCACTCTTCCGCACGTTCGCAAATATCGAACAGCGTGATATACAGCTGCGATTCGCTGGGGTATTCCAAAATCGACTCTTCCAGCAAATTCATTGCTTCATCCAGCTGACCGTACATCAATAACGATTCGACATCACGCAACACTTTCTCTGCCGGCGTGTGTTTTACGCTGACATCATCAGTACGTGTTCTAATAAGGGGTTTGCGGTGCGCTTTTTGGGTACTGGTGCCTCGATCCAAGAAACCGTTGGCAATCCCGATTTCGCGCAATTGAGCCTCATTCGGATTAGCTTCCAACTGAGTAAAGATAGGGTGTTCACCTAGGTTGAGACCCCAGCCCAGCATCCTTTCCTTCACTTGGCGGCCATATTGGCCTAATGTGTAGTAGAGCTGCCAAAGATGTTGGGCAAATCGGTCGATATTTTGATTTTTATAATCCAAACTCAGCGCATCAATAATCAATGCAGCCGGTTTGTTAGCTTGGCGGATAGCCTTATTGGCATAGCTGACTGCCGCATCATAGGCAAGCCTGTCCTTCATCAGGCGATAGCCAGATTCAGGCTCCATAAAGCCCATCAGAGCGGCTTTTTCTTCATCGTGCACAAGAATAGCACCAGCATATTTGGAATTGGTCACCAACTCTTTGCGGGATTGGGTGGGAGCTGAATCTGCCACTTTCTGCTCGTTCTCGACTTCTGCAACCGCACGACGGCTTTTCTGCTTGCTTTGCGCCGGAGCATCCAGCCCGCTGCGTTCGCCGATTTCGGCAGAGGTTTGCTGCACACCCCAGCCCAGTACTTCTTCAGCCAACACGCGTAGATTAAGGTTGTTTTTATCTACAGCCAAACCTTGTTTGATATAGTCCTCGGTTTGTGCTTTGGTGAGCAGGTTGCCGAACTGGCGCAAAGTTTCGGCCAATTCATCCGGCTTTTTAGCATCCAGCCACAGCTGCACCAGCTCATTAACTAAAGAGCTGCGCATACCGTCGCTCACGACTACCGAGCCAGAAGTTAGATATTGAGACAGCGATTCGGCAGCTTTTTCGTGGTAACCGAATTGCTTATAGACTTTATATTCCGTCAGTGCATCCACTTCCTGCGACACATTGGCAGCCTCTTCCACTTCCACATCAGGTACAGCTTCCCAACCCCAGTCTTCGCTCACTTCAACCTCTTCAGGCTCGGATAACGAAGCGGCTACAGACTGTCGATCTGCCGCTGGAGCCGATTTCTTGCTGGCCACCCTAGCGGCAGCACGCTTACTTCTGCCTTTTTTCTCTTCATCAACAGCGGCTTTTGCCTGCTGTTTCTGGCGGCGTTGAACAAAAATCAAGCCGGCTAAAACCACCAATAGCGGAATCAGAATCATCAGATCCATTTATCCCACCCTCCCTAAACATAATTGAATGAAAATATTCATCCTACTTCTCTTATTACGTCTTTCCAAATACAAATGTTGAAAATTCAGCCTAAAGTATATATTAATTTACACGTTCTATTCAAACGGATTCACGAAAACCGCCACCAAAAAGGAAGGGGTTGCACACCGACAGCGTATCTTTGTTCTCCTCCCAGCAGGCAATAACTGATAGGCAATTTTCACAGCAACACCCCGTTGGGCAACAACAACCAAACATAGCCTGTCTGCTTCATGCGGCCGGCCACCCTTCCTGCCTCATCGCCATACCCCCAAAAAAAGTCCACACGCACTGCGCCGTTGATAGCACTGCCGGTATCTTGCGCCATAATCAGGCGGTTGAGCGCATGGCCGGTTTCAGGATGCGCAGTGGCCAGAAACAGCGGTGCGCCCAAAGTGATGAAGCGTTTATCAACCGCGCCGGAATAACCGCCGCTCAATGGCACACCCAACGAACCAATCGGCCCGTCGTTGCCGTCCGGCAGTTGGCGGAAAAACACATAACTGGGATTTTTCCCCAACACTTCGGCCAATTTGTCCGGATGTGCACGCAGCCAATCGCGGATTTTCGGCATACTGGTTTGCGCCAGCGGCAGATAGCCTTTATCGGCCATATAACGCCCGATGGAGGCATAGGGATGGTCGTTTTTATCGGCAAACCCCAGGCGGATATAGCGGCCGTCCGGCGTACGGATTCGGCCGGAGCCTTGGATATGCAGGAAAAACAATTCAACCGGATCATCGGCATAAGCCAACACCGGCGCACTGCCGTTTACCGCGCCGGCATTGATTTGCGCACGGGTGTAATACGGCACGAAACGGCTACCTGAAACCCGTCCTTTCAAAGACCGGCTCTTCTCGCGCCCCGGGAAATCAGCCAGATTGGCCGTGTATTCGCCATTAGCGGCAATTTGGCCGCTGTTTCTGCCGGTGAGGCGGATACGCACCGTTCCCGATTGCGGCGCACCGGCCAGCGGCACAGTAACCAAATCGGCGGGCACGCCATAAATCGGGAATCGCGCCTGCGCCGTTTGCCGCGCACTACCGTGCAACACCGGCTCGTAGTAGCCGGTTATCATGCCGCCCAACTGCCCGTTGTGGCTCACTTCCCACGGCGTGAAATATTGCTCGAAAAACTGCTTAGCCGCTGCAGGCTGACTGCCCACCCTGTCGGCCTGGGCACACACATTCTGCCATTGCGGCTTGTTTTTCAAAGCAGTGCAGCTTTTGCGAAACGCATTCAAGCTGGCCGCAAAATCCTGCTGCGGCCACTGCGGCAACGCCGTAAACGACACCGCCTTATACCCCGCCGGGCTACCTGAAACCCGGTGCTGATAGCCTTCCGCATAACGCTGGCCGGGCGGCAAAGCCGGCATAGCGCCGACACCGCCGCCAGAAGGCTTAGGCCGGCTATGGAAAAAACAGCCGCCCAGCAGCAATGCCGACAGCAGCAGCCAGCCGTTACGAGAAGAAAGAAATTTTCCTGCCATTTCCGTTTTCATTCCATGAAGTTGAATTTATACCACTGAAAGAAATCGATAAATAATATATAAACATCGCTGCGCGCCCCGTGCCGCTTTAAGTGCATTCCAGCCAAATCCTGCCCGTTTACGGCGGCTGAAGGCGCAAACGGGCAGGATTTAACCACCCGCCCAAGCCGTCGGGCAAATCATTTTACAAGCACAAACATTTCGCCCGCCGCCGCATCGGCTACAATACCGCCTTTCGCTTTTCCATTTTTCAGGTAGCCTTTCATGAGCCGCAAAAGCGCCGTATCCCCCATGATGCAGCAGTATCTCGACATCAAAGCCCAACACGCCGACAAACTCTTGTTCTACCGCATGGGCGACTTCTACGAGCTCTTCTTCACCGACGCCGAAGAAGCCGCCCGCCTGCTCGACATCACCCTCACCACCCGCGGCCAAATCAACGGCGAACCCATCAAAATGGCCGGCGTGCCGCACCATGCGGCCGAACAATACTTGGCCAAACTGGTCAAACTCGGCCGCAGCGTGGCCATTTGCGAGCAAGTGGGCGAAGTGGGCGCCAATAAAGGCCCCGTAGCGCGCGAAGTGGTGCGCATCATTACCCCCGGCACGCTCACCGATGCCGCCCTGTTGGAAGACAAAGAAACCAACCGCATCGCCGCCGTGGCTTGGAACGGCAAGGCCAAGCAGCCGGTCGGCCTCGCCTGGGCCTCCCTGCAAAGCGGCGAATTCAAAGCTAAAATCATCACCCCGGCCCAGCTGCCCGACGAACTCGCCCGCTTGCAGGCTGCAGAAGTATTGCTGCCCGACCAAGCCGCCGCCAAATTAAGGCTACCTGAAAACTGCAACCCCACCCGCCTGCACGACTGGCAATTCGCCCCCGACAGCGCCCACACCCTGCTCACCGACTACTTCGGCTGCCAAGACCTGCTCGGCTTCGGCCTCCAAACCGGCGAACACGACCCCGCCATCGGTGCCGCCGGCGCCCTGCTCAACTACATCCGCCACACCCAATCCCGCCTGCCGCGCCACCTCGACAACCTCAGCCTCGAAACCGAACAGCAATACATCGGCATGGATGCCGCCACCCGCCGCAACCTCGAAATCACCGCCACCCTGTCCGGCAAAAAAGAGCCTACCCTCTTCTCCACCCTCGACCGCTGCGCCGGCAACATGGGCAGCCGCCTGCTCGCCCAATGGCTGCACAACCCCTTGCGCAACCGCGAACACATCCGCGCCCGCCAAGAAGCCGTATCCGCCCTGCAAAGCGATTATTCCGCCCTGCAAGGCTACCTGAAAACCATCGCCGACATCGAACGCATCGCCGCCCGCATCGCCGTAGGCTCCGCCCGCCCGCGTGACCTCTCCGGCCTGCGCGACAGCTTATTTACCCTCACCCGACTCAGGCTACCTGAAAGCAGCCTGCTCAACACCTTGGCTGACATCTTCCCGCAAGGCGCCGGTATTGCCGAGAAATTACAAGCCGCTATCCTGCCCGAGCCCGCCGTGTGGCTGCGCGACGGCGGCGTAATCAACCACGGCTTTTCCGCCGAGCTCGACGAGTTGCGCCGCATCCAAAACCACGGCAGCGACTTCCTGCTCGAACTCGAAGCCCGCGAACGCGAGCGCACCGGCCTCTCCACCCTCAAAGTCGAATACAACCGCGTGCACGGCTTCTACATCGAGCTTTCCAAAATCCAAGCCGCCGAAGCCCCCGCCGACTACCAGCGCCGCCAAACCCTGAAAAACGCCGAACGCTTCATCACCCCCGAGCTCAAAACCTTCGAAGACAAAGTGCTCAACGCCCAAGAGCGCGCCCTCTCCCTCGAAAAACGCCTCTACGACAGCCTGTTGCAAGAGCTCCAGCAGCAACTGCCCCTGCTGCAGCGTACCGCCAAAGCCGCCGCCGCGCTGGACGTCCTCTGCTGCTTTGCCCACTTTGCCGCCGAACACGATTACCACGCCCCCCGGTTCACCGACTACCCCGGCATCGAAATCGACAACGGCCGCCACCCCGTGGTTGAAGGCCAAGTGCCGCACTTCACCCCCAACCACACCCGCCTCGACCACAAACACCGCCTCATGCTGCTCACCGGCCCCAATATGGGCGGCAAATCCACCTATATGCGCCAAGTCGCCCACATCGTTTTGCTCGCCCACACCGGCAGCTTCGTGCCCGCCGAAGCCGCCCGCATCGGCCAAATCGACCAAATCTTCACCCGCATCGGCGCCTCCGACGACCTCGCCGCCAACCGCTCCACCTTCATGGTGGAAATGAGCGAAACCGCCTACATCCTGCGCCATGCCACCGAGCAATCCCTAGTGCTCATGGACGAAGTCGGCCGCGGCACCTCCACCTTCGACGGCCTCGCCCTCGCCCAAGCCGTGGCCGAACATTTAATCCAAAAAAACCAATCCTTCAGCCTGTTTGCCACCCACTATTTCGAGCTCACCCGCCTGCCCGAGCAGCACAGCGCCGCCGTCAATATGCACCTCTCCGCCCTGGAAGAAGGGCAAGACATCGTCTTCCTGCACCACATCGAGCCCGGCCCGGCCGAAAAAAGCTACGGCATCGCCGTGGCCAAACTCGCCGGCCTGCCCGCCCCCGCCCTCAAAGCCGCGCAGAAACACCTCGAACAACTCGAAGCCCAAGCCGCCGCCCACCGCCCGCAGATGGACATGTTCAACCTGCCCGAAGAAGCCGTGCCCGAACACAGCCCCGCCGAGCCCGCCCCGCCTGCCGCCCACCCCCTACTGCAAGAAATCGCTGCGCTGCATCCCGACGAACTCACCCCACGCCAAGCCCTCGACCTGCTGTATCAACTGCAAAAACAGGCTGTTGCCGCGCAGGAAGCTACCTGAAAATGCATGTATCAATTTCAGGTGACCTTGCCACAAAGTGCTGCCTAAAAGCGTAATAATTTGTCTATTTTCTGTAAAACAGCGATAATACACCTGCTTTCGGACACGAAAGCCATAAATAAATTCAATTATCCATAAGGACCCTCCCAATCATGAAACAACGCTTACTTGCCTTAGCCCTCATTTCCGTATTGGCAGCCTGCGGCGGGCAAACCAACAGCTCTGCCCCGGCTCAATCAACCGACACCAGCAGCACACAGCCCGTTGCTGCCAGCGTCGCACAACCCGCTGCTACCGCCCCTGCTCTCGATTCCGTACTAGCCGACCCCAAAGTGGGCGACCTCTACGCCGCTAAAATCAGCGCATTTTCCGACCAAGGCTTTGGCCGAAACGGCAAAGAGCAGTCCGTAGCCTACGGCCTGATGAAAGTGGTGGAAGTGCAGTCCAACCACATCATCGTTATCACCGAAGATGCTGCTTGGGAAGTGCCAGAAGGCGCCAAACAAGACCTGAACGGCAACCTCTCCAACATCACTTGGGACGAATCCGAGCGTATCCAAATCAAACGCGACGAACTACCCCGGATGGTGGCCGACGGTCGCATCGTGGAAACCCGCCGTCTCGACAAATAATCCGCGCCATACATCATCAAAGGCTACCTGAACCCCTTACGCGGTTTTCAGGTAGCCTTTTCATTAACACTACCACACACTAACCTCAGCACCCATTAGCGTTATAATCCCACTACCTCCCTGCCACACATAAGCAGCGGCCACCATACCAACAACCCCAAAGACATCCCCCCCATGACAGCCAAGACCTCTTTGACTACAACGGCCACGGCCAAAACGAAGCCTACCCGATCAAACTCATCATCAACCAACCGCCCCGAACCGAACCGTGTACTGGTCAGATTCTTCTACAACGACCCCGCCACCCCCTACACCCGTGCCACCCTTTTTGAGCGCAAAGGCCGCAACATAGAAATCACCATTTCCAAATTCGCCTCTTAAGGCGTGTTCGCAACGCATTTTTCAGATAGCCCCAATCCAAACCCCAGCGCAAGGACATCCCACATGACCATCAAACAACGTTTCTGGCAAGCCAGCACCATACTGGAAGAAGCCGACCTCCTGTTCGACGAAGCCGCCTGCCGAGCTGCCCTGGAGCGCATGGCCGAAGAAATTACCGCCGACTTGGCCGAACAATACCCTCTGCTCCTGCCCGTGATGGGCGGTGCCGTCGTTTTCACCGGCCAGCTCCTGCCCCTCTTGCGCTTCCCGCTCGATTTCGACTACGTACACGTTTCCCGTTACGGCAGCGAACTGAGCGGCAGCGTGCAGCTCAACTGGCTGCGCGCCCCGCAAAACAGCGTGGAAGGCCGCCACGTTTTGGTACTCGACGACATCCTAGACGAAGGCCACACCATGGCCGCCATCCACAAACAAGTGATGGAAATGGGCGCCGCCTCCTGCTACACCGCCGTATTCGCCAATAAAAACATCAACCGCCCTAAACCCATCACTGCCGATTATGTAGGTATCCACGTGCCCGACCGCTATGTGTTCGGCTACGGCATGGATGCCGGTGGCATGTGGCGCAACCTCGGCGCCATCTACGCCCTGGCCAATAAATAGCCAAACCCAAACTTAAGGCTACCTGCGGCACCGAATCACTTTCAGGTAGCCTTACCCAAATAAACCCAATCCCATCGCTTGCCGCCCCTAGTTAATAGTGCAACAATGCGGCCTGCGAAAAACCAGCACAGGCAAACGTCTGCCGGCCGCCTTATTGATTCGGCTGCTTTATGCTGATTGATTAACCCTTTACCAAGAAAGAAGCCCTATGCCAAACTTCCTCCTCGTGCCTATCGGCACCAAAACCGGCATCACCAGCATCTCGCTCGGCCTGCTGCGCGCCCTGCAGCACAGCGGCCGCCGTCCGGTGTACTACAAACCGGTATCGCACAAACCCACCCCCGCCGGCGACACCGAAGCCGCCATCGTATTTGCCAACAAACTGTTCCACCTCAATCCGCCGCGCCCGCAGCCGCTCTCCAAAGTAGAAGAGCTGGTGGGCGCTGGTCGTGATGACGATTTGATCGAGCTGATGGTATCTGACTTCGACCAAGTTACCGCTGCCGAACACGACGTAGCCATTATTGAAGGTGTGGTACCCGACAGCGAACGCGGTTTCCTCTCCAACAAAAACGCGCAAATCGCCGCCGCGCTCAACGCCAACGTGATCCTGGTAGTTACTGCCGGCAACCACAGTGCCGAACAGGTGGCCGACCAAATCAACCTGGCCGCACAAGAATACGCCAACAGCCATACCGACGTGGCCGGCTTCATCATCAACCGCTACCATGGCAACGACAGCAAAGCCTTCGCCCAAACCGTGGCCGCCAAAGTGCGCGGCGGTATCCCCTGCATGGGTGTGCTGCCTTTCGCACCCGAGCAGTCGCTGCGCCGCGTGGCTGACATTGCAGGCTACCTGAACGCCCAAGTGATTGCCGGCCAAGAGCATTTGGGCAACCGCACCAAAGAAATCGTGGTGGCCGCGCAAAACGCCGCCCACATGCACCACCGCATCACTTCCAGCGCACTGGTCATCACCCCCGGCGACCGTGAAGACATCCTAATGGCTGCCTCACTGAAAATCCTCAGCGGCGTGCCGGTGGCCGGCCTGCTGCTCACCTGCGGCACCGCGCCTTCGCCCGCCGTGCAAGGCATCATCAGCCCTGCGCTGAGCCAAAACGTGCCGGTGCTACTCACCGAACACGACACCTTCGCCACCGCCTACGCGCTGGCCCATCAAGACCAAACCATTCCCGCCGACGACACCGAGCGCATGGAAACCATGGTGGAATTCGTGGCCAAACACGTTGATGTGGAAGAACTCTGCCGCCACATCGGCCAGCCGCGCCAACTACTGATGTCACCACCCACCTTCCGCTTCCGCATGATGGAGCAAGCGCGCGCCGCCAACCGCCGCATCGTCCTGCCGGAAGGCGACGAGCCGCGCACCGTGGAAGCTGCCGCCATCTGCCAAAGCAAAGGTATCGCCCGCTGTGTGCTACTGGCCAAACCGGAAGCCGTGCGCGAAGTGGCCGCCAACCGCGGCATCACCCTGCCCGAAGGCTTGGAAATCATCGACCCCGACACCATCCGCGAGCAATACGTCGCCCCGATGGTAGAGCTGCGCAAAAACAAAGGCCTCACCCCCGGCTTAGCGAGCCAGGCGCTGGAAGACAGCGTAGTGCTCGGCACCATGATGCTGCAGCAAGACGACGTGGACGGCTTGGTGTCCGGCGCGGTACACACCACCGCCAACACCATCCGCCCCGCCCTGCAGCTGATTAAAACCGCCCCCGGCGCCAGCCTGGTGTCCAGCGTGTTTTTCATGCTGATGCCCGAGCAGGTGTTCGTGTATGGCGACTGCGCCGTGAACCCCGAGCCCACCGCCGAAGAGCTGGCCGACATCGCCATCCAATCGGCCGAATCCGCCAAAGCCTTCGGCATCGACCCCAAAGTGGCCATGATTTCTTACTCCACCGGCACCTCTGGCAGCGGCGCCGATGTGGAAAAAGTGAAGGAAGCCACACGCCTGGCGCAGGAAAAACGCCCCGACCTGCTTATCGACGGCCCGCTGCAATACGACGCCGCCAGCGTGCCCAGCGTAGGCCGCCAAAAAGCGCCCGACAGCAAAGTGGCCGGCCAAGCCAACGTGTTCGTCTTCCCCGACCTGAACACCGGCAACACCACCTACAAAGCCGTACAGCGCAGCGCCAACGTATTGAGCATCGGCCCCATGCTGCAAGGCCTGCGCAAACCGGTAAACGACCTCTCGCGCGGCGCATTGGTGGACGATATCGTCTACACCATCGCCCTCACTGCCATCCAGGCCGTGCAGATGGGTAAATAAACCGCCCGCCCTGTTGGGATTTAGACATCAGGCAAAAGGCTACCTGAAAACTTTAGCCTCGCAGAAACTCGCGAGCTCGTTTTCAGGTAGCCTTTGCATTGCAGACAAATACAACTATTAGAAACGCACACCGCCCCAGATGCCGAAGCTGTGGCGGTTGGTTTTCTGCACCTCGATATTTTCACCTTCGTGGGTAAAGTTGGTGGCTTTATCCCGCGTGTAACGGTAATAGGGACCGAAGGTGAGGCTAGTGCTTTCGCCCAGCTGTTTGTTCACATCTACACCCAATCCGAGGCTGTAGTTGTTTTGTTTGTATTTACCGTCACTGGCATACTCAATCTGTGTATATTGTTCTTCCACACGGCGGTGTAGGCTGACTTGGGCTTCGGTCCACGGGGTAATACTCCAGCCGCTGCCCAGTTGCTGCTCGTATTCCACCTGGGCTTTCAGATACAGGTTGTTGGCACTGATATCGACAGCATCGTCGTCGGGATCGATTCGGTGGCTGTGCACATCTATTTTGCCGTGGCTATAGCCCAAACCACCCCCCACGCGCAGACCGCCGTTTTTGAAGCCGGAGGGAGAGAACAAATAACCGGCATACACATCTACGTTATTAGTTTTGGCACCGTTGATGATTTTTTCGCCATTGGCTTTCGCATCGGAATCGAGGTATTGGTAGCCCAATTCGGCACGGATGGCGTGTTGCTGAGCTAGCGGAATATCGGCGCGGCCTTGCAGGGTAACGCCGTCGCCGGAATATTTAAGTTGATCGATTTTGGCATTTTCGTGTGCGTAACCGGTGGTTACGGTGTAGCGGCCGTCTTTGATGGGGTGCAGCGGCACACCCTCATCTGCGGGGGCGGCCTGAACAGCGGCAGACAAGGCCAACACGGCCAAGGCAATTAGGGTTTTCTGCATAATTTTCTCCGGTGTGGATGGAAAGAATGCCGTGGAGGCTTTGCCGTATTCAACGGTGAGATATTACTGACAAAATCGGTTTAATGCTTTGAGAAAGCAATATTTTCGAGTGCATGATAAATCTTGGTCGAATTGAGTTTCAACTCTGAATGGACAAACCGTCCTATTTTTGCCGTTCATTGGGTTTATTGCTACTCAGTATGGCAAGTTAGAGCATTGAAATTTAGAAAAATTAGCACATTATTCTTTTAAGGCTGTCTGTGTTGGATAAAGGCTACCTGAAAGTTTCAGGTAGCCTTTATCCCATCAATCTCCATACCCATTCGGATTGCTGCTTTGCCAGTGCCAAGAGTCGCGCATCATATCGGCTAGGCTGCGCTCGGCATGCCAGCCCAGCTCGGCGGCGGCGCGGGCGGGGTCGGCATAGCATTCGGCGATGTCGCCGGCGCGGCGGGGCTTGACGGCATAGGGGATTTCTTTGCCCGAGGCGGCTTCAAAGGCGCGGACGATTTCCAGCACGGACGAGCCTTTTCCGGTGCCGAGGTTGTAGATGTGCACGCCCGCTTCGCGGTTTTTTTTATCGAGGGCGGCCACGTGGCCGAGTGCCAGATCGACAACGTGGATGTAGTCGCGCACGCCGGTGCCGTCGGGTGTGGGGTAGTCGTCGCCGAACACGGAAAGCTCGGCCAATTTGCCTGCGGCCACTTGGCAAACGTAGGGCAACAGGTTGTTTGGAATGCCGTTGGGCTGCTCGCCGATGCGGCCGCTGGGGTGCGCGCCGATGGGGTTGAAATAGCGCAGCAGAATCACGCTCCATTCGGGGTCGGCGGTGTGGAGGTCGGCCATCATGCGTTCCATCATCTGCTTGGATGCGCCATAGGGATTGGTGGCTTGGCCGAGGGGGGCGGTTTCGGTAATCGGCACGGTGTCCGGGTCGCCATATACAGTGGCGGAGGAGCTGAACACAATGCTTTTCACGCCAGCGCGCTGCATTTCTTCCAGCAGGATGAGGCTACCTGAAACGTTGTTGCTGTAATACTCAAGCGGTTTGTTCACGCTCTCGCCCACGGCTTTGAGGGCGGCGAAGTGGATCACGGATTGGATGGGGTGTTCGGCAAAAATGCGGCGCAATAATTCGCGGTCGCGGATATCACCCTGATAAAAGGCGGGGGTGTAGCCGGTGATTTCGGCGATGCGGCCGATAACTTGGGGCGAGGCATTGCAGAGGTTATCGATAATCACGGGGAGATGGCCAGCTTGGATGAGCTCGACCACGGTGTGCGAGCCGATGAAACCGGCGCCGCCGGTAACGAGGATGGTGGACATGGGTTTCCTTTTTGTTTTGGATGATATTTTAGCTTCACAAAAGCCCGCCGCATTGGTTTTCAGGTAGCCTTTGACCTAGCAAAAGGCTACCTGAAAATTATCTTGCGCCGAAGCCGGTGATGATTGTTTTCAGGGTTTTAAACAGAATCAGCACGTCCAGCGCAAAGGAGAAGTGCTTGATGTAGTAGAAATCGTGCTCGATTTTCACTTGGGTTTCGTCTGTATTGCCCGCGTAGCCCTGCATCACCTGCGCCCAGCCGGAAAGGCCTGGACGCACGATGTGGCGGTAGCCGTAGAACGGGATGCTTTGTTCAAACTGCTGCACAAAGGCTTTTTGTTCGGGGCGCGGGCCGATGAGCGCCATGTCGCCTTTGATGATGTTCCAAAACTGCGGCAGCTCATCCAGCCTAGTTTTGCGGATGAAGCGGCCGGTGCGGGTAACGCGTGCGTCGCCTTCCTGCGCCAGTTGCGCGCCGTGTTTTTCCGAATCGCACACCATGCTGCGGAATTTATAAATTTTAAACTCGCGCCCGCCGCGGCCCACGCGGTTTTGCACAAACAGCACCGGCCCCGGGCTTTCCAGCCGGATGGCCAGCGCAGTGGCCAGCATCAGCGGCAGAGTGAGCGGCAGGCTGGCCATCACCATCAAGGCTTCCAGCGCCTGCTTAATCGCCATATAGGCCAGGCTGGGTAGCAGCGAGCCCAAATCGTTTTCATACATATGCCGGATTTTCACACGGCCGGTGAGCGACTCTTCCACCTGGCGGATGTTGTAAACCGCAATGCCACGCAAGGTGCAATCGGCCAGGAAACGCTGCCAATCCGCCCCCAAATCAGGCGCGTGCAGATTGGTCACTACTGTATTCACGCGGCCGGTTTCAGGTAGCCTCGGCTCGGCGAGCTCGTGCCAGCGGATGTTGGATAGCTGCGGCAAATCGCGCATGCCTTCCACATCAATATAGTACAGATGGCGGATGTGCCGCTTTTCCAGCCAGGTTTCGGCAAACAGATACAACACCGTGAGCGCAAACCCGGCGGCCAGGTAATACACCGAATACGGCAGGCGCAACATGGCGGCAAACACCAGCGGCAGCCCCAGCCCGATGGCCGACACCGGAATCACCGACAGCTTAGAACGCTCGCCGGGAAAACGTGTCAGGTTGCGGCTCAAAGCGTAGGAGAGCAGCAGGCCGGCCAAGAGCAGGCTGTAGCTGGAAAGATTGGTGGCCGTGGGATGAGTCCACTCGCGCGGCGGCCAAAACCACCACGCCGGCGCAATCAGAATCACCAAGGCCGCGGCGACAAAGCGCAGAATCATTTTTATCGTTTTCATTATTTCCGTTATTTCTCGTTTGGCAGTTGGGTCGATACAGGCTACCTGAAATTTTAAACACCCTATAAAACCAAGCACAGGCCATTATGAACATATGGTTCGGGCTATGTATCTCTGCTGGCACAGCCGAACGGAGCGTGATTTTTCGGGAAACAAGGGCTTGCATGCTCGAAGCGGCGCAGCCGCAAGTTGCGGGCCCGCCCGAAAAACCGTGTGTAGTGAGGGAAGCTGGGCGAAGCCAACCCTGTGTCCGCAGTCGCATTTCTTTGCTTCCTTTCTTTGGCGAGGCAAAGAAAAGGAAGTGCCCACGCCGGCACGAGGCGCAAGGGCGAATGGAGTAAAAATGGTAGAGGCTACCTGAAATTCAGCAAGCTGCCCAAGCTCAAATTATGCTTAATAAAAGCCCGGCTTCACAATGAATCTACTTCCGCAACAACACCCAATACACCCACTGCCGCGCCCCGTTCGGCAGCAGCCGCACCGGCAATCGCAGCAACACGTTTTTTGCCCACTGCGCCGTGCTCAAAAAGCCCGCGCGGTAAAACCTCTGTTGCATGGCCAGCTCGTTTTTCGCATACGCCCAGCCACCGCGCCGCCGATACATTTCGTCGCCCGCGCGCGCATACACCAGCACTTCGGGCAGGTTGGCGAAACGGCAGCCATTCAGCAGCATGCGCACCCACAAATCGTAATCCTCATACAACGGCGCATGCTGATAATTGCCCGCCGCGAGCACTGCCGATTTTCGGTAGCACACCGTCATGTGGTTGATGGGATTGCGGCTTTTGGCAAAGCGTGCAATTTCCTCGTGTTCGCAGGGCACGCGGCGGCTGTGCGCGGCATCGGCCGGTGTGTGCTCAAACTCGTCAATCTGGCTGCCGCACACGTCAAGCTCTGAGTGCGCCGCCACAAAAGCCAGCTGCCGCGCGAAACGCTCGGGGTGGCAGATATCATCTGTATCCATGCGGCACACCCATTCGTGTGTGCAGGCCTGCAGGCCTGCATTCAGCGCCCGCCCCAGCCCCACGTTTTGCGGCAGCCGCACAATCTTCAGCGGCAGGCTAGCTGAAAAGCTTGCTACAACGGCTTCCAGGCTTCCAGGTAGCCCGCCGTCATACACCAGCACGATTTCGTTTGGCGGCAGGGTTTGTGCGGCCAAACTGGCCAAACATTGGCGCAGATATTCCGGCTGCTCGCGCGCATACAGCGACATCAACACGGAAAACGGAGGCGTGCTTTCCACCAAAAGGCTACCTGAAAACCGGTTTTGCGCTGGCGCCGTCATGCTGCTGCTCCCTCTATCTCGTCTAAAAAGCGCAGCGCGGTATCGTCATCCACCTTGCGTGCCAGCCAATTCGGGCTGGGGCGCAAGGCTTGCAGTTCGGCCAAAGCCAGCGTATCGGGGTGGTTGCTGCCTAGGGCGAAACGGATGTGGCGGCGGTTGCTTGGGTACAACGTGATACCTGCCGTTTCAGGTAGCCTTTTCGCCAGATATTGGAAGAAATGTTCGTCCGGGCAAAGCTTCTTGCGGAAAAAGGCGCAAGCCTGTTCATCTGCCGCGTTCAGCAGGGCTGCCAAGGCCGTACGGTCGGCAGAAAACCATTGGCTGCCGGCATAGGCCGTTTGCGCGGCGGGCAGGATTTTATCGGCCGCCTGAAATGCTTTGGTGAGCAGTTTGCCGGGCAGGCGGCGCTGCCAGGCGGTGTCGGCGTGCGGCGTGTTGAAACGCACGCGGTAGCGCAGGCGCGGCTCGGCTCGGCATTCCAGCAGCAGGCTGCCGCGCGGCAATTCAGCAAATTCGCGCTCGATTTGCGCGGGAGCGTGCAGCAACACGCAGTTGCCGCTCACGAGGTGCACAAAGCGGATGCCTGCATCGGCCAGCGCGGCACGCATCAGGTGCAGCGTGGCTTCCACCATGCTGAAGCCCGCCCAGCGGATGTTGACGTGCTGCGGAATCAGGCGCGCGTTCGGCGGCAGGGGCGGCAACGTGCCGATATCCGCCTTGGCATCGTAGTGCAGCAGCAGTCGGATTTCAGGGTGGCGCTCAGCCAGCCGCAGCCAATACAGCGGCGGGCGGTGGCACAAAATTAAAAAGGCGCTGCTCATAACGCTAAACAGTTATCGTGAAACTCACTCAATATCGATAATCGGAATGCCCAACTGCGCCATCACTTCATAAATCCGCGCCGTGCCGGGTGTGTGAAAGGCGGCTTCTGCGGGGCGCACGGCATACACGGCGGTGCGCGGGAAGGCATGCACATTCAACGCGGCGGTGCTGACGAGGTGGTACACCTCGAAGCGGGTATCCGGCTCGCGGCGCAGGCTTTCCAATAGGTAGTCTTCAAAAATCAGCGGGCTGGCAATATATTCGGCGCCCGATATGCGGTAGGTTTCGCGCGGGTGCGGGAAATATTCGCCAATCTCAAAACGGCGCAGCAGGCTTTCGGCCAGCGCGGCGTTAGCTGCCGCGTTGGGCAGCAGCGGCTGGCCGAGCAGGATGCGGCGGATGCGGACGGGCGTAGGGTTTGCGGCAGCCGCGCCGGCCGTATTTTTTTCAGGTAGCCTTTCGTTTATGCCACACTCATCCACTGCCCCATTTTTGCTTCTCAGCACCTCTCTGCCTTCGCTTTGGCGAAGCCCTCCCTGCCCGCTTTCAGGTAGCCCTTGTTCGGCTGCTGCCCACAAATCCAGCGGCACGGTGGGCGCGGCAATATTGGGCTGGCCGGGATAGAGCGTGTGGTGCCGCCGCGAGAGGCGGCGCAGGTCTTCGGTTTGCAGGCGGATGCCGCGCAGGCGGTTCATCAGCTGCCGCTGGCAGTTGCTGCTGTTGCGGTAAAGCACGCTGCCGGGAATCAGGTTGCCCGTACCGTCGTCGAAGGTTTCCAACGCGGCAAAGCGGATGCGGTTCAGCACATATTGCACGTTTGGATTATCGATGCTGGCGGCAAAGGCGGTGGCGTATTCTTTATCCAGCCCGCACAGCAGGCGGGGCAAGCCCAGCTCGCGCCGCCATTTGCTTTGCGGAATCAGGGCATATTCGGCATGGCGGCTGCCCGCAGAGGCTACCTGAAAATAATGCCGAAACTTGGCATTATCCACATCTTCGTAGCACAGCATCAGCAAATCGAACGGCTCTGCACGCTGCGCCATCAGCCGCTGCGCCATCAAGGCCTGCAGGGGCGTGAGGCAGATGATTAAATTCGCCAAATCAGCCATACGGTTTCACCTGCCGGAACAATATCGGGAAAATCAGCGCGTTGCCCACAATCATCGCCAGCGGCACCCATTGGATGCCCACCCGCGCGGTGAGCAGCAACACCAGCAGATAGCCGCCCGCCGAGAGCAGCGAAGTGAGCGCGATGCGCTGGTTTTGCGCGTGGTAAAACAAATAATTCACCTGCAAATAATAGGGCACGGTCAAACCGAAACCAAGCAAAAACAGGCAAATATAGTAATGCACCCCTGCATACTGCGCCCCGAGCAGCCACAAAAACAGCCGCTCCGGCATCAGCCAGGCCACTACTGCCAGCAGCGGCGCGGCCAAGAGCGAGAGCAGCGCCCAGCGGCGCACCGTGGCCGCCGTGATTTTGCCGCTGCGCAAGGCTTGGTAGTAATACGGCACGGTGGCTTTGTTCAACGCCATCAGCAACACGCCCAGCACGCTGGCGGTTTGATAACCCGCCGAATACACGCCCAGCGTGGCGGCGGAATAGCCCTGATAAATCACCACGCGGTCGAACTGCCCTTTCACATAATTGCCCGCATGGTGAATCACTAAAGGCAGGCCGAGCGCGAAAATATAGCGCAAAGCCTGCCGCACCCGCCGCCGATTGAATCCCAGCTGCTGCCCGGCACTGCGCCGATAAAGCAGATAGGCCGCCAGCGACACCAGCGCATTGCCGGCAAACAGCGCCAAAAAGCGCCGCTCCACCGGATAATCCGCGCTCATTTCCAGCAGCCACACCGTGAGCACAGTGGTGAACAGGCTGCTACCAAACTGAATGGCCGTATAGGCCAAGGCCTGTTTGCGGCATTGGCGCAGGCTCAGTTGTGTGGCCAACACCGTTTGCGCCGCCGCCGCACACACCACCGAGGCCAACGCCAGCGAATGCAGCTGCCACGCCGCCAACAGGCCGATAAGCGCGGCAAAAACAGTATACAGCGCACCGGCATACACCACACTGTGCAGATTGCGCTGGCCATACACATAGTAATACCGCGTAACCGCGCCATCCTGGCTCATGCCAAAGCCGATAAGCAGCAGCGAAAATGCCGCCTGATAATACGACAGCTCGCCAAACCCCGCCGTCCCCAGCTTGCGCGTGAGATAGGGCAGCAGCAGGAAAGGCATGGCCTTGGCCAGCATTTCGCCGACGAGGTAGATGAGGCTGTCTTTTAGAATCTTCATGTTTCACTACGAAGCCGATATTAAACTTCCTACATATCCAAACATAGAATATTTGGCACAAACGGTGGAGTTGTCCCCTGTTCTGCTGGCACAGCCGAACGGAGCGCGGTTTTTCGGGGGACAAGGGCTTGCATGCCCGAAGCGGCGTAGCCGTAAGTTGCGAGCCCGCCCGAAAACCGCGCGGAGTGAGGGAAGTTTGGCGAAGCCAAACCTGTGCCCGCAGTCGCTTTTATTTTGCTTCCTTTTCTTTGGCGAGGCAAAGAAAACGAGGTCTCCGGAGGAGGACGAGTTTCTGCGAAGTAAAAACGGAACCTTCGTTAGAAGGGGTCGTTTTAACGAAGTTAAAACAAGACCTCTGCAAGAGGGCTTGTTTTTACGCAGCTAAACGGGTGCACCGCGCCGGCATGAGGCGCAAAGGTGAACAAGGCATAAATGAAGGAAGGCTACCTGAAATTTGGCAAACTGCTTCAAACACAACAAAAAGCGAATTCCCAGCTTCGTTGGTACTCATGTTTCAAGTAGCCCCAAACACCGCCAGAAGGCTACCTGAAACTTTTTCTACTCTTCCACGCAATCCCAATCGGTGGCCGTATTGGCCGCCACATCGCGGCGCAGGCGTTTACCGATGAGCGCATCGTAATGCTTGGGCGCCAGCCCGTAGCCGGGGCGCACGCTGCGGATGCAGTCGGCGCCGATGGTGTCGCCCGCTTTCATATCCTTCACAAAATACAGCGAACGGCGGAACTGGATATTGCCCTGCTCGCTCGATTTCAAGCCGTAATCGGCCTGCCCCAGCGCCTGCCAGGCGGTATGGCTGCTGCGGCACAGTTCGGCCAAATCCTGCGGCTCTAAAGAAAAACTGTCGTCCGGGCCGCCGCCGTTTCTGTCTAGCGTGAAATGCTTTTCGATCACGCACGCACCGAGTGCCACGGCGGCGATGGCGGTGGTGTTGTCCAGCGTGTGGTCGGACAAACCCACCGGCACGCCGAAGCGCTGCGCCATATCGGGCAGCGTGCGCAGGTTGTAATCCGCTGCCGGTGCGGGGTAGCCGCTCACGCAGTGCAGCAGCACCAATTCCTTGCAGCCGCCTTCGCGCGCGGCAGCCACGGCTTCGGCGATCTCTTCGGCATCGGCCATGCCGGTGGACACAATCATCGGCTTGCCGGTTTGCGCCACATAGCGGATCAGCGGCAAATCCACCGCTTCAAACGAGGCGATTTTGTAAGCCGGGGCATCGAGGCTTTCCAGCAAATCCACCGCCGTAAAGTCAAACGGCGAGCTGAAAATGATGATGCCCTGCTCCCGGGCAAAATCAAACAGCGGCTTGTGCCATTCCCAAGGCAGATGCGCTTTTTGATACAGCTCGTGCAGCGTTTGCCCGTCCCACAGCCCGCCTTTGATTTGAAACTCGGGCGCGTTGCTGCGCAGCGTGATGGTGTCGGCGGTGTAGGTTTGGATTTTGACGGCATCGGCACCGGCGGCCTTGGCCTGTTCTATGATGTTAAAGGCGGTTTGCAGGCTGCCGTTATGATTGGCCGACATCTCGGCAATGATATAGGGCGGGTGGGCAGCGCCGATGGGGCGGCAGTTGATTTGGAATGCGGGTTTCATGGGCGGTTTCGGTTTCAGGTAGCCTTCATGGGGAGGCTGCCGTTTTAGCGTTTAATACAAAAAATCTTCGGCACGAAGCACAAATGATAAGGCCTGCTGCGCATTCTGCCCGGCTGCCTTATCCGCCGGGCGGAAACCAAGCCGGCGGTGCAGAGCCAGGCTGGCGGTATTGTGCGGCAACACTTGGCCGTGCACTTCGCGCATATTCAGGCGGCAGAAAGCGTATTGTAACGCCAGCTGCCCCAATGTGCCGCCGTGGCCTTGGCCGCGCGGGCAATCGGGCGCAAGGTAGAAGCCCCATTCGCAGCGGCCACTGCCCAGGTGTTTGAAGCTGGCATAGCCCTGCGCCGTGCCGCCGGTTTCATACAACAGCATGGTGAACTCGGGATTGGCCAGCTGGCGGGCAAACCATGCCTGATGCCCATCCCAAGCGATTTCCCCGCTATCGAACATAAAGCGGCGAATCTCAAGATGATTGCGCCACTCAAACAGGCGGCGGCAGTCGGCGGGCGTGGCAGGGCGCAGCACGGCAGGCGCGAAATCGGCCAAATTATTGGCTGCCCGCAGCACGCCGCGCCCATCACACAGCGCGGCGGCACGGCGACTTTGTTCTGCCCGCAGGGCAGGCGTTTCGGCCAACAGACTGGCCAAACTGGCAGGCAAATCCGCCATATCAGCCACGCTCGCCACGCCGGCCTGCTGCAAGGTTTCAGCTATGCCTCGTTGGTTTTCCGCCAACACCAGCATCATGGTGGGCAATCCCAGGCAGCAGCGTTCCCACGAAGTGCTGCCCGCCGCGCCGATGGCCAAATCGGCTTCGGCCATCAGCTCGGCCATATTGTTGGCGCCCACCAGCACGCAGCAAGGATACGGCGCGCTATCGGCAAAAGCCTGCACGGCAGCGGTGTGCGGCGCGGTTTTGCCCATCACTACGGTGACGCGGCAGGCGGCAGGCAGGCTACCTGAAAGCGCCTGCAGCACCGCCAAAGTATGGTTGTCCTTATCCACACCGCCCAAGTTCACCAAAATATGTTTCAGGTAGCCTTTGTCGGCTTGGGCAGCGCGGCGTTGCAGGCTTACCTCGCGCCAGGCTGCAAATTCTTCGCGCAGCAGGGCGTAGCGCGTGCCGATGAGCAGACGGCAGGCGGGCGGCACCAGGCCGGCGTAATCGGCAGGGGTGTGGCCGAGGTTTTGATCCAGCAGCAAATCGGCGGCGTGGGGGCGGTCGGCCAAATCGTCGATCGCCATCAGGCGGCTGCCCGCAGCGGCTTTGGCGGTCAACTCCCACTCGGCGGATAAGGCGTAGTGGTCGCAGATGATCCAATCCGGCGCAAAAGCGCGGATAGGCGGCACGCAGTCGGCAGCATCCTGCGCCTGCGATACCGGCAGCCAATAGGCATGAGCCAGCTGAACACATGTTGCGGCCTTTGCTTCGTTTTTGCTGCGCAGAAGTTCACCGCACTCGCTTTCAGGTAGCCTTCCGGCCTGCGGCGGCACGGGCAGCAACACCAAGCCGAAACCGGCGCGCTCGATGGTTTCGCCCAAATGGCCGGGCAGCGCACGACAGATAAAACGCACCTCGTGGCCGCGCCGCGCAAGCTCGTGCGCCAGCGTGAGGCAGCGCATGATGTGGCCGCTGCCGATTTGGAGGGACGCGTCTGCACGGATTAAAATCTTCATCGTTTGTTCTTTAATCAAAGGCTACCTGAAAGCGAACGCAGCTTTCTGCGTAGCAAAAACACAGGCTACCTGAAAACAGGAAAACCATATATGCGCACCATCACCCACAACCCAGCCGCGCAACGCTTCGAATACACCGAACACGGCGCAACCTATTATGTGTCCTACCGAGTCGAAGGCG
Organism: Eikenella sp. NML070372; assembly: GCF_001648415.1. NCBI lineage: Bacteria > Pseudomonadati > Pseudomonadota > Betaproteobacteria > Neisseriales > Neisseriaceae > Eikenella > Eikenella sp. NML070372. The sequence goes on along the minus strand of NZ_LXSN01000006.1, from coordinate 15,712 downwards.
GCATCTGGCAGCTGTTGCACACCGAAGCACCGGCCAGCCCTTACGGGTGCGGCATCGCTGCCGACATCGTCCGCACCGCGCTGGAAGAAGCGCGGCGGCAGGGCGTGAAAATCCGCAGCGACTGCCCGTTCGTAATCGGCTATCTCGCCTTTCATCCGGAATTTGCCGATTTGGAAGCCTAAAGGCTACCTGAAAACGGACGCAGCGGGCTTCTGCGTAGCCAAAGCGATTGTCGCGAGCTTCTACCCGGCAAAAGGCGCAGCGGGATTTGCTAATCCGGCTAACCGCCCATCTCCTGCAACACCCGCCACATCATTTCCGCCCGCGCCCAATCTTCCGGCGTATCAATATCCTGCACACGATAGCGCGGCAGTTTCACGGCAGCGGCACGGCTGTTGAAAATCGGTTTTTCCGCCAGCCAAGCCTCGGCATTGCCCCAATAAAACTGCCCCGCATCGTGCCAAGCATGCTCCAAATCTTGCGAGCGCACGGCAAAATTTTCCGGCTGAAACATCGACACGCCGCCCTGCCCGTCCAGCCGCAGGGCACGCTGGATAGGAAAGGGGAAATCGGTTACCGAAAAAGCATAATCGCCGCCGCTTCGGCGCAGCGTATCCAGCCCGCGTTGTAGGTCGGCAGGGCGCACGAATGGGGCGGTGGCATACAGGCAGCAGACTTCGGGCAAGGTTGGTTTGAGGCTAGCTGAACAATCCGGCTGCCCGCTTTTGCCGTGCAACAACCCGCCGCGCTCACTTTCAGGTAGCCTCTCCGCCAGCAGCGTGGCAACGGCATGACGCATCACGGCGCCGGTGGTGGCGAAATCATCCGCCAGCTCGGGCGGGCGCACAAACGGGGTTTCCGCGCCGTATTGCCGCGCCACGGCGGCGATTTCTTCATCATCGGTCGACACCGCCACACGCGCAAAGCAGCCGCTCTCCAGCGCCGCTTCGACGGAATAGACAAGCATCGGCTTGCCGTTGAATGGCTTGATGTTTTTGCGCGGAATGCGTTTGCTGCCGCCGCGGGCGGGAATGATGCATAGGGTCATGGAATCGCGGTTTCTGCCGGCCTTTGGGAAGGCGTGGCGCATACGGTTTATTAAGGCGGGGATTATAGCTGATTTGGGCAGCCCGCCGCAGCGGTTTGCGATGTGCGTAGGCAGGGATTGCGGTGGCTGCAACAGGGGTTTCGGCGGGGCTTGGCAAATATAAAATCCGCCCGTCTATCAAAAAGGCTACCTGAAACTTTTCAGGTAGCCTCAAATTTGTGGGCGGCGCTTCAAATATGCCGATACACCTCGTCAAACGGCAGGCGGTAGCGTTCGCCCCAAATGCCGTGGCCTTCTTTACGGATGCCGCAGGAAACAACCATATTGATTCCTGCGCCGCGCGGCAGGTTCAGGATGCGTTTCACGCGGTGGCTGTCCAGCCCTTCCATCGGGCAGGTGTCGTAGCCCGCTTCGGCCATGGCGAGCATAAAGGTTTGCGCCGCCAAGCCGCAGCTTTTGTGTACGACGATACGCATATCGGCTTCAGACACGTCACGCATCATCGGGCGGAACAGGCCGATGCTCCATGCCAACATTTTGCGGAACGCGCCGAGCAGGCCGAAGCAGCGGGCGTAAACAAAGGGCATGAGCTTATTGCGGTAGCCTTCTTCCGCCTGAATGCGTTTGGCCTGTTTTTCCGGCGGGCTGTTGCGTTGGATGTTGCCGCGCTCAAAATCGAGCACGGTTTGGGCGCGGCTGCGGTGCAGGTCTTGGCGGGTAACGAACACTACCATCTGCGGCGCGGTAGTGGCCGCTTTTTGGCCGAGGCAGGCAGCAGCAAGCTGCTTTAACACGGCGGCATCGGTGATGTGGTAGAACTCGTAAAGCTGCATATTGGAGCTGCTGGGGGCCAGCTGGGCGAGGCGCAGGCATTGGCGCACGGTGTCGGCATCAATGGGCGCATCGCCGTAGTGGCGCACGGAGCGGCGGCGTTCAAGGGCTTGTTGCATGGTCATGATTACTCCTTCAGGTAGCCTGAAAACATTATTTTAAACAATGCCTAAAATGATTGCATTAATCCTTGGCAAGCGCAAGGCGGTAACCTTGCACCATTCGGCGCCTTACTCTGCCACCAGGCCGCTTTGAAACACCAGCCGCAAATCTTCTCGGCAGCTGCCGGAGAGCGTCCACACGGCGGTATTCGGCATAGGCAGGGCGGTTTGAAAGGCACGGAAGGCAGCCATATCAGCAGGAGAGGCTACCTGAAAGCCTAAAAGTTTCCAGGCCAATAAGGCAATCCAAATGCCGTGGCCGAACAATAAGCTGCCATCTGGCAACTGATGCCATTGCTGTAAAAACGCTTCCAGCCGTGTATCGAAATCGGCAAAGCTGTCTGCGCCCTGCCCCACTCGCTCGTCCACATCGCCGCGCTGCCAATAAGCTTGGGCAATAGGCTTGCACTCGCTAGGGCTGAGCTTGGCGATCAAATCGAATGGCAGATAGGAAAATTCGTTTAAACAGGGCAACTCAGCGGGCTCGATGCCGTAGTGCCGGCAATAGGGGGTTTCGCGGGTGCGGCACATTTGGGATACGAACACCGGGCGGCTTGAAGTTATGCTGTGTAGAAGTGCACTACGTTCGTTTTCAGGTAGCCTTTATACTTTAATAAAGGCTACCTGAACATGAACAGTCTTGTCTGCGTCAAGACCTCTTCATCAGCAAGCAGGGGGAAGCTTGCTCACACACATATCTTACGGCTGTTGCTATCTGCCAAACGGTGCAGCAAACCGATCCAGCAAACGCTGCTTTTCCCGATTCACGGCTTCCTCATCCAAATGACCACATTTTTCAGGCGAAAAATCGGGATTGGACCGGCGGAATGCATCTTGATACGTCTGGTAAAACATTTGTAGAAAAGCTTTGTCGTCAGGCGCTACGCGATTCATATGAATCACCATGTTTTGCTGAATGGGGTTGCCCTCGGCAAAAAATGGGTCGTTTCCCTGCGACAGGCCGCACAGCACCAATGCCTGATGTGCCTGCCCGAGCATGGCTGCAACCATAAGCGCATAACCACGTTCTTACTCAGGCGACAGAGGCTCGGCCCGGGCAGCAAATACCGTGCAGGCCAGTAATATCCATAATGCTTTATTTGTCATGATTGTTCTCTCAGGCAGCAGAAATTTTAGCTTTGCAGAAACTCATCTTCCTGCGGAAACCTCGTTTTCAGGCTGCCTCCCCTCGCTGCCAAAGGCTACCTGAAAGCCCGTTCCAACACTTCTGCCACTTTATCCTGTTCGGCTTCAGTCAGATCAAAATACAGCGGAATACTGATTGTGCCGGCGTAGTAGGCTTCGGCAGCAGGGAAGTCGCCCGGTTTGAAGCCGAAGTATTGGCGGTAGTAGGGCTGGGTGTGGACGGGAATATAGTGCACGTTGGCGCCGATGCCATTTTGCCGCAGAAAGTCGAACACTTGGCGGCGGGTTTTGCCGCTGTCGGCGCGGACTTGTACGGGGTAGAGATGCAAGGCGGAGCGGCTTTCTGGATGTCGGTACGGCAAGACGAGCGGCAGGTGGGCAAGCAGGCGGTCGTATCGCACGGCAAGCTCGTGGCGGCGGGCGACGAATTCGTCGATGCGGGTCATCTGGCTCACGCCGAGGGCAGCTTGCAGTTCGGTCATACGGTAGTTGTAGCCGAGGTCGATTTGCTGGTAATACCAAGCCCCATCCGGATCTTGGGTCATTTCTTCGGGATTGCGGGTAATGCCGTGGCTGCGCAGCAGGGCGAGTTTAGCGGCAAGCTCTGGGCTGTTGGTGAGGGCTGCGCCGCCTTCGGCGGTGGTGATGATTTTGACGGGGTGAAAACTGAATACGGTGATGTCGCTATATTGGCAGTTGCCAACTTTGCCGCCCTGATAACTGCCGCCAACGGCATGGGAGGCATCTTCGATGATTTTGAAGCCGTATTCTTTGGATAATGCGTGGATTTTCCGCATATCACAGGGTTCACCCGAAAAGTGAACCGGCACAACGATTTTGGGCAGGCTACCTGAAACTTTGGCCGCTTTCAGCTTGGCTTCCAGCGCAGTGGGGGACATATTCAGCGTGTGCGGATCAATGTCTACAAAATCCACATCAGCACCGCAATAGCGGGCACAGTTGGCGGAGGCGGTGAAGGTGATGGGAGATGTCCACAGGCTGTCGCCTTTGCCTAAGCCGAGGGCAAGGCAGGCGAGATGCAGGGCAGAAGTGGCGCTGTTTACGGCCACGGCATGCTGCGCTCCGCAGTAGTTTTTCAGGCTGTCTTCAAAGGCAGGCACTTGCGGGCCTTGGGTGAGGAAGTCGGATTGGAGCACGCGCACAACGGCGGCTATGTCGGCTTCAGAAATAGTTTGGCGGCCATAGGGGATCATGGGGGAGTCCTTTAGTTGGATAGATGGGTTTATTGTGGAAATGGCTTTTCTGATGCGTAGCTGCTGGGATTTTATTTTCAGGCAGCCTTTACGGATGCAGGCTACCTGAAATTAGGTTTTAATTACTGCCCATATTCTCGTTTATCATCGGCTGCTCCTGCTCTATTTGCTGAGGTTGCTGCTGCATAGGAACGGAAACTCGTGGCTGAGTAACTGTTGTAGGAGCACCTTGTTTTACACCACTTCGTCCTAACAATTGATCAATGACAGGTTCCATTTTGGTTTGTGTGGAAGCAAATTTTGTCAATGCAAGACCACCGCCTCCACGCAAATGATATTCTGCTTGCGCAATTTGTCTTCCTTCTTTCCAAAGATATAATTCGGCATGAGATAGGTAAGTAGTTACGTCCCAAGAACGTAAAGCAGTATAAGTCATAGAATAAACACAACCTTGTGCTGATTTATTTTCTACAACTTGCGACTGAATATTTATGATATGCCAACCGATTTTGCAGTACGCTAACAAAATCTCTAACCTGCACACGCGGGTTATTCTCAATACAGATTTCCCTGATACCCTCAGCCGCACTAACAGGTTGAACCGTAATCGATGTACATGCAGAAAGGATGGTTGCTCCTAGCAATGCTGCCAAAATTCTCTTTTGATTTGAATACATAATTTTCTCCTTTAAATGTCTCCATCATAAAATCAGGCTACCTGAAAATTGTTCAACTAGTTTTAACTTCATTGAAGCTTCTCTTTCAGGTAGCCTTCTCTATCAAATCGCGCCGATTTTCTCTTTGTTCGCCTCAATCCACGCCTGCAATTCCTCGCGCGTCATCCATTCCGTGTTGTTGTCGCTGGCATACACGAAGCCTTCGGGCACTTTCACGCCGTTTTTGATGCGCTCGGGCGTTTCGTCCCAGCCGTTGATGGCGGGCAGGATTTTGAAGTGTTCGGGGTATTCGTAGGTGTGGAACGAGTCTTCCGCGCCAATCATCTGCTCGTGCAGTTTTTCGCCGGGGCGGATGCCGACGGTTTCCTGCGCGCATTCGGGGGCAACGGCGGCGGCCAAATCGCAAATGTTCATGGACGGGATTTTTTTCACATAAATTTCGCCGCCCACCATGTCGTCAAACGCGTGCCACACCAGCTCCACGCCCTGTTCAAGCGAAATCATGAAGCGGGTCATGCGCGGGTCGGTAATCGGCAGTGTGCCGCGTGCGCGCTGGGTGAGGAAAAACGGTATCACCGAGCCGCGCGAGCCCATCACGTTGCCGTAGCGCACCACGGCGAAGCGGCAGCCGTGTTCGCCGGAATAGGCGTTGCCGGCCACGAAGAGTTTGTCGCTGGCGAGCTTGGTGGCGCCGTATAAATTGACGGGGCTGCTGGCTTTGTCGGTGGACAGGGCGACGACGCGCTTCACACCTTTGTCGATGCAGGCGTCAATCAGGTTCATTGCGCCGTTGATGTTGGTTTTCACGCATTCGAACGGGTTATATTCGGCGGTGGGGACGATTTTGGTGGCGGCGGCATGGACGACGTAATCCACGCCGTCAAGCGCGCGGTACAGGCGGTCTTTGTCGCGCACGTCGCCGATGAAGAAGCGCACGCATTTGTCGCCCTGAAATTTTTTCGCCATTTCCCACTGCTTCATTTCGTCGCGGGAGAAGATGATGATTTTTTTGGGATTGTATTTGGCCAGGGTCATGGGCACGAAGGTGTTGCCGAACGAGCCGGTGCCGCCGGTTACGAGGATGGTGGAGTTAGAAAGCATGGATAACCTGTTGTTTTGGCTTAATAGGATAGCTGGTTCCACCGCAAAATCATCTTAATGGAAACAGCATAATATGAAGTGGCGGATTATAGCACCGGCATTCGGCGGCTTCTATCGTGCCATAGGCTACCTGAAAAGCAACAGCACAGCCTCGCCAAGCTCAACTTACATCTGTGCCAAAGGGAAATAACAGCATAGATTCACCCCGCCTCACTCCTCTTTGGAATGGCCATACATTACAATGATGCTTTTCCCCCTACTCCATCCTACCGCCTATGTCTGCCGCTCAAGACCTTACCCTGCTCCTCGTGCGTGACGCTGCCGAGCCGGAAATGTGGATAGATATTTGGGCACGCAGCTATCCGCTGGTGCAACAGGTATCCTGCGCTGCCGATGAGGGTATTGCCCAATGGCAAGTAAAATCAACACAGCGTGGCAGCTTATCCCTGGCCAGGCCATGATTGTGGCACACGGTGCAGGCGTACCTGCCGTGATGGCCTGGCAGTTCCAAAACAGTATGCGCGGCCAGCAACGCATCCGTGGCATGATCTTGGCCTCCCCCCTGCAATCTGCCTGTATAGATGATGAATGGCATACCCTGCAACGCGCCCGCACCAACTGCAAAGCAGCTTTAATAATCGGGCAAGATGAAAATCCGCTGTGTCCAACCGACTGGGTAAACGATACCGCCATCATGTGGCAAGCCAGGCTGTTTCGCGCACCGCAGTCCGGCCACCTCAACCACCGCTTGGGCGGCTGGCAATGGGGCATGTGGCTGATGCAGGAAATGTTGTGGGATGACTAATATTCCTTGGTGCTACGGGCAATACGGTTTTCAGGTAGCCTCTACACTCCTTGTCACGTTTTCCATGCACCAAATCAGATCAACACAGGATAAATCTAATCTATTGAAATAAATTGACTTTACCCGCACCCACACCTAGCCAAACAATGTCAAACCGCGGTCAAAATTGAAAGCCTATCCATATATACAGCCTTCCTCCCTAACCCGCCTTACTGCAACAATGTATAGAGATTACGCCATAAATTCCGTTTCCACCTGGATAAACATTGACAGTAAACTGCTTAATCTTTAGAATTGAAATTTTCTTATATTAATTTGGATTTTCCTGCTATGAAAACCTTCTCAGCCAAACCGCACGAGGTGAAGCGCGAATGGTATGTCATTGATGCCCAAGATAAAGTTCTGGGTCGCGTGGCTACCGAAGTCGCCCGTCGCTTGCGTGGCAAACACAAGCCCGAATACACCCCGCACGTAGATACTGGCGACTACATCATTGTAGTTAATGCCGACAAACTGCGTGTTACCGGTGATAAAAACGAAGGCAAAATTTACTACCGTCACTCTGGTTTCCCCGGTGGTATCTACCAGCGCACTTTCCGGGAAATGCAAGACAAATTCCCCGGCCGTGCTCTGGAGCAAGCCGTTAAAGGCATGTTGCCCAAAGGCCCCTTGGGCTACGCCATGATCCGCAAACTGAAAGTGTACGCTGGCAGCGAACACCGGCATGCCTCCCAACAACCCAAAGTATTGGAAATTTAAGGACACCATTTTATGAACGGTAAATACTACTACGGCACTGGCCGTCGCAAGAGTTCTGTAGCCCGTGTGTTCCTGCAAAAAGGTTCCGGTCAGATTGTGGTAAATGGTCGCCCCGTTGACGAATTTTTCGCCCGTGAAACCAGCCGCATGGTGGTTCGCCAGCCTTTGGTTCTGACCGAAAATACTGAAGCATTCGATATTATGGTAAACGTGTGCGGCGGCGGTGAAACCGGCCAATCCGGCGCCATCCGTCACGGCATCACCCGCGCCCTGATCGACTACGATGCAGGCTTGAAATCTGCCCTCTCCCAAGCCGGCTTCGTTACCCGTGATGCCCGCGAAGTGGAGCGTAAGAAATTCGGTCTGCGCAAAGCACGGCGCGCCAAACAGTTCTCCAAACGTTAATTCGTTTTATATTGCAGAAGAGCCGGTTTCCCCGGCTCTTTATTTATATGCAAGTATCTAATGCTACCTGAAAATTCTCGGTAGCCTTAGATACTTGAAAAACGTTGTTTGTGACACATGCCTACTTTCTTTGTTTGCTGCCGGCTCACTTATCGCTTACCTATTTGTATGCCTATACTCACCACCGTGTTATAACTAAACTTGGTACGATCAACTTAGTTGTCGGTTCATTATAAGGGGCATTTTTCGAAAGTATTTCTAGAATATCCCAAATATACCCCCAAAAATTCTGTCGTTTCAATGACACCCGGATAATCCGCGATAGATACTGAACAAACTCCAAACATGACTGAAAGCCTTGCTGGTCTTGGATTTGGGAGATTGCCGTAGAGGCGTTAGACAAAAAAATAACCGCAGAGGCTCTATCGAAATGGGTAGATAACTTATTGAAATATAAAAGGGCGAAATCTCAAAAAACCGAAAATACCCCCAAAAATACCCCCAATTTGCAATGTCTAAGCTTTTTTTGGACTTTTAGACATTTTTAGACACAGTTTTCAGGCAGCCCAATTTTCAGCAGCTATCCCGTCCATTCTACCAAATACGCTGCCTAAGCAATAGCACGGCACAACACAACCGCCTACATTAAGGCTATCAGCCAACGCCCATTCTAGCCAAACCGCTGCACAGCGCCGCATAGCGGCTATTCCTGCCAATCGGCGAATACATCGCGCCCTTGGCTGTCTTGGGCGCGCTCTATGCTCTCATCTACCAATTCGCAGGCAGCAGCATTGAAACCCTGCCAATCTGCCGGCAGGCGCATGGCTTGGCCGCATTCGCTGGTATCGGGCTGGGCGGTCTGCATGGCTACGGCTATCCTTTATCGGCTTTGATGGTTATCTAGCGCAGGGGATATGGCAGGGTGTAGTAAGGGGTAGCCAATAAGCCCTGCCGCCGTTCGCCTCGGGTGCATCGGCTGCTTCCGGGTAAGGGTCGCATTTTTTTCAGGTAGCCTGCTTTGTTGGTTCGGTAGCCGGCAGGAATGGGCAGCAGGGGTTAATCCCTTTCCCGCAATGTTCACGCTGATTTTCCAATCGGCGATTATGCAGAATAAACCCCTTTTAAAACAATAAACAATGATTTATCCCCGTATTTTAACGGAAAACCTTTAACAAACCAGCCTGAAAACAGGATAAAAAATATGAATGAGAGTGCGGGCGGTCTAGGAAGTGCATCGCTCCAAACTTTTCATGCCCCCCTGCCTATCCGCAGGCCAAAACCAAGGAAGGAAGTCATAGCACCGCCCCGCTTGTCAAAAATTGCCGTCAGAACTACCCGCGTTTTGGGCAGGCGGCGGAGTACCTTTTTCCGCTTGCTGCTTCAGCCAATCAAATCAAACAGCCTTCCCTTGCCCCGGCTCTGCCGATACAAATAACCGTCCACCATTGCCTTAGCCGTAATCTTCAGCACGATTTCCCGCCCGCCCATTTCTACCTGCTCCGCCGGCCGGATAATGCCGGCTATGCTCACTATCTGCCCGGCTTCACATTCCATCAGCCTGCCACACAGCCGCTTATCGAAGGCGATTAAGTCGGCGTTCAGCTCGATAGCCGGCAGGTTGCCGCTGCGGTAGCCGTACACCGTCAGCTTCGCAATTAGGTAGTCTGTTCCCCGTTTGGTTTTCAGCATTTTCGGCTTTAATTGCAGCCTACCGCTAACGATACCGTCTATCATATTGTTTTTCCTGAATTTATAAAATACACCCTGATTTTATTTTTTCTATATATACAAAACATGGTGGGGAAAGTGGGGAAACCAAACATAATCAATAGATTACAAAGGTACTTAGGTGGGGAAGGGGTGGGGAAGGGGTGGGGACAGGCGTGGGGAAGGGGCTGGGGACACCAGCCGGCAGGAAGGGCAGGCTACCTGAAACGCTTCCCCACCTTCCCCACCGCGTCCCCACCCCTTCCCCACTTTTCAATAAGCGGCACACTTCAACATATCCTATTGATTTATATGTTGATTAACTGCTATATATTAAATCTGTCCCCACCTTCCCCACTTATTCTTCTCGCGCGTGTGATAGCTGGTGTTAAAAATGCACACACCCCACGCTTGCCTTGCCGGCTCATATCCGCCCGACGCGCACCGTCAAATTTGCTCTGCCGCCTCATCCGGCGGCACGTCCCCGACAAAGCAATACATCCGCTTCACACAAAACAGGTTCAGCTCCACCGCCTTACGCGGCAGCTTGATACGGTTATGCTTGCCGTCTTTGCGCATCCAGCCATCCGCCGTTAAAACTTGGCATACCTTGCGCGGGTCGCCGCAATACGCTTATCCAGCCACGCTTGCAGTCGGTCGGAAGTTTGATTGTGCCGGTTAGCGCGGCGGCGGGGTTATTTTCGGCTCGCTCCGTGCGTATGGCGTGATTGAATACGGCTTTGATGCGCTGCAATACGCTGGCCGCCGTATCCAATGCACCGCGTGCGGCCACCGCATCAACGGTTGCTTTCACGTCTTTAATGCGGATTTCCGCTATCGGTAGGCTGCCAAGCGCGGGCAAAATATCTACCTCGAAGCTGCGCCACACTTTAGCGGCATGGCCTGCCGTCCAGCCGGCGCGCTGGTGTTCGTACCATTCGGCGGCCAAATTGCGGAAGGTGTTTTGCAGGGCGGCAATGCGCTCTTGTTTGGCCTGCTTCTTGGCTTCGCCCGGGTCTTGCCCGGCAGCCAGCAGGCGGCGTGCGCTTTCGGCGGCTTCCCGCGCTTCAAGCAGGGAGATAAGGGGATATTTCCCGATTGATAGCGTTTTTCGCTTATTGGCTATCGCGTAATCAAACCGCCATAATTTTCCGCCCGCAGGGGTAACTTGCAGATACAGCCCGCTACCGTCGGTCAGCTTGTAAGCTTTGTCGGCAGGCTTGGTATTCTTGATTTGGCGGTCGGTTAGCGGCATTTTTACGGTATTTTTTCGGCGGTATTTTCAAAATACCGTAAAAGATACCGTAAAAATTCTGTTGCTTCAATGCAATTCGGATAGACGGCGGTAGATACCAAAACAAGCCCTAAACATAGCTAGAAGCCTTGCTGGGCTTGGGTCTTGTAGATTTGGATAGACGGCGTTAGACAAAAAAATAACCGCTAAAAAGCGGTTAGTGGTGGCCAGAGGCAGGATCGAACTGCCGACACACGGATTTTCAATCCGTTGCTCTACCAACTGAGCTATCTGGCCACTTTTGAAGTTCGCTATTACACCAGTTATCCACATTTGAGTCAAGCTTTTTCGGCAAAATATTATTGCCAATTAGCAAACATATTATTTTATCAAATATTTTTTCAAGCAGCTTTTCACTATTTATCTTCAGCCTGTTTCTGCCGCACATGGTGCATTGCCAAACTGATGGTGTCCAGTTGTTTCTGATAGCGTTGGCAGGGTGAGCAAACTAGGAGATGCAGTCGCAGCTGCCAACGTTCCCAAAGGCTCAAGGGGCGGTCATGTTGCAGCGAAATCAGTTCTGCGGCTTGTTGGCATTTCAGCATAATCGTTCCCTCGTTATCCATTTAACCAGTTGCTTTGCAAGCAGCGGCGCAGGCCGTTGCGGGCGCGGTAAAGAATGGTGTAGCAATTATCAGCGCTAATACCGGTTTGCTGACAAATTTCAGCCACTTCCAACCCCATCAACTCCCGTAGCATAAATACTCGCGCGGTATTGTCCGGTAATTGTTCGAGGCAGTATTCCATAGTATGCATAAATTCCTGCTGCCGGATGATGTCTTCCGGAGAAGCCCATGCTTGTGGGTTGGCGCTGTCCATCCAATGGCCGCTCTCGTCAAACTGCTGCCGGCGGACGGCATCGAGAAACTGCTCGTCTTCGCTGCTCACTTGCCATTGCAGTCGGTTTTGTCGGCTGCGCAGGCTGTCTAATAAGGTGTTACGCAAAATAGCAAACACCCACGTTTGCCATTGTGCGGCAGCTTGAAACTGCTGCCGGCGGGCAAAAGCTTTCAGCAGGGTGTCTTGCACCACGTCTTCCGCCCATTGGGCATCGTGTAGTTGCAAGGTGGCAAAACGTAGAAGTTTGCGCCGCAGTTCGGCAACATCGGCCTGCTGCCAAACCTGTTCCAGGTGATGATTGGGGTCTGCTTGGTTAGGTTTCATTTTGCTTTGGAAGGCTACCTGAAACTTTCAAGTAGCCCATACTTTGTGATTAGACGATTTAGCTACTGCCATTCTGACATGCTAAGACCTTTGAAAAACTACCTCCCACGGGCACTTAGGGCATTATGCGCTACTCAATCGCTTACCTACCTAATGATATGCCTGTGCTGCGACAGCCAAACAAATTCTTTCTCCCCGCAAAGCAACGAGCTGCAGAAAGCACAGTAGTACAGCTAACGCCGTAAGGGGAGGAGAAGAAGGTGTTTGGTGAAATGCCTTGAACTGCGCTCATATTCGGCAACTCTTAAGAGGTCTTATGCCACTAACTTCAGCAACTCAATTGGATTCTTCCAAAAGGTTACCTGAAACTTTTCAGGTTTGCCGTGAATGCTGCTGTGCATGTAGTCGATTTAATTGCCGCCGCTTCGATATGCTGCCGAATAGGAGCACGACTTTGCCACGGCCTCACGCAGTTGGGCGGCCAGCACGGCCAGTTCTGCATGATCGGCCATTTTATCTTCGTGTTGCGCCAGCTCGTACAAATGCCCGGGAATCAGGTGCATATGGTAGTGGAACACGCTCTGGCCGGCTTCTTGGCCGTTAAGCTGCATTTGCACGATGCCATGCCGCTGCAGAACTTTGCGCTGGGCGGCAGTGATTTTTTGGGCAGCAGCAAACACGGCTTGGGCGTATTCCGGCGGCAGGTCGGTCAGCTCCACAGCCTGTGTTTTCGGCACAATCAACACATGGCCACGCGCCTGCGGCATCACGTCGAGGAAGGCGAGGACTTTTTCGTCTTCGTACACGGTATGGTTGGGGATTTCGCCACGCAGGATTTTGGCAAAAATGTTGTTGCTGTCGTATGCGGACATGGTGTTCTCCTTGATAATCAATGGATTTTTTTGGCTGCATTGAAGCTAATGTTTTTCAGGTAGCCTTTAAAGCAATTTGCTTCAAGCCTTAAGGCTACCTGAAAACTCATACCGCTTCCAGTTTGGCAAACTTGGTGTCCAGCACTTTGATGCCCTGCTTGCCAAAGTTTACGGTGAGGCGGGCGCTGCCGGCTTTGTGTTCGCCTTCGATGATCACACCAGTGCCGAATTTGGCGTGCCGCACATTTTGACCGATGTTGAAGCCGTCGTAATCCTGCTTCGCCACCGGCGCAACCCACTCTGCCCTACTCTGTTGGGGCCGGCCTTCGGGCACGGGGAAGCGTGGTTTGAGCACGGGAGTGAGCAAATGCAGTAAATCGGGCGGAATTTCTTCCACAAAGCGCGATACGGTGCCGAAATGAGTTTGGCCGTGCAACATCCGCTGTTGCGCCATGCTGATGTAGAGCCGCTGCCGCGCGCGCGTAATGGCCACATACATCAGCCGCCGCTCTTCTTCCAGCCCGCCGTGTTCGGCCAGACTCAATTCGCTGGGGAAACGGCCTTCTTCCATGCCGGTGAGGAATACGGCGTCGAATTCCAGCCCTTTAGCAGCGTGTACGGTCATCAGCTGCACGGCAGATTCATCGGCGGCAGCCTGGTTTTCGCCGGACTCAAGCGCGGCATTGCTCAAAAAGGCGAGCACGGAGAATGCCGGGCTCTCTGCGGCATCGGCGGGCAGGATTTCAAACGTGCTGTCTTCAGGGCGGAATTCTTCGGCCGCACGAATGAGTTCGTCCAAGTTGTTTAAGCGGTCTCGATAGTCGGCTTTTTGGTTTTGGTAATACTCATACAGACCGCTGCTGCGCACGGCCTCGGCCACAATTTCAGGTAGCCCCACTTGGCCGATGCAGCCACGCAGGCTTTCAATCAGGCGAACGAAGGCAGCCACTTTGCCGTTTTTCACGGCCACTCGGCAGGCTGCCTGCCACAGCGGTATGCCCTCCTGCGCAGCAGCGGCTTGAATGTTTTCCACCGTACGACTGCCGATGCCGCGTGCGGGTACGTTGATGACGCGCAATAGAGCGTTATCGTCGTCAGGGTTGACCGCCAGCCGCAAATAAGCAAGTGCGTGTTTGATCTCCTGCCGCTCATAAAAGCGCAGGCCGCCGTAGATTTTATAGGGCAGGCCGGCACGGAACAGAGTCTGCTCAAGAATGCGCGACTGGGCGTTGCTGCGGTAGAGCACGGCGGTTTGTGCCAAATCCATGCTGTCGCGGTACAGGGCTTTGATTTCTTCCACCACGAATTCTGCTTCTTCCCCATCGGTAAAGGCGGAAAGGAAGCGGATTTTTTCGCCATGTTCGGCTTCAGTGCGCAGGTCTTTACCCAAGCGGCCGTCGTTATGGGCAATCACGGCATTGGCAGCAGCAAGGATGTTGCCCACCGAACGGTAGTTCTGCTCCAGCTTGATGGGAGAGGCTACCTGAAATTCGCGCATGAAGTCGGCCATATTGCCCACGCGCGCGCCACGGAAACGGTAGATACTTTGGTCGTCGTCGCCCACAGCAAACACGGCAGCGCGCTGACCAGCCAAGAGTTTGAGCCAATCGTATTGCAGTTTGTTGGTGTCTTGAAATTCGTCCACCAAAATGTGGTTGAAGCGATTTTGGTAGTGGGTGCGCAGAATCTCGTTGCTTTGCAGCACTTCGTAGCTGCGCAACATGAGTTCGGCAAAATCTAGCACTCCTTCCTGCCGGCACAGGCGGTCGTATTCGGCATAGCATTCGGTCAAGCGCCGCTCGAACGGATTGCTAGCATGCAGTGCGGCAGCGCGCAGGCCAGCTTCTTTTTGTGCGTTGATAAAGCCTTGCAAAACACGTGGGGCAATGATTTCTTCGGAAATGTTAAGGGCTTTGAGCAGGCGTTTAACCAGGGCGAGCTGATCACTGCTGTCTAAAATCTGGAAGGCAGCTGGCAGACCAGCTTCTTTGTGATGCAAACGCAGAAATCGGTAGCACAGGCCATGGAACGTACCCAGCCACATAGCGCGAATATTAAGCGGCAACATGGCTTCGAGCCGGGCACACATTTCTTTCGCAGCCTTATTAGTGAAAGTAACCGCCATCACCGAATGTAGGCTAGCTTGGGCGCTATGCAATAGCCAGGCGATGCGGGTAGTAAGCACTTTCGTTTTACCACTGCCGGCACCAGCCAGCACCAAAGCAGATTGCGCCGGCCAAGTTACCGCGGAAAGTTGCTCATTGTTTAAGCCGGAAAGTAGGGAGTTTTGTGGAGCTGATGCAAGCACGATCTGAAGTGTTGGAATACCTAGAAGAAGCGTGGATTATATAACCAAAACTCTTGTTTCCTCCTGCAAGGTTGGTTCAACTTAAATAATTTTCCAAAGCAAGAGAGACTAGTCGAACATTCAGGCAGCCTCTCTCCTTTCCTCGTTCCATTCCTCACCCATTTCTTCGTCTCCTCTTCTCTCTCGTTTCTTTATCCCCACTTCCTTTTCCAACTCACAC
>NZ_LXSN01000005.1:0-191563 GCF_001648415.1 Eikenella sp. NML070372 | reverse complement strand
TGAACCGTAAAACCGACAACAAAACCGTGCCGTAAGGAACAGCGAAGATGCGGACTATACGCCTACCAAAATATTTTGTCAAATACCGGAAAACAAAATATCCACAAACAAAAACTAAATCACTAAGGTGAAATGAAATTTACCCGGCATAAATACAACTGACTACTGGCTGCCTGAAAGATACCTGCACAAAAAATAGCCGAGCAACTGCCAGGCTATTAAATTCTTTCATTATAAAACTATTCAGAATAATCCACTAACTACTCCATCTTCATCCACATCCATTCGTTCTGCAGCCGGCACTTTGGGCAAACCTGGCATCTTCATCATATTGCCACACAGCACCACAACAAACCCTGCTCCGGCAGATAAAGTCAACCCGCGCACGGTGATGCGAAAGCCTTGCGGCGCACCCAATAATTTAGCGTTATCACTGAACGAATATTGCGTTTTTGCCATACAAACCGGCAGTTTGTCCCAACCCAATTCTTCCAGATTAGCAATACCGGCCAGCGCTTCTGCGCTGAAATCCACATCGTCTGCACCATAAATCCGTTGTGCAACTGTTCGGATTTTTTCCGGGATACTTTTCTCTACTTCATAAGAGAAATTAAACTGTGCAGATGATTGATCGACAGCAGCGGCCACTTTGCGCGCCAAATCCTCACCACCGGCACCACCTTTGTTCCACACTTCGGTAAACGATATTTCTGCACCACGTTGTTTGCAAGCTTCGGCCACCAAATCCAACTCGGCCTGTGTATCGGCACTGAATCGGTTGAGCGCTACCACCACCGGCAAGCCAAACACATTTTTCAGATTATCAATATGACGCAACAGATTGGGTAACCCTTTTTCCAATGCGGCCAGATTTTCACCGGACAACTCATCTTTTGGTAAGCCGCCATTATATTTCAATGCCCGCACGGTAGCCACTACCACTGCAGCATCCGGCCGTAAACCAGACAACCGGCACTTGATGTCGCAGAATTTCTCGGCACCCAAATCCGCCCCAAACCCAGCTTCGGTAACAGCATAATCGGCCAGATGACACGCCAAACGCGTAGCGATAACTGAATTGCAACCGTGGGCAATATTAGCGAACGGGCCGCCATGCACAAAAGCGGGCGTACCTTCAATGGTCTGAACAAGATTTGGCTTAATGGCATCTTTTAACAGCACTGTCATTGCACCCTGTGCATTCAAATCGCGTGCATACACCGGGCTACCATCTTTGGTATATGCCACCAATATATTACCCAACCTCTGTTTGAGGTCGGCAATATCTTTGGCCAAACAGAATACCGCCATCACTTCGGAGGCAACAGTTATATCAAAACCATCATCACGCATCACACCATCGGCAATTTTACCTAACCCACCGATAATATTGCGCAAATGGCGATCATTCATATCCACTGCACGCCGCCACAGAATCCGTTTTGTATCGATATTGAGCGCATTACCATGGTAGATATGGTTGTCGATAAGAGCAGCCAAAAGGTTGTTTGCGGCACCAATAGCGTGAAAATCGCCAGTAAAGTGCAGGTTAATATCTTCCATTGGCAGCACTTGGGCATAGCCGCCACCAGCCGCACCGCCTTTGATACCAAACACAGGGCCGAGTGAAGGCTCACGTAGGGCAATGACAGCATTTTTACCGATGCGATTGAGCGCGTCGGCCAAGCCGATGGTTACTGTAGTTTTGCCTTCCCCGGCCGGTGTGGGGCTGATTGCAGTCACCAAAATTAGCTTACCTTGCTTTTCAGGTAGCCTGAATGCATCCACAGGATGGATTTTGGCTTTATATTTACCATAATGCTCCAACTGCTCCGGTTTCAAGCCGAGCTTGGCGGCGATTTCGTCAATATGCCGGATGGAGGCAGCTTGAGCAATTTGAATGTCGGACAATTGGGGCATAACGGTCTCCAAATAAAGAGTTGGAAAAGAAGAGCGTAGCTCTAGGGATTGTACTCTAAATTAGTTGATAAGAAGCGAATATTCATCATTATAGATACAACATATCATGTAATCACTAAAAAATATTGATACAAAATGGCAAAGTGAAAGTTGAGATACAAACAAAAGGGCGGGTACGCCCCCGCCCTTCATCACTTCCTTATTTATACTCAAACTTAACCCGTTATTTTCAAAGCCGGGAATAAGCCTCGCAAACCAGCCAATACAATCTCCACCGCAATTGCTGCCAGCAGCAGGCCAGACACGCGGTTGATGATCTTGATGCCAACACTGCCAAGTATTTTGCTCAGTCTGGCCGAACAGGCCAAAATCAAATAACAGGTTACCCCCACCATAAAACAGGCGGCCAGAAGTTGTAGTGCACCCACCCACGTTTCCACATGACTGCTATAAATGATAATGATAGAAAATCCGCCCGGACCAACGATAATCGGCGTAGCCATCGGCACCACGGCAAAGGTAAATTGTTTCTCCGGCGGCAGGCTTAAATGCTCCTTGTTTAAATTAGGTTTCACCGGATTATCCTCGCCTCCCATCATGTTCATGGCAATCACAAATACTAAAATGCCACCGGCAATTTGGAAGGCCGGAATACCGATGCCTAGAACTTTCAACAACGGCGTACCAATTACCCCGGCCACCACCATACAGACAAAGGCGCTAATCGCTACCAGGCGCGCGGTTTTACGCTGCTCCTTCAAAGTAAAATCCACTGTTTTATCAACAAAATATCCAAGTGCAATCAATGGATTATTTAGAGCAATCAGGCCAGTGAACAAATACAGGATATGAGTAATCATCATTTCTCTCAAAACATCAAATCAGTCAGATAACAGCGCCACGGCTTCATCTACGCTCGGCATAGCTGCGAAGCGCCCACGCATAATATCGAAATTATGATGCTCATACAGCTCTTTAGCCGACCAGCGGCCATTATCCAGTGTGCTGTTGGCACCTTCTGGCAAAATCACTTCAAAGCCCAAATCGCTGGCAGCCCGCACAGTAGTTTCCACACAGTATTCAGTCATCATACCAACCACCACTAAGCGCTCAACTCCGTTGCCACGCAGGTAATCCAGCAAATCCGTACCGCGAAAAGCGCTGCTATACCATTTATCCACTACTTTCTCACCGGCCTGCGGCGCAACAGCGGCAGCAATCTGCCAACCGGGCGAGTTTGGCGCAAAGGGCGAATCCGCCTCGTTATGCCGCACATAGATGACTTCACGCCCATGCGTACGGGCAGCAAGCAACATTCGGCTGATGGCATCCAACATTTCCACCCCGCGATAAGCTCCCATATCCAGCAATGCCTGCTGGGTGTCTATAACCAACAAAACCATTTTCTTCATTATGCTCTTTCCGTGGCTAATACTACCTGAAAATACTCGCCGCAATAAAGCTTAAAATACCCTTTTCTGATCTGAGTAACCAAAAAGAATACCCCCCCAGCATTGGCCGGAGAACTGCCACTATTCTATACAGGCAATGCAACCTTTGCCATTACCAGACACCACACTATGTCAAATGTATTGCAGATTCAACACATATATCATTATTTCTGCCAGCAAACATACAATCCGCAACAAAGGCTACCTGAAATTTCAGGTAGCCTCCACCGCCCTACATCTTGCTCTGCTGATTACTGATGCCCATCAACATAGCAACAATGATCATGATAGAAAGCGTGGCCGTGCCGCCGTAACTCACCAATGGCAGCGGCACACCCACTACCGGCAGGATACCGCTCACCATGCCCATATTCACAAACACATAACAAAACAGCGTCATAGTGAGTGCACCGGCCAAGGTGCGGCTATAGAGCGTAGGGGCTTTGGCAGCAATATAGAGACCACGCCCCAACATGATGGTATACACCGATAGCAGCAGGAGATTGCCAATAAGACCGAACTCTTCACCATACACAGCGAAGATGAAATCCGTGGTGGACTCCGGGATATAGTCAAGATGCGTCTGTGTGCCATTGAGCCAGCCCTTACCCCACACACCGCCGGAGCCGATAGCAGTCATTGACTGCAAAATATGGTAGCCCGCGCCGAGTGGGTCTTTAGTCGGATCGAGCAGGGTCAGCACGCGGGTGCGCTGGTAGTCATGCATACCGTATTGCCACAACAGAGGCAGTGAGGCAAAAAAGCCGACCACGGCCACCGCAATCACCCTCCACGGCAGCCCCGCAAAAAATATCACAAACAGCCCGGACGCCATAATCAACACAGCCGTACCCAAATCAGGCTGCTTCAAAATCAAGAAGCCCGGCGCAACTATCAGCACCAATGCAGCCAAATAATGCTGCCAGCCCAGCTCCGTTTCGTGTTTCTGCAGATACCACGCCACCGTCATTGGCAGCGCAATTTTCATCAACTCTGAGGGTTGCAAACGGATGATGCCCAAATTCAACCATCGTTGCGAACCATTCACAATCACACCGAAAAAGTGCACCCCCACCAACATCAGCAGGCTCACCCCATACAACACAATGGCGAAGTTGCTCAGCACCTGCGGCTGAGTACGGGCAATGCACCACAGCAGCACAAAGCCCACTATCGTGTGCAGGGTTTTGTTTTCCAGCTGGCCGATGTTCTGGCCGTCGGCCGAATACAGCAAAAATAGGCTCATCACATAGATGGCCAGCATGCTGTAAAACAGCCACATGTCCATCGGATCCCAAATTTTCCGCCAGTAGCGGCGGATAGCGTGTTTAGACGGGTGCTGCATATTATCGGGCCTCGGATGCGGCAGCCGGCAAGCTGCCTGAAACCGCCCGATAGGCAGACAGGGTGCGCACCGCTTGGACGTTAATCAGTGGATACTCTACCTGCCTCATCGCACCATCTCTCGGTACAGCAAGCTTGGGCAGCGGCAGGTTTTTACCGTTTTCGCCCTGTAGTTGCATCAGGTAAAAATCGGCCAACTGGCGCGCCACCGGCGCGGCATTCGCACCCCAGCCACCGTTTTCTAGCAGCACAGCGATGGCGATTTTTGGATTCTGTGCCGGCGCAAAGGCAATAAACCAGGCATGGTCACGGTGGCGTTCGGCCAGCGCGGCCGCGTTATACGATGCGCCCTGCCGAATCTGCACCACCTGCGCTGTGCCGGTTTTGCCTCCCATGCTGTATTTCAGCCCCACGCCCATGCGCCAAGCCGTGCCGCCCGGGCGCAACACGCGCTCCATGCTTTGCTTCACAAAAGCGAAATATTCCGGTTTGAACGGTAGGATGGCACTGGGCTGGGTACCGACTAAAATGCGAGTTTGCTTTTGGTGGTCGGTGAGCTCGCGTACCAAGTGCGGGCGATACCTCACGCCGTTGTTGGCCAGCATGGCGGTGGCGTGCGCCATCTGTAGCGGCGTGTAAGCGTTATAGCCCTGCCCGATGCTGATAGTAACCATATCAGCAGCGCGCCACTGGCGGGCAGATTCGTTGCGCGAATTGGCAAAACGGCGCGCCTTCCATTCGGGGTTAGGCAATATTCCTTTGTATTCATTAGGTAAATCAATGCCGGTTGGCTGGCCAAAGCCGAAGTGCGCCAAATAGGGATAAGCTTTTTCTATGCCCATTTCGTAGCCTAGGCGGTAGAAAAAGGTGTCGGATGATACTTGGATGGCCTTACCCAGATTGGCCGAACCGTGCCCGCTGCGCACCGAATCACGGAACTGGTGGCGGCTGCCGGGAATGCTCCACGCGCCGGGCGCAGGCAGCACAGTGTTGGGCGTAATCTGCCCGCTTTGCAACGCAGCCATGCCCATAAACGGCTTAAAGGTGGAGCCGGGCGGATACAGACCTTGGGTAACGCGGTTGATGAGCGGGCGTTGCCAATCGTCGTTCAGGCTTTTCCACGTATCGCTGTCGATGCCGTCAATGAACAGGTTGGCATCGTAAGTCGGCTTCGATACCAAAACCAGCACACCGCCTGTTTGCGGATCGATAGCCACCACTGCGCCGCGCCGGTTGCCCAACAGTTCACTAGCTTTCTGCTGCATACGGATGTCAAGCGACAGGCGCAGGGTCTGCCCGCTCGCGGCTGGTGCGGTTTTCAAGGTACGCACTATATTGCCCTGCGCATCTTTTTCCACTTCCTGATAACCGGGCACGCCGTGCAGCTGCTGCTCGTAATAGTTCTCTAAACCCATTTTGCCGATGTGGGTGGTGCCGCGATAAAGCTCGTAGCGGTCTTCGCTTTCCAACTGGTCACGGTCTTTGTCGCTGATGCGGCCGATGTAGCCGATGATGTGAGTGGTGAGCCCCCCGTAGGGATATTCGCGAAAAGTGCGTGCATTCACTTCCACACCTTTGAAGCGGAACAGCACCGCTGCCAACCGAGCGGCTTCTTCGGTGCTCAGTTTCAATTTCAGGGGGATGCGTTCGTAGGAGCGGGATTCGGCACGGAAACGCTGGAAGCGCTTCACATCGGCCTCGCTAATTTCCACATACGGGCGCAAAACCGGTATCAAATCCTCAACTTTCATCTCCAATTCGTTGGGGATGACTTCCAGTGAATAAGCTGGATAATTGTGAGCCAGTACCACGCCGTTCACATCGGTGATTTCACCGCGAATCGGCGGGGTGGGGATAAGGGAGATACGGTTGGCAACGGCCTTGTCCACAAATTCATCGTACCTGGCTACCTGAAGTCGCACAAACTGCCATGCCAGCACGCTGAAGAATACTAAAATTATAGCAAACGCCACCATCAAGCGCAGCAGATAATCCTTCTGCCGGCTGCGGGACGGCGCTTTAGCGGGCGTGTAATGGCGGCGCGACTTCATTTACGGGAACGGCGGTAGTGGTCGATGGCGAGCATCATGTTATTCAACTGCGGCCACAACAGGCCGGTGAGGAGCGAAGGCAGCCACAACCGCCACAGAGGAAACGGCTGCTGCTGAAACAGGCTGACCAGGAAAACCACCAGCTGGCTAACCAACACTGCACCCGCCACTGCTACGGCCTGCCAGCCGAAGGAATTGAGCACAACCTGCCGCCGGTTGCGTTCAATCAAAAATGCGGCCACACTATAAGCCAAGCCGTGCTGCCCCAGCAGTGAATTGGTGCCGATATCCACTAGCAAGCCAAGGCAGAACGCCACACCGATGCCGATAAGCCGCGGCCGGTGCAGCAGCCAATAAGCCAGCATTATCAATGTGAAATCAGGCAAAGGAAACACCCAGGGCGGGGGCACTGGAACGAAATCGAAGAGCAACGCCAGCAAAAAGCTGAATGCCACCCAGCGTTTGGGTGTGGATTCTTTAAGCGGGGAGATCGGAGACATGCTTATTCCTGCGTATCTTGTTCGGTTAGCGGCTCGGAAGTGGCTTCAGGTAGCCTTGCAGACACTTGCGGCTTCTGCGGAATCACCAGCACATAGCTGCTGCTGCTCAGACTGGCTGACGGCGTCAGCACAGTACGGTAATACGGCGTACCGGAATTGCGGTCAGCATGTGCCACTTTGGCAATCGGAATGCCGGCTGGGTAGATACTGTCAATACCAGAAGTAACCAGCAAATCGCCCTCTTTCAATTCGGCCGACACTGGAAAATAACGCAAATCCAGCGTTTCACCGCGCCCGTACACCAGTGTGCGTACGCCGGTTTCAGCCACCATCGCCGGAATCACCGACTGGCGGTTGTTAATCAGCGCCACTTCCGCTGTGGCCGGCTGTACGGCGGTTACCTGGCCAATTAAGCCTTTCTCGTCACTCACCGGATCACCTACCTGAATCCCGCTGTTACTGCCTTTAGTAATCAACAGACGATCGGCTCGCGGGATACGGCCATTAGATACGATTTCCGCCAGCACTGCCTTGGGCGCAAGCAGCGGCTGCAAACGGTTCAGTGTTTTCAGCTCGCTCAATTCGCGCGCCGTCGGCGCTTGTAGCTGCAACTGCATATTCAGGCGGGCATTTTCTTCTTTCAGGCGTGTGTTTTCGGCGAGTAGCTGCTGTTTGTCGCGCATAAATGCCATGCCGCCACTCACCCATTCTGCCGGCTGGCGTGCCACCCACTGCAAGGGATAAAGCCCGGTCGCTACATAAGATTTAGCCTGCCGCAATGCCGCATAACGGTTGTCCAGTACCATCAATGCCATTGAGACAATCCCCAGCAACACCAGCTTGCTGGTAGAACTGATAATCGGGCTGACAAAATTGATTTCTTGCGACATAAGGGAGAATAACAGGCAGGTTACTTGGAAACTGAAGACACCGCGTAGGCAGGTCTGACACAAAACAAACTAAGTGGCATCCCGCGCCGATTTTGCAGCACATGGGATGCCAGGATAAATCAAGGATTGGGCACAAACACAGAGTTCATCTTGCCGATTAAATCCAGCGCCTTGCCGGAGCCACGCACCACGCAGGTAAGCGGGTCTTCGGCAATGCTCACCGGCAGGCCAGTTTCCTCGGCCAGCAAACGATCCAAACCGTTGAGCAGTGCACCGCCACCGGTGAGCACTAGGCCACGGTCAGCAATATCTGCGCCCAATTCCGGCGGAGTCTGCTCCAATGCGTTTTTCACAGCCTGCACGATTTGGTTTAACGGCTCAGCCAAGGCTTCCAGCACCTCATTGGAACTGATAGTGAAAGCGCGTGGGATACCTTCGGCCAGATTGCGTCCTTTGGCTTCGATTTCGCGCACGGCATTGCCCGGGAAGGCCGTGCCGATGGTTTTTTTGATTTCTTCAGCGGTGGCTTCACCAATCAGCATGCCGTAATTGCGGCGTACATAATTGATAATGGCTTCATCAAACGCATCACCTGCCACACGCACAGAATGGGAATACACCACGCCAGACAAAGAGATGATGCCAACTTCGGTCGTACCACCACCGATGTCCACTACCATGGAGCCAGTCGGTTCTTCAATCGGCAAACCTGCACCGATGGCTGCTGCCATCGGCTCTTCAATCAGATTTACAGAGGCCGCACCAGCCTGTTGCGCCGAATCGTGAATCGCCTTGCGTTCCACCTGGGTTGAGCCGCAGGGCACGCAAATCACGATGCGCGGAGCGGCAGCAAAGCGACTGTTGTTCACCTTGCGGATAAAGTGCTTGAGCATTTTCTCGGTAACATTAAAGTCGGCAATCACCCCATCCTTCATCGGGCGCACCGCCTGAATGCCGCCTGGCGTACGCCCCAGCATACGCTTGGCTTCCGCACCCACCGCCACCGTGGCGTTCTTATTGTTGCTCATGTCGTTGGGGAGAGCCACCACCGAAGGCTCGTCCAAAACGATACCGCGGCCTTTGATGTAAATCAGAGTGTTGGCCGTACCTAAATCGATGGCCAGATCATTAGAGAAATATCGGGTGAGAAAGCGGAACATTGCTTTAAATCCTAGCGTTTGAATACTGATGAATACTTTAAATAAACCAAGCCCATGGAGAGACCGGCGCTGCTTTGCGCAACCTTATTCTTATGCCGTGCCGAGAGGCAGGCTTTTAGGCTATAATTCTAACTTTGCAAGCCAGTCTCAAAAGAAACGCGTAATGATACCTGAGATTGGGCTGTTTGCTAAACATAATTTAAGGAATTTTTATGTCGCTTACACTTTCCGACGTTGAAAAAATCGCCCGCCTCTCGCGTTTGAGCCTGACCGAAGCCGAGAAAGCCACCACCCTCGACGAGCTCAACGGCATTTTCGCCATGGTAGAGCAGATGCAGAGTGTGAATACCGACGGTATCGAACCTATGACCCACCCGCACGAACTCGCCCTGCGCCTGCGTGCCGACCAAATCACCGAAACCGACCACACTGCCGAATACCAAGCCGTTGCCCCCGAAGTGCGCAACCGCCTGTATATCGTGCCGCAAGTAATTGAGGAATAAACTTTCAGGTAGTTTTTCTCAGGCTGAGTCCTTTACAAAACTACCACCAGTAGCATATTTGGAACGTTGTGCCAGATCGCTCACCCACCTAATGGCATGTCTGCGCTCGCTGTGTTGCGACAGCTAAACAAATTCTTTTCCTTTACAAAGCAACGAGTCATAGACAGTACAACGTTAGTACGACAAGGTGAACTAACGCCGCAGTGAGATAAAGAAGGTGCTTAGTGAAATGCCCTAAACTGCATTCTTAATTCGGCAACTCTAGCAAAGGCCTCAAGCTACCTGAAGTACCCCCACGGAGCAAACATCATGAGAAAACTCTTCCTCACCGCCCTCTTGGGCATTCTCGCCGCCACTGCCCACGCCGGAGCCAGCCCGGCCGAACGTGAAGCCAACCCTAAAGCTGCCGCCATGGCGCAAACCAAGCTCGGCGAAGGCGTGCGCCTCTACAACTACCAAAGCGACGGCGACGGCGCCTACACTGCCTATCTTTATCCCGACACCATCCAAGCCCTCGGCGGCGGCTGGTATTCCGTCGTATCCCGCCACCGCTCGCAACGCACTGGCGCTGAGCCCTATATGCTGGTATCCGACTGGGTATTCTGCGGCAGCGGCAAACACCAATCCGTGATGAGCGCACTGGCCCTGTTTAACTCCGACGGCAGCCTAAACGGCTTAAAAGATACCCACCCCTATGCCAAGCCTGCCGAACTGAGCGAAGAAACTATCAATGAACTCAACGCAGTGGGCGGCGAAGACCAGCACACCGCCAAAATGGTGCAAGCCGTATGCGGCCACGTTAGCGCAGCCAAATAAACCTGCCCGCAAGATTTTCAGGTAGCCTCAAAGCAGCAAAGGCTACCTGAAAAACCAAAGGAACCACATGCCATCCGAGCAACAACACCTACACGCTGCCGCCGTTAGCCATATCCGCCAATGTTTCAGCCGCATCAAGCAGCAGGTTGAACAGGTAGGCAAAGAAGTTGCCGCGTATTATTTCTATCTGGTAGACGACTTTTTTGCTGCTGGTAACGCCGCGATTACCCATCAGGATTTAGCTGCCTTTGCTGCCAAGCACAGGAAAGAATACAAAAACTGCACTATTTTGCAGGCGATTTGGGATGGCAGATGCACACTTTATGACGGTGAAACCAAAATTCAGAACGTTTCAAAAAACTGGCTGGAAAACCAAAGCGAGCTCTACCAAGCTGGATACCGCAGCATAGAAAATCTAGATGACGATGACGGCACCTATCAGCAAAAACGTGCCGAATACGAAACTGCCCTGATAGCCGCACTGCAGCAATGCGATCAAGAAGGCCTGTTCGGTAATCGTGCTGAAAACGGCATATTGCTGTTTGCATTTTATATTGATGATTATGATGAAAATGACGAACAATCGCTGCTGTACCGTTCCGCCACACAGCTCAACCAACCGGATACTTACCAAAAATTGATAGGCTGATATTTTCAGACGGCCTCAAAAAGCAGCCTGTACTATTAACCCTTTAAAATTCCACTTATTTTCAACCGAAAGACCCTCATGACCCAATATACCCTCAAACAAGCCAGCCAACTGCTGCAATCCAAACAAATCTCCGCTGTCGAACTGGCAACCGAATACCTCGCCGCCATTGCTGCGCAGAACCCGGCTATCAACGGCTACATTACTCTTGATCAAGACAAAACCCTTGCCGAAGCCCGCGCCGCCGACGCACGTATCGCGCAAGGCAATGCCACCGCGCTCACCGGCGTACCCATTGCCTACAAAGATATTTTCTGTCAAACAGGCTGGCGCAGCGCGTGCGGTTCCAAAATGCTGGACAACTTCGTCTCCCCCTACACAGCCACCGTCGTCCAAAACCTGCTTAACGAAGGCATGGTAACGCTCGGCCGTACCAATATGGACGAGTTTGCCATGGGCTCGACCAATGAAACCTCGTTCTACGGTGCGACCAAAAACCCGTGGAATCCCGAACACGTCCCAGGCGGTTCGTCCGGCGGTTCCGCAGCCGTCGTTGCCGCACGCCTTGCTCCTGCCGCGCTCGGTTCGGACACCGGCGGCTCCATCCGCCAGCCTGCTTCACACTGCGGCATCACCGGCATCAAACCCACCTACGGCACAGTTTCCCGCTTCGGCATGGTTGCCTACGCATCCAGTTTCGACCAAGCCGGTCCGATGGCGCAAACCGCCGAAGACTGCGCGATTTTGCTCAATGCAATGGCGAGCTTCGACGAGCGCGATTCCACCTGCTTGGAACGCAGCAAAGAAGACTACACCCGCGATTTGGACAAACCGCTCAAAGGCATGAAAATCGGTCTGCCTAAAGAATATTTCGGCGAAGGCGCGGATACCGATGTGCAGGCTGCTTTGCAAAACGTCATCGACCTTTTAAAAGCGCAAGGCGCGGAAACCATTGAAGTCTCCCTGCCGCAAACCGCCCTGTCCATCCCCGCTTACTACGTCCTCGCTTCCGCAGAAGCCAGCACCAACCTTTCCCGCTACGACGGCGTACGCTACGGCCATCGTGCTGCAAAATTCAACGACCTTGAAGAAATGTACAGCAACACCCGCGCCGAAGGCTTCGGCGGCGAAGTCAAACGCCGCATCATGATTGGTACTTATGTGTTGTCGCACGGCTACTACGATGCCTATTACCTGAAAGCCCAAAAACTGCGCCGCCTTGTTGCCAACGATTTTCAGACGGCCTTCGCGCAATGTGATTTCATCCTCGCCCCCACTGCGCCCACCGCCGCCCCGAAACTCGGCAGCGACATCCACGATCCCGTGCAGATGTACCTTTCCGACATCTACACCATCGCCGTGAATCTGGCCGGCTTGCCCTCCCTGACCCTGCCCGCAGGTTTCAGCGGCAGCGGACTGCCCATCGGCGTACAATTTATCGGTAACCACTTCTCCGAAGCCAAAATCCTTGGTGCAGCGCATCAAGTACAGTTGGCGAGCGATTGGCACACGAAAGCACCAGCGTGAAAGTTTTCAGGTAGCCTCTGTTTCGAGGCTACCTGAAAAATAAGAATAAAGTTTTTGGAGATTAAGAAATATGGCTCAGTTTGTTCCCAGCCTAAATGAAGCTATACAGCGGATGGATACGGTAGGTGAGCGTAGTGTAGCAAAATTTCTGAATCAGCATTTGCAAGAAGACAGTATTGTTTGGTGCAATATTCCGATTGGGAACAAACGTTTGTATGCAGACTTTCTAATTCTGTTGCCGAAACTGGGATTACTGTGTTTGGAAGTGAAAGATTGGAAGTTAAAATCGCTCAACTATTTTAATCCGCAAAAATGTGAACTGATGGTAGACGGGCACAGCATTGTACAAAAACATCCATTAGAACAGGCACGAGGTTACATACAATACGCTGCCAACCTACTGAAACAAGATAAATATCTGCTACAAAAAAGCGGAGCATATCAAGGAGCCCTGATATTTCCCTATGCACACGGCGTAGTGTTTACCCATCTAGCACATGCTGAAATTAAAAAATTAGATGAAGCAGTCGGCAATGCCGTATTCAAGCAACTATTCCCTATCAAACAGACTTGGTATAAAGAAAGTTTACAAGAAAAATCTTCCGAGCGCGTTTATAGCCGTTTGGAAAAAATGTTTACCCATTCTTTTCCCTGTTCGCTGGATACTGCACAAATAGACCGTATCCGTTATTGCCTATTCCCCGAAATCCGTATCCGTATTCCACGGCAGCAAGAACTGTTCGCGGCCGAGCATGCCGACGGCAAAACGGAAAAGCAGCCTGAGCACCCAGCTGCCGACTCTGTGCCGCACCCCATCGCCGCGCCCGACATCATCAAAATCATGGACATCCAACAGGAACAGCTTGCCCGCAGCATCGGCGGCGGCCACCGCGTCATCCACGGCGTGGCAGGCAGCGGCAAGACCCTGATTTTGCTGATGCGCTGCCAATACCTAGCCGAACAGTCCGACAAACCCGTTTTGGTGCTGTGCTACAACCGCGTATTGGCCGATAAATTACGTACCGCCGTGGCCGACAAAGGCTTGGCGGAAAAAGTGGAGGTGTGCAGCTTCCACCAATGGTGCGGCAAACTGCAAAAAGCATACGGGCTGGACACGCCCGAGCACTACCGCCACCTGCCCGGTTACGAACACGCCCCGCTGACCGTGCTGCAAGCCATGCACGACGGCACACTGCCCGGCGGCCGCTACGGCGCGGTGCTGATTGACGAAGGCCACGATTTCGAGGCCGACTGGCTGCGCCTGAGCGTGCATATGCTTGATGCCGACAACGGCCATTTGCTGCTGCTCTACGACGATGCCCAGGCCATCTACAAAAAAAGCGGTGCAGGATTGGGTTTCACCCTTTCCAGCGTCGGTATCAAAGCCCAAGGCCGCACCACCATCCTGCGCCTGAACTACCGCAACACCAAAGAAATTATCGGCTTCGCCTACCTGTTTGCTCAAAACAAAATGCAGCCGCACGAAAGCGGTGAAGACGGCGTACCATTGGTTGAGCCGGAAGCCGCAGGCGTAAACGGCATTTCACCCTACATCAAAGAGTGTCCTGACTGGCAGGGTGAGCTCGACTATCTTGCCCGCTGCCTCGACAAATGGCTCAAAGACCGTATTCCACCGCAAGATATCGCTATCATTTGCCATAACAAAGAACAATGCAATGACGTTGCCAAATTATTGAAACAAAAAGGTATCCACCATTCCCTGCATTACGGCGGCAGCAAAAAGGCCTACAATCCGCACAACAACACCGTTGCCATCTTTACCATGCACAGCAGCAAAGGCCTCGAATTCCAGCGCGTGATGTTGATGGGCATCTGTACCTTGAAGCATAAAGACGCAAACCAAGAAGCCGACAACACCCGCCTGCTCTACGTTGCCATGACCCGCGCCCAAAGCTACCTGATGATTACCCTTTCCGGCAGCGGCCTCTACCAAAGCCGCCTGCTCGACAGTTATCGGCAGTTCAAGCAGTTAAACGGCAATAATGCAGATTAAGGCTACCTGAAACCATGACCACCACCGACTTCATCCAAATCATCGGCACCGCCGCCTTCGCCGTGTCCGGCTACCTTGTCGGCTACAGCAAGCGGCTTGATGTGCTCGGCGTGGTCATCACCGCCTTGCTCACCGCTGTGGGCGGCGGCATGATGCGCGATGCGCTGGTGGGGCATGTGCCGCAGGTGTTCCGGCACACCGACGCGCTCATTGTGGTATTCACCACCCTCGCTATCGCCTGGCTGCTGCGCGTGCAACGCTACCGCCGCACCCACCTTGCCGCTGCCTTCCTAATTGCCGACGCCATCGGTCTGGCCGCCTTCAGCATCACCGGTGCGCAAATCGGCATCGGCCTGCAATTAAACCTGTTCGGCGTGATCGTGCTCGCCTTTGTAACCGCCGTGGGCGGCGGCATCGCCCGCGATATTTTGGTGAACGACGTGCCCATCGTATTGCGTGCCGACCTCTACGGCAGCGTTGCCATCTTCATCGGCGGGCTGATGTATTTCCTCGCGCGGCTCGGCTGGATAAACGCCTTTATCCTGCATCTGCTGTTTGCCGCCGGCCTGTTTCTGCGGCTGGCCGCCTACCGCTTCCACTGGCAGCTTCCCGGCTTCCAGCCGCGCAGAAAATAGCGGTAAAAGGCCGTCTGAAAGATAGAATCTAGGTTTTCAGGTAGCCTCTGCCCAACCGGAAACCCTTACAAACCGATTAACCCTTCTTCAATAGAAAGACCCCCTTATGACCTGGGAAACCGTAATCGGACTGGAAATCCACGTCCAACTCAACACAAAATCCAAAATCTTCAGCGGCGCATCGACTGCGTTCGGTGCTGAACCCAATGCGCACGCCAGCGTGGTGGAATGCGCGCTGCCGGGCGTACTGCCGGTAATGAACCGGGAAGTCGTTGAAAAAGCCATCAAATTAGGCTTGGCTTTGGATGCGAAAATCAATCAGAAAAACGTGTTCGACCGCAAAAACTACTTCTACCCCGACTTACCAAAAGGCTATCAAATCAGCCAGTTGGATTTACCGATTGTCGAACACGGCAAGCTGGAAATCGTGGTCGGCGACGCGGTGAAAACCATCAATGTAACCCGCGCGCACATGGAAGAAGACGCGGGCAAATCCGTGCATGAAGGCTTGAACGGTGCAACCGGCATCGACCTGAACCGCGCAGGCACGCCGCTGTTGGAAGTGGTATCCGAACCCGAAATGCGCTCCGCCGCCGAAGCCGTTGCCTACGCCAAAGCCTTGCACAGCTTGGTAACCTGGCTGGACATTTGTGACGGCAATATGGCGGAAGGCTCGTTCCGCGTCGATGCCAATGTATCCGTGCGTCCGAAAGGCCAAGCGGAATTCGGCACGCGCCGCGAGATTAAAAACCTCAATTCCTTCCGCTTCTTGGAACAGGCGATTAATTACGAAGTGGAAGCGCAAATCGAGATTTTGGAAGATGGCGGCAAAGTGCAACAGGCAACCATGCTGTTCGACCCGGAAAAGGGCGAAACCCGCGTGATGCGTTTGAAAGAAGACGCGCACGACTACCGCTACTTCCCCGATCCAGATTTGTTGCCCGTTATCATTTCAGACGACCGGTTGCAAAAAGCCAAAGCAGAAATGCCCGAGCTGCCGAAAGAAATGGCAGCGCGTTTCGTGGCGGATTACGGCGTGAGCGACTACGACGCACGCCTGCTCACCGCCGGCCACGTGCAGGCAGCCTATTTTGAAGAAGCCGCCAAAGCCAGCGGACAAGGCAAGCTGACGGCCAACTGGATGAACGGCGAACTCGCCGCCACGCTGAACAAAGAAGGCATGGAACTTGCCGACAGCCCGATTACCGCCCCACGCCTCGCCGCGCTGGTAGGCAAAATCGCCGACGGCACTCTAAGCAGCAAATTGGCGAAAAAAGCCTTTGAAGCCATGTGGGCGGAACCCGAAGCCTCTATTGCCGAAATCATTGAAAAACACGGCTTGCAGCAGATGACCGATACCGGCGCGATTGAAGCGATGGTGGACGAAGTGCTGGCAAACAACGCCAAAGCCGTGGAACAGTTCAAATCCGGCAACGAAAAAGCACTGAATGCGATCATGGGACAAGTGATGAAGGCCAGCAAAGGCAAAGCGAATCCCGCGCAAGTGCAGGAACTGGTTAGAGCGAAGCTGGCATAATGCAAGGATAAGGCTACCTGAAAACGGTAAAAGGTTTTTCAGGTAGCCTTAATAATGCCGCTTGAGTATCTGTCTAAACTGCAAACTAAGGTGCAGGCTGCTTTGGCCTGCTAGAAAGTAAGCTGCACCGTTTGCTCAATCAACCCGCGCTTCTGCAGGAATAGGCAACGGTTTTATCTTTGGAGATCTTTATGAAAATTACCAAAATCATAGTTTTATGGCTGGCGTTGGTCCAATGCATGGGCAGCTGGTTTGGATGCATCGGATGCCGGCGAATACGTGCTACTGGATAAGAACCAGCACCTCACGCAGGTGCAGATGCGCTATTACCAGCGCGGCACGCAATGGATGATGGACGGGAAAAACGGCAACAGTCCATGGGCACCGGTGTGCCAAGGCTCAGGCGAATGCCGTTTGCAGACTTCTTCCGTGCAGAAAGTGCGCGAATGGAAAGCCTTGCTGCCGTCTGAACTCCGAGTTATGCCGATGGTGTGCATCCACAATCAAGCATTTGCGTTTTGCCGCATGAGCAAGCCCAATAACCCGAGCATGCGCCTGTATTGGTGGTTTGCCTGGCGCAACGGACAAACTTATGCGCTGGGTGCAAACCGTACCCGCTGATGCGCATACCAATGCGGAATATTATAACAAAACAGAATAAAAACACGAAATTTTCAAATTTATTTCATAGATAATGAATTGATGAAATGACAAGAACTATTACTATTTGGTTTATCTGTATTATGTTTTTACTGATAGTGCTCGCAGGCATCAAAGACTTTTATTTGACAATGTCGTACAACGAAGCGTATATCGGTGCTCATTTTGGAGCAGGGGGATTGATATATTTTAAAGATTATCCTTTGCTGTTAGCTATCTTGTTTGGTATCACGGTATTTTTGCCACCTGTTAGCATTATGGCTGTTCTGCTATTTTACAAAAAAATAGCAGTCTCTATAATGAGGTATGCTCTCGTTGCAATGGTGCTTTTAGATGCTTATACTTTCCTCTTTCGCAATCGTTGGCAACTCTTAGGAAAAAAAACATTAATATACGATATGGTTATTGGGAGTATTTTTCTTTTGTACTATATCTATCTTTTGTTATTGAAGAAAAAGAATATAATTAATTAATACCTTCTTTACCATTAGTGAGAGCTCAAGGATTTATGCCCAATACTACCTCCGCCGAAACTAATGCCAGGCAAAACTGATTGACCTGACTACTGATTTTGTACGCACGGACAACCATGTCATGTATAGCCTGAGTCCATACTGAAGAGCTACCTGAAAACACCTATCCGTTTTCAGGTAGCCTCCCCCATCCACAATCCGCTAGAATACGCCCCCAAGCCGCCGTCTCTTACGACGCAAGTCAAGGAAACACCATGAAAAAATATCTGATGCTGCCCCTTTTGCTGTTGCTGGCCGCCTGCGGCTTCCGCCTAGCCGGCAGCGACCCCGCACTCAACCCGCCCCTGCCCTACCAAACCTGGGCCGTACAAGGGCGCGAATTGCAGCAAAACATCGAAACCGAACTGCTGCGCCGCCATGCCAAGCTCGACAGCGCCTTTGCCGATGCCATCGTCAAAGTAACCGATATCCAAACCAATAAAAACATCCAAACCCTCAACCTCTCCGGCACAGTAACCGAATACCAGCTGGAGCTCAAAGTATCCGCCCAAGCTTGGCGCGGCGAAAAAGCCCTGGGCAAGCCGATGATGATTACCGTATACCGCACACTGGACTACAGCGACAGCGAAATCCTCGGTAAGCAAGAAGAAGAAGCCCAACTCTGGGCCGACATGCGCGTGGATGCTGCCCGCCAGCTCGTGCGCCGACTGGGCTACCTGAAAGCCGAATAATGGCCGCCATCAGCACCGAACGCCTGCTGCCGCAGCTCAAACAGCCCCTGCAAGCGCTGTATGTGCTGCATGGCGAAGAAGCCCTGCTGCGGATAGAAGCCTTAGACGCCATCCGCGCCGCCGCCAAAGAGCAGGGCTACCTGAACCGCGAAACCCACACCCCCGACACCACCGCCGACTGGCAAGACCTCCTCGCCTCCGCCAACAGCATCGGCCTGTTTGCCGAACTCAAACTGCTCGAAATCCACCTGCCCGGCGGCAAGCCCGGCAAAGCCG
Source organism: Eikenella sp. NML070372 (assembly GCF_001648415.1). NCBI lineage: Bacteria > Pseudomonadati > Pseudomonadota > Betaproteobacteria > Neisseriales > Neisseriaceae > Eikenella > Eikenella sp. NML070372. The sequence goes on along the minus strand of NZ_LXSN01000005.1, from coordinate 172,426 downwards.
GCGGCGAAGCCCTCGAACAACTGGCCGCCAACCTCCCGCCCGACACCGTAACCGTCATCCTCCTGCCCAAACTCGAGCGCGCCCAGATCCAGGCCAAATGGTTTGCCGCCCTCAGCCGCAGCGGCACCGTGGCCGAAGCCAAAGCCGTTGATGCCCAAGCCCTGCCCGGCTGGATACGCGGCCGCCTCGCGCAGCATCACTTATCCATCGGCAACGAAGCGCTGGCCCTGTTTGCCGAGCGCGTGGAAGGCAACCTCTTGGCCGCCAAGCAGGAAATCGACAAACTCGCCCTGCTCCACCCTGCCGGCCACGAATTGGGCATTGCCGAAACCGAAGCCGCCGTGGCCGACGTAGCGCGCTTCGACGTATTCCAGCTTGCCGCTGCCTGGATGAGCGGCGAGCCCGCCCGCGTGGTGCGCCTGCTCGAAGGCCTCGAAGCCGACGGCGAAGAGCCCGTGATGCTGCTGTGGATGTTGGCCGACGACATCCGCACCCTCATCCGCCTCACCGCCGCCCTCAAACAAGGGCAAACCGTAGCCCAAGTGCGCAACAGCCTGCGCCTGTGGGGCAGCAAACAGCAACTCGCCCCCCTGGCTGTGCGCCGCATCGCCACTCCGCGCCTCATCGCCGCCCTGCAAGAATGCGCCCGCATCGACCGCATCATCAAAGGCGCAGAAACCGGCGAAGCCTGGCCCGCCATCCGGCAGCTGCTGGTGGGTTTGGCCGGATAATGGGTATCGGTGCAATCCAGTATAATATATATTGCTTCCAATAGGGATTGAAACAAAGCGGCAAGTCACAACAATAAGAACGATACAGCAAGGCGAACCAAGACCGTATCGTCCTCCCCCTAGGGCGACTATATTTTCAGGTAGCCTCCCGCACACTGTAGAGGCTACCTGAAACTACCTGCCAACAATATAGCAATCTAATCATGACTTTTTTCAAGCAAACCAAAAAGAAACCATGTCCCCTAAAGCCAAAAAAATCCTCATCGGCGGCGCCCTTGCCATCGTCCTTCTAGGCTGGCGCGGCTACGATGCTGTTAAAACCGTGAAGCTGAAAGAATTTGTAGAACACTACAATGTGTTCATCAACAACGAAAACCGCTTCCTCACCCATCTAAATGAGCGTACCGATTTCGGCAGTGTGCCCGAAGCTGTGATGATGCCGGTGCGGCATAGTGCTGGGTTTATGGCCAATTCTGACCGAGGCGGCTGCCACTCGATTCCCGATGATGCCCTGCTTGCCGAATGCACCAGTGCCTTTAGCAAATACCACAGAGTGCTGCAAGAAGTGGAAAAACAGGGGCTGGACGAAGCGCGGCTAAAACAGGTGGTTGAACGCGGCACCCGCACACACAGCATCATCACCCAAGTGGCCGCGAAGTTTCCGAGCCGGGTTCAAGTGCAGAGCAATTGATTGCGCGCCCAGACACCATAAAGGCTACCTGAAAAGTTTTCAGGTAGCCTTTGCTATTTGCTGCATATCAATATTCGCTCAAGGGCTTATTCGGGTCGTATTGCGCCACTTCTTTCACAATCGCCTGCCCCACGCGCACGCCGTTGTCGGTGTGCGCCAAGGTCGGGCTGCCGTGCAGCTCCCAACCTTGTTGCAGGGCTTCGGTTACGCGGCGGCAGAACACGGAATCGTCTGTGCCGGTAAGCAAGCGGTAAACTTTCACTATCTCTCTCCTCTTAACTATAGCTGAAGCACATTTTCTCATACCAAGCAGTAAGCCGCAGACAGTACAACGCAATACGGCAAAACAAGCCAACGCAGTAGGAAGAAATACGTGTAACTATAGCAATAGCCGGCCATTAAACATTGCTGCAACCATAACCACAAACAGGCTGCCTAAAACTTCGCTACACTGCGCTTTACAGGTAACCTCCGTTTTAAAACAGGCTATCCACCGGATTGCCACCGCCATCGCCTCCAGGCTGGCGCGGCTGGGGTTGCGGCGCAGGTTTCACCGGCACCTCAATCGGTCGGATTTCGGTTTCCTGCTGCGGGGCAACCGGCTGAATCGGCACTTCTTCCTCAGCAGGGGTGGCCGGTGTAACGCGGCGCGACGCGGCGGGGCGCTCTTGTGCCGGCTCGGATGCCTGGGAAGCGGCATCCATATCGGCAGCCGGTGGCAGGCTGTAGGTTTGGCCGGCCGCGGCTGATGCGCCGTTGGGCTGCCAAATTTCCACGCCCTGCTGCGGTGTGGAAGCATCACCAGCGCTTGGCCCGAAATCAGATTTTTGTATCGTGAGCCAAGCCATGGCCACCAGCGCAAACACCACGATAAAGGCCACAATAAACGCTATCCACAAAATGTGGCTAAACGTGCTGCGCTGCGGCTTTTTGGAAGAAGAAGGCATTTCTTTGCCGGTCATGAACTTTCCTTACAATTCAAAGATAAGCGTGTCTAGCGCACATTGCTGGGCACGAAGGTTTCATACAGCGTAACCACTTGCTGCACACCGGCGGTGGTGCTCACGGTGTTGCTCACCAGCGCCTGCTCTTCGGGTGTGAGGATGCCCATCACATAAGTAACGCCGTTATACGTTACCACTTTCACATGATTGGCCGACACACCCTTGGTGCCGAGCAAGGTAGTGCGTACTTTGGAAGTAACCCACGAATCGTTGCTCACCTCGCCGAAGCCGCGTGCACTGGTGGCTACCTGAATATAGTTGTAAATCTTCTCGGCATTGGGCTGGGCGCGTGCCACGCGCTCTACAAATGCTTTATCGGCCTCGCTGGCCACCAAACCCATCAACAGCACCTGACGGTTGAAGCTCACCACAGAAAGCTTCGGCTCAAAGCCCTGCGTAGTGTTGTTGCTGCGCAGATGGGTGAGCGCCGTGTTTTGGATGCGCACTTCCATCACTTGGTCGTCGGCCTGCGCGCCGGTGCTGCGGCGGTCGGTGGCCGACATCACGCCGAATGCGCCCGCGCCCACCAGCGCGGTAAAACAGCCGGAAAGCGGCAGCGGCAGCAGACACAACAGCAGGAGGCGGAAACTTTTTTTCATGGTTTATTGTCCTTAATTGGGCGGAAATGGGTGAAGCGTTTATTCTTCAAACAAAGCGGTATCGATATGATCGCACAGAGCGTGAATCAGCAGGATATGGATTTCCTGAATCCGCGCCGTGCGATTATGCGGCACGTTGAGCAGCACATCGCCTTCTGTAAGCACACCAGCGATTTTACCGCCGTCGCGCCCGGTGAGCGCCACCACGCTCATGCCCTGCTCGCGGGCGGCATCAATGGCGGCAAGCACATTGCCGGAATTGCCGGAAGTGGAAATCGCCACCAGCACATCGCCCGGGCGGCCGAGTGCAGACACTTGGCGGGAAAAAATCTGATCAAAGGCATAATCGTTGCCGATGGCGGTGAGCGCGGAAGTATCGGTGGTGAGCGCGATGGCGCCCAGCGGCATACGTTCTTTTTCAAAACGGCCGGTGAGCTCGGCGGCAAAATGCTGCGCATCGGCTGCCGAACCGCCGTTGCCGCACACCAGAATCTTGCCGTCGGCCATCAGCGAATCCAATAGCAACGCTGCCGCCCGCGCCGTTGGCTCGGCCAATTGTTCGGCACACTGCTGTTTGGCGGCAATGCTTTCCTGAAAATGCTGCAATACGCGTTGGGCGGCTGGGTTCATAAAGTCTACCTGAAAAATAAAAAATGAAAACGTCGGCTATTGTAGCGGCATATGGTGGTTTGAACAATTGCTGGCAACGGGCAAGCGGGTAAAGGCTACCTGAAACATCGCCTGCGGCACGGCTAAAACAAGCAGCGCCAGTTGCTGTCAAGCACAAAACACATCCGCATTTTCAGGTGGCCTTTACCACCTCGGGCGAGCAAAGCACCGTTTAGGCTTGCCGGTGTGGTCAATACCAACCTCACTGCAAGCGCCAAAGGCTACCTGAAACCAGTAACGCAAGTTTCTGCAAAGCCAAAAAATCCAACCCTCTTTCAAGTAGCCTTGCGCCAGCACCGACTGCCGCTTCAATACCCGCCGATATTCTGCAACCACTGCGGCGGCTGATCGCCTTCAATCAAGATGGCATCGATACGGCAAGGTTGATTCGGCGCATTTTGCTGGAGCCAGGTTTCGGCGCTGCGGCTGAGTTTGGCCAGTTTGGCCGGCGTGATGCTCGCTGCCGCGCCGCCGAAGCTTTGGCTGCGCCGCTGCCGCACTTCCACAAACAAATACACCCCGCCCTGCTCGGCGATGATGTCGATTTCACCATAGCGGCAATGCCAGTTGCGCGCCAGGATGCGGCAACCCTGTTTTTTCAGGTAGCCTGCGGCGGTATCTTCGGCAGCTTGGCCGGTGGCGTGGTTAAGGCGCATGGTTTTCCTTTCGTGCGATACCGTAAATCAGCTCCGCTTCCGCCACGGCCTACCCCGCCTTGTATCGGAAGCGAATTTAATTTGCTATAGTTTGCGGCGTTTCAAACGCAATCATACCCGAAGAGAATGTGGCAAAAAATATTGGATAAGGCGGCCGCGCAGATTGAGCCGCAAACGCTGTATGTGGTGGCAACGCCCATCGGCAACCTGGCCGACATCACGCTGCGTGCGCTGGCGGTGTTGCAACGGGCAGACTTGGTATGCGCGGAAGACACGCGCGTGAGCCAGCAGCTGCTCTCCGCCTACGGCATCCGCGCCAAGCTCGTGAGCGTGCGCGAACACAACGAGCGGCAAATGACCGAAACCATCCCCGCTGCGCTCGCCGCCGGGCAGGTGGTGGCGCAAATATCGGATGCGGGCACGCCGGCGGTATGCGACCCCGGGGCTCGGCTGGCCGCGGGCGTGCGGGAAGCGGGTTTCAAGGTGGTGCCGGTGGCCGGAGCCAGCGCGGTAATGGCGGCTTTGAGCGTGGCCGGGGTAACGCAGTCGGATTTTTATTTTGCCGGCTTTCTGCCTCCCAAGGCGGGCGAACGGGTGCAATGGTTTGAGCGTTGGTGCGAAGTGCCCTATGCCGTGGCGATGTTTGAAACGCCGCACCGCATCGAGGCGGCACTCGCCCAAATGGCCGAAATCCTGCCCAACCGGCATTTGGTGCTGGCACGCGAAATTAGCAAAACATTTGAAACCTTCATCAGCGGCAGCGTGGCCGAAGTGCTGGCCGCCGTGCGTGCCGATGCCAACCAGACGCGCGGCGAGATGGTGCTGGTGCTGCACCCGCCCGAAGCCGCCGCTGCCAATGAACTGAACGACCAGGCGCGACACATCATGAGCCTGCTCGCCGCCGAACTGCCACCGAAAAAAGCCGCCGCACTGGCTGCGGAAATCAGCGGGGCAAACAAGAAGGCGCTGTATGAATGGGCGGTGGCGCAGAAGCGGGAATAGAAACAACTGAACCACATAAAAGACTACCCTACCCTCTAAGGCAAAATCTCAATTTCAGCCTGCGGTTTGACGTGGGCGTAAAGTTCGTCGATTTCGCCATCGGTTACAGCAATGCAGCCGTGGGTCCAATCACGGTGCAGGTGTTGCGCGCCGATAAGGCCGAAGCCATTGCGCAGGCCGTGGATTTTGATATCGCCACCGGAGCTTTTGCCTTGTGCGGCGGCATGGGCGCGGTCGGCGGCGTTGGGGTAGGAAATACCGAGATTTTTATGATAGCCACTGTAGGGATTGCGGTCGTTGACGGTGTAGCGGCCTTCGGGGGTTTTGCCGTCGCCTTCAAATTGTTTATGGCCAACCGGGCTAAAGCCGAGTGCGATAGGATAGGTTTTCAGCAGATTGCCTTGCGCATCGTAGGCATCCATTTCACGCTCGGCTTTGCGCACAACGAGTTTGATAATTTCGCTGCCCGGCGGCAGGGCAGGCTGTTGCAATAGGCTTTGCTGCCTGGGGCTGAGGCCGGCACTGTTGCCTGTGTTGGGCAGGCTGCCAGGCGGATTGCTGCTGTGCCGCAGAAAAACATAGCCGCCGAGCAGCAGAAGAATTGTGCCGAATAATAGGGCAAGTAGCGGTTTTTTATTCATGGGTTTGGCATCGATTTGAGCTTCGCCGCAACTCGCATGGTTCGTTTCCACTGCATTGAAGATTCGGTTTTCAGGTAGCCTTTAGGCTTCTTTGCCTGCTTCGTAGTGGTAGTGCTCCAAATGGGCGCTGCTGAAATTTTGGATGAATTGGGCGGTTTGTTGCGCTCGTCTTTGGCAGACAAAACTCAAAGGCCACGGCGGTGCGGTTTACGGTTACAGCTTCGGGATTGCTTTCGGAGTGAGCGCCCACGGTGAGCCAATCTGGCGGGGAGGTAACAGTAAAATCGAGCAGGCGGCTGTCGGCCACATGTTCGCGCAGAATGCTTTCGATGCTGCGTCGGATTTCTGCATAGGGTTCGTCGGCAAACCATTGCAACATATGCCGGGTGTCGTCGAGGAGTTGGAAGTTGTCTTTCATGATTTTGAATCAGGTAGTTGTGATTTCAGGTAGCCTCCACCCACCATGCTTTCTGCCACAGGGCTGGCGCGCACTTCCGCCTGGGCGGCTGCGGCCAAAAGCAGGCTGGAGAGGATAACGATTTGCTTAAGCTTCATATGCTTTCCTTTCTATTAAACGGGGTTGGACTACAGGGTGTTGAAGGCCATCAGCCAAAAAATGCCAACGAGCAGCAGCGCCACCAGTTGCGCAGCGGAGCCGGCATCTTTGGCGATTTTGGAGAGCGGGTGCAACTCTTCGGAAATCCTGTCCACCACGGCTTCGATGGCGGTGTTGAACAGCTCCACAATCAGCGAGAGCAGCGACGCGCCCACCAGCAGCATACGCATGGGCGTATCAAAATCGAAACAACACGCCAAGGGCAGCAGCACGGCGTGCAGCCACACCAGCTGGCGGAAGGCGGCTTCGTTGCGGTAGGCGGCGGCGAGGCCGTCGCGGGAATATTGGGCGGCAGCGATAAGGCGCGCGAGGCCGTGTTTGCCGGGTTTCATAGTAGGGATTCCTTATGTGGGTGTGTGGGGATGGGTTGTGGTTTTTCAGGTAGCCTTCAGCCAAACCAGCTAAGGCTACCTGAAAACTATGCTGCGTTCCGTTCCACTGCGTCGATAAATTTAGCGGCTACGTCGAAGCCTTTTTGCTTGGTAATTTCTTGGAAACCGGTGGGGCTGGTGACGTTTACTTCAGTCAAATTTTCGCCAATCACGTCCAAACCCGCCAGCAAAATGCCGCGCCGCTTCAGCTCGGGGGCGAGGGTTTCGGCGATTTCGCGGTCGCGCCAGCTCAACTCCTGCGCCACGCCGCGCCCGCCTGCGGCTAGGTTGCCGCGTATTTCGCCCTGCTGCGGGATGCGGGCAAGGGCAAAGGGCACAACTTCGCCGTCAATCACGAGGATGCGTTTGTCGCCGTGCACGATTTCGGGAATGTGGCGCTGCGCCATGATGGTGCGGGTGTCGAGCTGCATCAGGGTTTCGAGGATGCTGCCGATATTCGGGTCGCGCTCGGTGAGGCGGAAAATGCCCATGCCGCCCATGCCGTCGAGCGGTTTTACGATGATGTCGCCGTGTTCGGCTAAAAAGGCGCGCACGTCGGCGGCGCGGGTGGAAACGAGGGTGGGCGCGGTGAATCGGGAAAAATTCAAAATGGCGAGTTTTTCGTTGAAATCGCGCATGGCCTGCCCGCTGTTGAACACTTTTGCACCCTGCTGTTCGGCGAGGGTGAGCAGCTGGGTGCTGTAGAGGTATTGCATATCGAACGGCGGGTCGGTGCGCATAATCACGGCATCAAAATCGGCAAGCACACGTTGTTCGGCTGAGGCTACCTGAAACCAGTTGTGATCGTGGTCGTCTTTCGCGCCGATGAATTCGAAAGGCGCGGCAAGGGCGGCAACTTTGCCGTTTTGCACGGAGAGTTCGGCGGCAAGGGTGTGGTGCAATTTGTGCCCGCGCTTGGCGGCTTCGCGCATCATGGCATAGGTGGTGTCTTTGTAGGTCTTGAAAGTGGCCGGCGGGTCGGCAATAAAAAGGATATTCATGGCAGTCCTTTAAACAGGGGGTGGTGCGGGCGGTATGATAAACCAAAACCGGGCAACACACCCGATTGCACAAAATTGCAGCCATAAATCTGCGCTATAAACTCACGCCAACAATTGCCCGGCGGCAGCGGCAGGGCTATACTTCGCCCCCTTAATCCACCGCCACACACACCCGATAAGGAAACCACGGATGAATGCCATTGCCGACGTGCAAAGCAGCCCCGACCAACGCAATATGCCCATCAACCAAGTGGGCATCAAAGACCTGCACTTCCCGCTGCAAATCCAGGGCGCAGAAGGCGTGCAGCACACTATCGCCCGCATCGGTATGACCGTTGCCCTGCCTGCCTCGCAAAAAGGCACGCATATGTCGCGCTTTGTGGCGCTGATAGAAGAGCGGCAGCACCTGGTGCTCGATTTCACCAGCCTGCATCAGCTCACGCTCGATATGCTGGAGCGGCTCGATGCCCAAGCCGGCCGCATCAATATCAGCTTCCCCTTCTTCCGTAAAAAGGCCGCCCCCGTGAGCGGCATCACCTCGTTTCTCGACTACGCCGTCACCTGGCAGGGCGAAGTGTCGGCCAGCGGCGAATACAGCCACCGAATCAAAGTATTGGCTCCGGTTACCAGCCTGTGCCCCTGCTCCAAGGAAATTTCGCAATACGGCGCGCACAACCAGCGCTCGCACGTTACCGTTACCCTCGCCTGCCACAAACAGGAAGTTTCCATTGAAGAAATCATCGATTTGGTGGAAAACAAAGCCTCCTGCCAGCTCTACGGCCTGCTCAAACGCCCCGATGAGAAATACGTTACCGAATACGCCTACGAAAACCCCAAATTCGTGGAAGACATGGTGCGCGACATCGCCGTGGCGCTGAAAAACGACCCGCGCATCGACTGCTTCAGCGTGGAAAGCGAAAACTTCGAAAGCATCCACAACCATTCGGCCTATGCGCTGATTGAGTATCCTTGAAGTTAACAATATTGCCGCACAACAAAAAGGCTACCTGAAAACGAGCTCGCGATTTTCTGCGAAGCTAAAATTTTCAGGTAGCCTTTTGGCTGGGCTAAATAAAACTGCTCACTTCTTGAGCCAAGACCGTTTCAGCATCAGCCACCAATCTTTTGCACCGAGCACGGGTCGGCGGGTGAAGACGTTGTAGCGGTTTTCCTCCAGCTTGCGCAGGATGCTTTGCCCGCCGAGGATAATCAGGCGCAGCTCGAAGCCGATGCGGCCATGCAAAGTTTTGCCCAGCGGAGAGCCGGCTTTGAGCATTTTGTGGGCACGCTGGCATTGGTGCGCCATCAGGCGTTGGAAGGCGGCATCGGCGCGGCCTTCGGCGATTTGCGCTTCGCTCACGCCGAATTTTTCTAGGTCGTCTTGCGGCAGATAAACGCGGCCTTTCTGCCAATCCACGGCCACGTCTTGCCAGAAGTTGATGAGTTGCAGGGCGGTACAGATGCCGTCGCTTTGGGCGAGGCTGAGCGGGTCGGTGTGGCCGTAGAGGTGCAGCAGCAATCTGCCGATCGGATTGGCACTGCGGCGGGCGTAATCCACCAGCTCGCCAAAGTGCTGATAGCGGGTTTTAGCCACGTCTTGGCTGAAGGCGGAAAGCAAGTGGTAGAAAGGTTCAAGCGGAAGATTGAACGGACGGATGGCTTCGCGCTCGAGCCGCTGCATCAATTCGCTGTGCGAGGTTTGGCCGGCGGCAAGGCGGTCGAGCTCGGCGCGCAGATTATCGAGCTGGCGCAGACGCTCTTCGCTGGGCAAATCGCCTTCGTCGGCCATGTCGTCGGCAGTACGGGCAAACACGTAGATGGCGTGCACCGGGCGGCGCAGGCGGCGCGGCAAAACCAGCGAGCCGACAGGAAAATTTTCGTAGTGTCCGACTGACACGGTGTGTCCTTGTGTTTGTTAGAATATTCGGGTTGTTCCAAATAGGAAGGAAGCGAGGCAGCGAGCCACAGGCAGCACAGCTAAATGAACCAACGCCGTATCGTTCCTATTTGGGGCGACTATACTATAGTTTTCAGGCAGCCTTTGCCATACTGTTTGCCTTTCTCAAAACAAAATGTTTTTAAATTGCTATATTTCAATTAACACTGCAACACCCTCGGGTGTATAATCCAAATATATTGGATTCAATAATTTTCCACCAGATAGGAGCCCACACGATGAAACCGATTTATCTTGCCGCCTTCCTACTCACCGCTTGCGCCGCCCACCCCAACCCTGCCGACAGCGCACCACCGCCCCCCGCTGGGCCAGACCGGCCTGCCCCTGCCGCCACAGCACCAAGCGCACCCGCAGCAGAACTCTCTCGCCACGGCTGGCGCATCACCCGCATCGGCCGCCACGCTGCCAACGGATCGTTGGAGTTCAACGCCAACAATCGCATGAACGCCTCGTTCGGCTGTAACTCCCTATCCGGCCACTTCAGCCACCAAGGCCGAAATCTGCAAATCGGCGAACTCGCCACCACTCTGATGCTCTGTCCGCCGAACGTTCAGGTGCAGGAAGAGCGGCTCTCTGCCGCCTTTGCCCGCACCGCCGCCTACCGCATCAACGGCAACAGGCTGGAACTGCTCGACCGCAGGCAGCATGTTCTCCTGCAAGCCGAACCAATCCGCTCGGTACGTTAAGCCCCAATCAGGCTACCTGAAAATGGTTTTTCAGGTAGCCTGATTAACATAAGAAAAGATTAGTTAAATTCCCGCACATTGGCTATAATCTGCCTGTTGTTCCCCTTTTATTACTTTCTTAACCAGAAGGAGCATTCCATGCAGAAATTTACTCTTGCCGCCATCGCCGCTTTGATGGCTGCTGCCCCCGCCTTCGCTGCACCTGCGCAGGCCGATGACTGGCTGCCCGAAGCACAAAGAATCAACCGCGAAATCGTGCGTCAACGGAGTGCCGATGCGCGAGAACTCCAGCTGTTCAACGGCAATCTGGCACAAAACCGCAGCCAAAACCACACCATCCGGCTCGAAGCCGGCAAATCCTACGTATTCTTTGCCGACTGCGACCGCCAATGCTCTGACATCGACCTCAAGCTGACCGATAGCAACGGCAAAACCATCAAAGAAGATAAAGACGACGACGATAACCCCGTCATCAACAGCGCTATTTCAACCAGCGGTACCTACACCCTCACCGCCAACATGACCAAATGCGAAGCCTCTTCCGGCTGTGCCTACAGTATCCAAGCCTTTGAAAACGGCCCTTGGCTGCCCGAAGCACAAAAAATCAACCGCGATATAGTGCACAGAAAAGACGCCCAAGCTCGTCAAATCCATCTGTTTAGCGGCCGTGCTGCTAAAGAGCAAAACCGGAGCCACCAAGTACAGCTTACCGCCGGCAAATACTACAGCTTCTTCGCCGACTGCGACTACTCTTGCAGCGACATCGACCTGACCCTCAAAGCCGCCGATGGCCGCGTGGTTAAAGAAAACAGCGACGACGATGATTTCCCCATGTTCGGCTGGCGTGCTAACCGCACCGGCACCTACACCCTCACTGTTACCATGCCGAAATGCAGCACCGAACAATGCGAATACAGCAGCCAGGTATTCATGGGCACCAAACCCGTATTCAATCGCTGAACTCGAGTGCACTAAAGAAGGCTACCTGAAAACGAGCTCGCGAGTTTCTGCGAAGCTAAAATTTCAGGTAGCCTTTTGCCTTCCCTAACCCGTCCGAAAACACAAAGTACATAACTATAAACCAGTGATTTTAAAAATATAGGAAAGTAGAGCATTTCTCAAGTTTACATTATAATGCGTACACTTTTACTCATAATATAACCAAACAAAAGGAAGAAACATGAAAAAATTTGCCGTTTTAGGCCTGGTTGCCCTAATCGCCGCCCCTACCGCCTTGGCCGCGCCTGGCAGTTCATGGCTGCCTGAAGCCCAGCAGCTCTACAAACAAGTTATTCAGGAGAAAGATCCCGGCGCCCGCCAAGCCAACCTGTTCCAAGGCAGCGCCAAATCAGGTGAAACCAAAAACCACCAGGTTCAGCTTACCGCCGGCAAATATTACTCCTTCTTCGCCGCCTGTGACCTTGGCTGCAACAACATCGACCTGACCCTAAAATCAGCCGACGGCAGCATAATCAAAGCCGACACTAAAGAAGACGACGCCCCTATGTTCGGCTTTCGCGCCACCCATACCGGCCGCTACACTTTGAGTGTAACCATCCCCGGCTGCCAAACTGCTGGCAGTTGTAAATACAGCAGCCAAGTATTTGTTGGCAGCCGCAACATATTCAACGATTAATTATGCCAAACCATGCAAACAGGCAGGCTGCAAGCTTGCCTGTTTTTTATTGCCTTGGCTCAGGTTGCCAAATGAAAGGCTACCTGAAACTTTTAGATATAGCTAAAGCAATTATTTCTTCATATGGTGTCGGCTCGCCTTACCGTACTCTTATGCTATCTGCAGCTCGCCGCCTTGTAGGGGAAAATGCGCTTCAGCCATAGCCTGTAAAAGAGGAAACCAAGCCCATCCGCTATAATCCGCCCCAACTTTGTGGAGGGACCCATCATACCCCAAACCATCGACACCATCCGCGAAATCCGCATTGCCTAGCCCGAACCCTTTGAATACAGCCAAATCAGCAGCCAGCTTCGGCAAAAACCTCTGCATCGAAGGTACAGGCGAATAGCAAGTTTGCCTCAGCGACCAGCAAATTGGCAACGTCCACTTCAAAATCAGCCAAGGCCGCCAACCTTGCTGGAAACTCAACGAACGCTTCGGCGTACCAGACATCGCTGTCAAGTGCAGCACAATCTGCGCCGACTAGCAGCACTGCCTTTTCAGCCACCTGCACGACCGCATCGTCCCTCCCCGGCTGCGTCCTCAACGTAAGCTTTGACCTGCATGGCTACTTTTTAAGCCTAGACATCGATACCGACCTGCACTCCCTGCCCGCCGTCTCCCACTTCGGCGAAGCCGAACCATGCCCGACACCCCAATACCGCCCGAGTTTGGGTAGAGCAGAAACTGGACGAATTTAATCCCAGAGCAGCCGAATAGGGTTTCAGGTAGCCTTCAATCCAAACACCATTAAGGATTACAGCCTACAGTTTCAGGTAGCCCGCACCACGAATGTAGAACCTACCCGCGAGGCTACCTGAAAATATAAACACCAGGCAAAACTGCCCGAACAGGAATAAAACCCCATGCCAAACACCAACCTTATCCGCACTTTCGCCCAAACCTTCGGCTTGCCTTACACACCAGAACCGCAAAACCTGCCCGCCTTGGCCGACAACCGCCACTTGCATTTAGGCAAGCTGGCAGATTTCTACCGCCATATGGATGGCACGTGGCAGGGCGAAAATCCGCGTGCCGACTACTGGCTGGAAATGCAAACCTTATTCCTGCAATGGCTGCCTTATGCGGGTTTGCCCGATATTTGGAACGATTGGGCGTTCGGCTGGAACAACGAGGCGAAACAATATTTGCCAATAGACGGCTGGCGCGAAGAATGGGCGGTATTTGGCAATATGTTTGACGACTCAATCCTATTCGCCGACACCGCCGCGTCCGGCAGCCCCGTTTATTGGCTGATGACCGGCTACGGCACCGTAGCAAACCGCCGCCTGATTGCGCCATCGGTGGCTGCCTTAATATACACACTGCTGGCAATACACCCGCTTCGAACAAGAGCGGCAGGGTTTGAAGCGGCATTTTGGGGCTAATGCGGCACGAACAATTTACTTTTCCCGACACATATGCCCGCATCCAAATGAAGATTGGGAGTATTTAGCAGATTGGGATGGGAAAGGACCTGAAACTTTCAGGCAGCCTTTAACACAACCAACATTGCGGGTGCAACTTACGTTTGCAGATAGCCCGTACTAACGTTGCAGGCGGATATAAAACCCACCATTACAAATTTTCAGGAGCCATATCGGGCAGAGCGGCTTAGCATCTCCCGACATAAGGCGGCAAGCCGTTACCCATTTATTCCGCTACCTGCTGCTTAACCCAACAAACAAACATATTGTCTGCATTTCCCTGCCCCATCAACAAAACCGGCGTCATAATCTCCGTTCCAAGCTCAGGAACAGTGGTGTGGAAAGTATTTCCCAACCAAGAGCAAAAGGCAGGTTGGGTTTGACAAAAAGTTTGTCTTTATTATGGTTGGGTGGCAACAGCAGCAAATCACCCCGGCAGATTTCATCATAACCAATAGCCAGCAGGCACAGAAAATCCAATCTGTTCCGTGCCATCGTACACAGCATATCGGAGTCCGAACCAGAGCCAAGGTAAACGATGCTGGTTGCCACACACGGCCATAAAGATCGGCCAGCCCGAAGCAGCGGTACATAGTTTTAAGATGACGGCCAGGTAGCCAGCCATTTCATATATAGTAGAAATCCGAAGGGCATGGATAAAGTTTCAGGTAGCATCTAAATGCTAGCAGCAAGAGGTTACCTGAAAATTTTTCACGCCCTATTGCATGTCGGCAATTTCGAACACTTGGCGCAGATAGGCGAGGAAGGTATTGTTATCGCCCATGGTTTTGCCGGGACTGTCGGAGAGTTTGGCTACGGATTGACCGTTGCACTCCACCAGTTTGAGCACGATGTTTAAAGGCTTGTGCCCCATGTCGTTGGTCAGGTTGGTGCCGATGCCGAAGCTGGTTTTGAAGCGGTCTTTGAAGTATTGGTGCAGCGCCCAGGCTTTTTCCAAATCGAGGCCGTCGGAGAAAGTGAGCATTTTGGTACGGCTGTCGATTTTGAGCTTTTGGTAGTGGGCGTAGGCTTTTTCGCCCCACACATAGGGATCGCCGCTGTCGTGGCGCAGACCGTCGAAGAGTTTGGCAAAATAAAGGTCGAAATCGCGCAGGAAGGCATCCATGCCCACCACGTCGGTGAGCGCAATGCCGAGGTCGCCGCGGTATTCGCGCACCCAGCTTTCCAGTGCGGCTTTTTGGAAATCGCGCAGGCGCACGTCTAAAGCTTGGAAGGCTTGCATAAATTCGTGCGCCATGGTGCCGATGGGGATGAGGCCGAGTTTTTTGGCCAGATAAACGTTGCTGGTGCCGCGCAGGCAGCTGGGGGCGGCTTGGTTCAGCGTGTGCACCACGTGTTCCTGCCAGGCGAGATTGTAACGGCGGCGTGTGCCGAAATCGGATACGAGGAAAGGCGGCTCGCCTATCTGTTGGGCGGCAGCATAGCCCCGCAACAGTTCAGCCTTAACCTGTAGACGGCGTTCGCCTTCAGCCAGCACTGCAGGAGTCTCAAGGCGGCGGGAGTAGAGTTCGTTCACAATCGCTAACACGAAAATCTCGAAAAACATGGCTTGGATAATCGGCCCTTCCACGCGGATGCAGAGCCGGTTCTGCTCGTCCACGGTTACTTGGATGAAGCGGCGTTTGAGCTGGAACAGCTCCAAATAATCCACAAAATCGCTTTTAATAAAACGCAGGCTGCGCAGATAGTTGAGCTCTTCCGGGGTGAAGCGCAGGGTGCATAAGGCATCGAGCTCGGCTTCTAGCTCGATGCGTATATCCACCAGCGGATATACGCATTCTTCCAGATTGCGGCAGCGGAATTCATACACGCCGTGCGCCTGTGGAAATTGGTGCAGAACCACTTGCAGCATAGTGAATTTGTAGAGATCGGTGTCCAGCAAGGATTGGATGATGTGGTGTTGCATGGCTGCTCCGTGAAGTGAGTGAACAGAAAAGCAGTGAATGTGGTTTGGGTTTTGTAAGACGCTGGGCTTTCAGGTAGCCTGAAATTTTTGCTAACTTATTATTCTATTACATTTAAACAAATCAAACCGAGCCGGCCGTGCATAAACTATGCGCCGTAATCGGAACAATGTGTGGCATTAAAACACGTTTTACCGCTTTCAGGTAGCCTGCCGCATCGAGCGGTGGCAGTTTCGGGTATCATGACACCATTATCGTCTTTACAACACGCAAACTTATTTTTCCCAACGATTAACATGAAAAAACTCGCATTACTTTGCCTCCTGGCCGCCGTCGGCACCGCCGCCGCCAACAACACCCCGCTGCCCGATTTCTCACCGATGGCCGAAGGCCAGCACGTCGTCATCAACATCCCGCAGATGCGCCTTTTCCTGTATGAAAACGGCCAACTGAAAAACATCTATCCCGTGGCCGTGGGTAAAAACCGTACCCGCACCCCGCTGGGCAACTACAACATCGGTTCCAAAGCCTACAACCCCACTTGGGCCATCCCTGCAAGCATCCGCCGCGAGCGCGCTGCCGCCGGTCTGCCCGCAATCAGCAGCATCCCGCCCGGCCCGAGCAACCCGCTGGGCCCGGTATTTGTGCGCTTGGGCCCGCCACGCTTAGGCTTGGGCATCCACGGCACCAACGCCCCCGCCAGCGTGCCCGGCATCCGCAGCCACGGCTGCGTGCGCATGCACAGCAACAACGCACTGCAATTTGCCCGCAGCGTGCACACCGGCGCCAACGCCGCTGTGATCTACCAGCTGGCCAGCCTCAATGCCGATGCCAACAATCACCTCTGGCTCGCCGCCTATGCCGACCCCTACCAACAGCGCAACCTGAACACCACCGCCCTGCGCCAAAGTATTGCTGCCTGGTCGCAGGCCAACGGCCTCACCGCCAACCCAGCCCGCATCAACAGCGTTTTGCGCAGCCGCAACGGCCGCTTGGTTTGCATCACCTGCCAGAACACCAACGCCCGCGTGCAGGGCAAATTACAATCTGTGGCCTGGCAAAACGGCGCTGCCGAGCTGAGCCGCCCGCAAGCTGTGGAAGCCTCCGAGCCCCAGCAGCAGGACGAAATCCTGCCTGAAGGCAGTGCTGTGGAAGCACTCACCGACGGTACCGGCAGCACTGAAACCCCGATTCCCGCCAGCACCCGCCCTGCCCCGCGCCGCCGCACCACCGAACCGCGCGAGCAGCCCCTGCCCGCCACGCCCATGCAGCCGCAGGATATTCCGCTGTCGGATACCCTGCTGTAAGCCAAATAGAAACCTGCCGTTTTTTAAGAACGGCAGGTTTCTGGTTTCAGATAGCCTTCTGTTGCTAAGCAGGCTACCTGAAAACATTAGCCCCAGCGTAAACTAAAACCACCGCCTCCCCATCCGTCCGGCCCATCTCCCCAAGCCAAACCATTCATAACCAGCTATAATCTCGCCTACACACTTTTGGCAGCCGCACTCCAAAATCAAAGGCTACCTGAAAACCCGCTTCCAACGAAGCCACACCAACCCTTCCGTGCCCCCGCGCACCTGCTCGCTGCTTGGCTCAGGCAGCCTGATACAGAAAGACCATATCATGAAACCCACTATCGCCCTAGTCGGCCGCCCCAATGTGGGCAAATCCACCATGTTCAACCGCCTCACGCGCACCAAAGACGCGCTGGTGCACGACCTACCCGGCCTCACGCGCGACCGCCACTACGGCCACGGCAAAGTCGGCAGCAAGCCTTATCTCGTGGTGGACACCGGCGGCTTCGAGCCTGTGGTGGACAGCGGCATCCTGCACGAAATGGCCAAGCAAACCCTGCAGGCCGTGGATGAAGCCGATGCCGTGATTTTCCTGGTGGACGCGCGCACCGGCCTCACACCGCAAGACAAAATCATTGCCGACCGCCTGCGCCAATCGCCGCGCCCCGTGTATCTGGCCGTGAACAAAGGCGAGGGCGGCCGCCGCGACGTGCTGGCTGCCGAATTCTACGAGCTGGCGCTCGGCGAGCCGCACGTTATTTCCGGCGCGCACGGCGACGGCGTGTATTATCTGATGGAAGAAGTGCTGGAAAACTTCCCCGAAGCCGAAGAAGAACAGCCGGAAAACAAACACCCCGTGTTCGCCGTTATCGGCCGCCCGAATGTGGGTAAATCCACGCTGGTGAACGCCATTTTGGGCGAAGAGCGAGTGATTGCATTCGATATGGCCGGCACCACCCGCGACAGCATCCATATCGACTTTGAACGCGACGGCAAACCCTTCACCATCATCGACACAGCCGGCGTGCGCCGCCGCGGCAAGGTGGAAGAAGCGGTGGAAAAATTCTCCGTGATCAAGGCCATGCAGGCGGTAGAAGCCTCCAACGTAGCCGTGTTGGTATTGGACGCGCAGCAAGATATTGCCGACCAAGACGCCACCATCGCCGGCTTTGCGCTGGAAGCCGGGCGTGCGCTGGTCATTGCCGTGAACAAATGGGACGGCATTTCCGAAGAGCGGCGCAACGCGATTAAAAAAGACATCGAGCGCAAGCTGCACTTCCTCGATTTCGCCAAATTCCACTTCATTTCCGCCCTGAAAGAGCGCGGCATCGACAGCCTGTTTGCCAGCATCCAATCGGCCTACGACGCGGCCTTCATCAAAATGCCCACTCCCAAAATCACCCGCGTGCTGCAGTCGGCCATCGAACGCCAGCAGCCCGCCCGCGCCGGGCTGGTGCGCCCCAAAATGCGCTATGCCCACCAAGGCGGCATGAACCCGCCCGTGATCGTGATTCACGGCAATTCGCTGCAACACGTGGCCGACAGCTACACCCGCTACCTCACGCAAACCTTCCGCAAAGCCTTCAACCTGCAAGGCACGCCGCTGCGCATCCAATACAATATTTCCGACAACCCCTACGAAGATACGGCGGAAAAAACCAAGAACAAACCCCTGCGCCGCACCACCTTGAGCAACCGCATCGCCAAACGCGATGAAAAAGCCCGCAGCAAAGCCAAAACCAAAAAACGCCAAGTGAGCGTGAAGAAACGGCAAGGCCAGTCTTAAATTAAAAGGCTACCTGAAAACTTTCAGGTAGCCCCACCTAGAAACCAAACACTATGCCTACCCCGCAAAACATCATCGTCGGCCTGTCCGGCGGCGTCGATTCCTCCGTAACCGCCCACCTGCTCAAGCAGCAGGGGCAGCAAGTGCGCGGCGTGTTCATGCAAAACTGGGAAGACGACGACAACGACGAATACTGCAGCATCAAACAGGATTCCTTCGACGCCATCGCCGTGGCCGACATCATCGGCATCGACATCGACATCGTCAATTTCGCCGACCAATACAAAGACAAAGTATTCGCCTACTTCCTGCAGGAATACCAAGCCGGCCGCACGCCCAACCCAGACGTGCTGTGCAACGCCGAAATCAAATTCAAATGCTTTTTGGATTACGCCGTCGAGCAAGGCGCGGACACCATCGCCACCGGCCACTACGCCCGCAAAGAAGTGCGCAACGGCAAGCATTACCTGCTCAAAGGCCTGGATGCCAACAAAGACCAAAGCTACTTCCTCTACCGCCTCCAGCCCTCCCAGCTCGAACGCGCCCTCTTCCCGCTTGGCCACTTGGAAAAGCCCGAAGTGCGCCGCATTGCCGCCGAAGCCGGCCTGCCCACCGCCACCAAAAAAGACAGCACCGGCATCTGCTTCATCGGCGAGCGCCCCTTCCGCGAGTTTCTGCAAAAATACCTGCCCACCAGCGAAGGCGATATGGTTACGCCCGAAGGCAAAGTCGTGGGCAAACACGTCGGCCTGATGTTCTACACCCTCGGCCAGCGCAAAGGCTTGGGCATCGGCGGCGCAGGCGAGCCGTGGTTTGTGGCCGGCAAAGATTTGGCCGCCAACCGCCTAATCGTGGTGCAAGGCCACCAACACCCGCTATTATTTTCAGGTAGCCTCACCATGAGCCAATTAAGCTGGACGCTGCCTGAAAACCCCGGCGAAGCACACGGCAGCCGCCCGCCCGAAGGCCGCTACACCTGCAAAACCCGCTACCGCATGGCCGATGCGCCCTGCCAACTGCGCTATTTGGGCGACGACTCCGCAGAGCTGGTATTCGACGCGCCGCAATGGGCGGTTACCCCCGGCCAATCCGCCGTGCTGTATGATGGCGACGTTTGCCTGGGCGGCGGCATTATCGATCAAGCCGGCACAGGCGTTTAACCCCTTCAAACCAAACATAAAACCCAGCAACACAAACCTTAAAGGCTACCTGAAAGCACGGCGCGGCAAATTGCTGCAAAGCTGAATTTTCAGGTAGCCCCTATCAGGAGACCAAATTGGAAAAAATCTGGCTGCAAAGTTATCAGGAAGGCGTACGCCCCGAAATCGACGTGCGCCGCTACAGTTCAATCTGCGAAGTATTCCACGAAACCGCCTACCTCTACGGCAAGCGCTCCGGCTTCACCAACTTCGGCAAGGTGCAAACCTATGCCCAAACCGCGCGCCTGGCCGAGCAGTTCGCCTCCTATCTGCAAAACGTGCTCAAGCTGGAAAAAGGCGCGCGCGTGGCCGTGATGCTGCCCAACCTGCTGCAATATCCCGTGGCCGTATTCGGCATTTTGCAGGCCGGCGGCATCGTGGTGAACGTAAACCCGCTCTACACCCCGCGCGAATTGCAACACCAGCTGAAAGACAGCGGCGCCACCACCATCCTGGTGTTGGAAAACTTTGCCCACACGCTGGCCGAAGTGGTGGCCGAAACCGATGTGAAACACATCATCCTCGCCTCGGTGGGCGATTTGCTCGGCTTCTTCAAAGGCGGCCTGATGAATCTGATTGTGCGCCATGTGAAAAAAATGGTGCCGCCCTATGATCTGCCCCACTTCGTGCGCTTCAACCACGCACTCAAGCAAGGCGCGGCGCACACCTTCCATCCCGTGCCGGTTACGCTCGAAGACACCGCCTTTCTGCAATACACCGGCGGCACCACCGGCGTATCCAAAGGCGCCATCCTCTCGCACGGCAATATCTGCGCCAATATGCTGCAGGCCGAAGAGTGGATTCAATCCAACCTTACCGTCGAGGGCGAACTGGTGGTAACCGCGCTGCCGATGTACCACGTGTTCGCGCTCACGGTAAACCTGATGATCTTCACCCGCATCGGCGCGCAAAACCTGCTCATCACCAACCCGCGTGATATTAAATTTTTCATCAAAGAACTGAAAAAATATCGCGTGAGCGTGCTGCCCGCCGTAAACACCCTGTTCAACGCCCTGCTCCACCACCCCGATTTCCAAAGCGTGGATTTCTCCAGCTGGAAACTGTGCCTGGGCGGCGGCATGGCGGTGCAAGAAAACGTGGCAGAACAATGGAAAGCGCTCACCGGCCAGCCGATTGTGGAAGTGTACGGCCTCACCGAAGCCAGCCCCGGCGTATGCGCCAACCCGCTGAACATCAGCGACTACAATGGCACCGTAGGCCTGCCCATCTCCAACACCGAGGTGGAAATCCGTGACAGTGAAGGAAACGAAGTGCCACTGGGCGAAATCGGTGAATTGTGTATTAAAGGCCCGCAAATCATGCAGAGCTACTGGCAACACCCTGAAGAAACCGCCGCTGTACTGGACGAGCGCGGCTTCCTCGCTACCGGCGATATAGTGAAAATGGACGAACAAGGCTTCATCAAACTAGTGGATCGCAAAAAAGACATGATTGTGGTATCCGGCTTCAATGTGTATCCAAACGAAGTGGAAGAAGTGGTGGCGAAACACCCGATGGTGCTGGAAGCCGCCTGTATCGGCGTGCCCAGCAACAAAACCGGCGAAACCCTGCGGCTTTTCGTGGTGAAAAAAGACCCGGCGCTCACCCGCGAAGAAATCATCGCCTTCTGCCGCACCCAGCTCACCGCTTATAAAGTGCCAAAAGACATTCAGTTCCGCGACGAGCTGCCTAAATCCAACGTAGGCAAAATCCTGCGCCGCGAGCTGCGGGAAGAGAAACAGTAGTTGGCAGCAAGGCAAAAAATGGGCAGCTCGGTCTACACCAGCTGCCTATTTTTTGTAAACCACAGTAAAGCAAAATTAAGCTTCAACAATTCCTCTCAGCATACCAAAGGCTAGTTGAAACCACCACCTCGTTTTCCAGGTAGCCTTCCCTATAGCTGGAACAATTATTTTTGCATACAAGGCGGTGAGCTGAAGACAGTACAGGAGTATGGAGAAGCGAACCAACGCAGCATGAAGAAATAATTGCTTTAAATATACAGAAATCTTATAAAAATAAACCACTAAAATAAGGTAAAGGAAAACGCTTCTACTCTGCTATTTCAGCAACACCATTCCATGTAGTAGAATCAATTCCTATTTTGTTTACTATCTGCCAATAAAGTCTATGTCTGCTGCTGCCCCACAAACCATCAAAACCATCCGCTGGCCGTCGAAAGAAGCTGCGCCGCAAGCCTTTCCCGAAAGGCAGGCGTTGATGCCGATTTGGGGCGGCGTGCCCGTGCCGATGCCGCAATGGCAGAAACTGTGGCAAAGCCAAATCGCCCATTCGCTCGATGAAGACGGCCTGGCCTACCTCCACATCCCCTTCTGCGCCAACCACTGCGTGTTCTGCGGCTTCTACCGCAACGCCTGGAAAGAAGAGCACGGCGGCGCGTATGTGGACAAAGTGATTGAAGAGCTGGCTGCCGAAGCCGAACAGCGCACTGGCAGCGGCAAAATCCAAGCCGTGTATTTCGGCGGCGGCACCCCCACCGCGCTGGATACGCCCGACCTGGTGCGCCTCATCCGCGCCTGCTACCAATACCTGCCGCTGGCCGACGACTGCGAATTCACCCTCGAAGGCCGCATGAGCCATTTCGGGCTCGACAAAGCCTGCGCCGCCGTTGAAGCCGGCGTGAACCGCATTTCCATCGGCATTCAAACCTTCAACACCGCCATCCGCCGCCGCCTCGGCCGCAAACACAGCGGCGAAGAAGCCTATGGCTACCTGAAAGAGCTGTGCGGCCTCGATGCTGTGATTGTGGCCGACCTGATTTTCGGCCTGCCCGGCCAAACCGACGAAATCTGGGCGCACGACATCGAACGCGCCGCCGGCCTGCCCCTGTCCGGCCTCGACACCTACGCCTTCAACTGCTACCCCTTCCTGCCCATCAACCGCATGATTGAAAAAGGCGCATTCCCGCCGTTGCTCGGTTTTGATGTGCAATCCCAACACTACGCCTACGCCGTGCGCGAACTGGCGCGGCTCGGCTGGCAGCAAGTGAGCAACAACCATTTCGCCTATCCCGGCCGCGGCGAGCGCAACCGCTACAACACCCTCGTCAAATCCAATATGCCCTGCCTCGCCTTCGGTTCCGGCGCAGGCGGCAACTTCGGCGGCTTCAGCTACCAAGTGCAGAGCGACTTAAAAGGCTACCTGAAAGCCCCTGCCGGCCAAAAAGCCCTCTCCTTCATGAGCCGCCACGGCCGACACAAAACCCTGCTCGGCCAAGTGCAGCACGACATCGAACTCGGCCGCATCGACACCACCCTGTTTGCCGACAACGCCGAAGTGCAAACCCTACTGCGCCAATGGCAGCAAGCCCAGCTCCTAACCATCCACGAGAACGGCCAGGCCATTCTCAACACCAGCGGCCGCTACTGGTCGCCCACCCTCACCCGTAAACTGATGATGTCCCTCCCACCTGATGAAAAGGAAAGCACTATGCAAAAACTCTCTACCGAACAGCAAACCGTATTGCGCAACTCTCTGGCCGAAAAACCCGGCCAAATCCTCGAAATGCTTGCCGGCCAGCACCAATGCAGCTTTGAAGACGTGATCAACTGCCTGCCTGCACAGCTCATCAAGAAAACCGAAGGTAACCGCTTTGTCGAAATCATGCAAGCCCTTGCCAGCTGGGACGAAGCCGTTACCTTCATCGCCCACACCCCCGACGTGATTGCCGAAGTAACCGGGAAAATCCCCAACGGTAAAGTCGGCCGCGGCTTCTACAACTTCGAACATGCCGAAGAAGGCGGCATCCACGGCCACATTTATTATGAAAACTGCGCCGCCATCTACCTGATCGAACGCCCCTTCATGGGCAAAGACACCGTGTCGCTCAACTTCGTCAACCGCAATGGCGGCGCCATGTTCAAAATCTTCGTCGGCCGCGATGAAGCCGGCGAACTCAAACAAAACCAAATCCAAGCCATGCGCGCCCTGTTCGCCTAAACCCACCCGGATAGTTTGAAGGCTACCTGAAAATGCAGTCTTCACATAGTGAAGGCGTAGTTTCTGTGAAGCTAAAACCAAAAGGCAGCCTGCACTCTTGCCGGAATATTTATCCGCGCAAACCTCCCAACCATTTCCCCACAGGAGCACCACCATGCTGATGATATTCGGCGCCAACGGCTCCAGCGGCCGCCAACTCATCCAACGGCTTCCCAACCCCCAAGCTGCTGTAGCCGCATTAAGGCTACCTGAAACCGATGACTTCTTCGCCCGACACCACATCCCCACCACCGTTGCCGACGCACTCGATGCAGACGCCATCGCCCGCGCCGTGCAACAATTCCGGCCAGACACCGTCGTCAGCTTCATCGGCGGCAAAAACGAACAAGGCATCCGCAGCGACGCCACCGGCAACCTACACATCATCCGCGCCCTCGAACAGCACGCCCCCCAAGCCCGCCTCATCCTCGTTACCAGCATGGGCTGTGGCGAACAATACGCGCTGATGAGTGACATGTTCAAACAAGCCCTGGGCGAAGCCGTGGCCGCCAAAACCGAAGCCGAAAACGCCCTGCGCCAAAGCCCCCTCGCCTGGACCATCCTGCGCCCCTGCGGGCTCGCCGACGGCGACGACACCACCTATCAGCTGCACGAACAGCTCCCCGCCATCCCCTGCCAATACATGACCCGCACCGCCCTCGCCGCCGCCGTGCGCCAAATCATCGACGAAGACGGGCATGAGGGCAAAGCGTATTCAGTGACTTCTGGGGAAGCCGCTTAAACCATCCAGCCAAAACCAACGGGCAAACTGCTTCCAAATAGCAGTTTGCCCGTTATTTCAGGCTACCTGAAAACCAGATGGAACTTTCAGGTAGCCTCAAGCACAATAAGGGCTACCTGAAAAATATTCAGCCGAGCAAAAGAAGCTTGGCTTTTTCAGGTAGCCTCATCTTGCAACAGCAGCCGTGCAATCCTCTCGTCTGCCGGCCAAGTCAGTTTCAAATTGCGGCTGTCGCCCTGCACCAGCAAGGGTTGCAAACCCAGTCGTTCAACGGCGGAGGCCTCGTCGGTAATCTCCGCCAGATTGGCGGCAGCCAGCGCCCGTTGCAGCAACTCGGCGGGAAAAAGCTGCGGGGTTTGTGCCTGCCACAAACCGCTTCGGCTCACCATTTCGGCAATGTGATTTTCGCCGTTGCCACGTTTGAGGGTATCGGCCACGGGCAAAGCCAAAATGCCGCCAACCGGATGCTGCCCTGCTTCTTGCAACAGCCGCCGCAAGGCTTCAGCAGGCAGGCAGCAGCGGGCGGCATCGTGCACCAGCACTTTATCGTCCGGCCGCATCACGCCGTGTTTCAGCAGCGAATTCAGCCCGTTAAACACGCTTTCGGCACGGCTCTCGCCGCCGCAATACAGCGTTCGCAGTTTGGCAGCCAAGTTTTCAGGTAGCCTCACTTCCCGTTCAAACCACGCATCATCCCGCGCCAACACCACGGCTACCTGAACAATCTGCGGCTCAGCCAACAGGCGGCGCAGGGTGTGCTCCAGCACGGTGCGGCCGGCTATCTGCACATATTGTTTGGGCAGGGCGGCGCCGAAGCGGCTGCCCACGCCGGCCGCGGGCACGAGGGCAAAATAGCGGCTCATGGCGTTTTCCGCCAGATGCTGCCGCCTTCGGCTTTTTTGTCCAACTCGTCCAGATAGGCTTCGTGGGCGGCGTTTTCCTCGGCATTGGCAGCCAGCACTTTCAGTTGCGCCGGGCGTTCGGTAGGCGCGATCACCACAGCGGGCGCATCGGCTTCGGCACTTTCTTCTTCGGCAAACTGGTCGGCCAAGCTGAATTGCGAGCGGGTCATGCCCAGATAAACTTCACTCAGCAGTTCGCAGTCGATTAATGCGCCGTGGAATACGCGTTTGCTGCGATCCACTTCGAGGCGGGTACACAAGGCATCCAGTGAGTTTTTCTGGCCGGGATACATGGCGCGCGCCATTACCAGCGTATCCACTACATTAGCAGTCAGCTCCTCCACGCTCGGCAGGCCGGCTCGGCGGAATTCGGCGTTGAGAAAGCCCACGTCGAAGGGAGCGTTGTGGATAACCAGCTCGGCACCGGCAATAAAATCGGCAATCTGTTGCCCGATTTCGGCAAACTTGGGTTTGCCTTCGAGCTTATCCAGCGTAATGCCGTGCACTTTGACGGCTTCTTCAGGAATGTCGCGCTCGGGGTGGACGTATAAATGCAGATAGTTGCCGGTAAGTCGGCGGTCGATCATTTCCAGGCCGGCAAATTCGATGAGGCGGTCGTCGCGATCATAATAAAAACCGGTGGTTTCTGTATCAAGAATGATTTGGCGCAAATGTTTCATCGGAGTATAGCTTTAATAATGTTGGCAAATGGGAAGCATCTTAACTCATAGCGGACTAACTTTAAATCAAGGCAAGGCAGCGAGCCTCAGATAGTACACACATGCAGTAAGGCAAGCCAACACATACTAGTTTGTTAGACTGCAGCAAAGACTGCTTGGCCGGCAATGCGGCAATACTTCGAATTAGCTTATCTGGCAGTAAAAATGATTTGTAGGATTAACAAATTATTACACGATATCTACGTTAATAGTAATAATTATCATTTGATGATATAGCCATTCTTCGGTATAATACATGCACGTTCAGTAAAGCAAGACGGTTCTATCTTGTGCTGAACTGCTAAATTTCAGCATTTCGCCCTGTTACGAGATGTTTAGTTTTGGTAGTGGTTTGTGTTCCTTTTTTGCGCCCCGCTTTTGCCGGGGCAATTTTTTATGTGCGGCATAGGTATTGCAAATAGCTAAAACATATTTTTATACAAGGCTGCAAGCCACAGACAGTACGAGTAGTTACGACAAGGCGAGCCTATGCAGTAGGAAGAAATAAGCGCTTTAGCTATATTCAAATCATATTAAAAATGAAACATTATTCACGATGATACGGATGATTATGCAGAATCGACACCGCTCGATACAGCTGTTCGGTGAGCAACACGCGCACCATGCCGTGCGGCAGGGTGAGGCTAGAGAGACGCAGCATCAGGCCGGCTTGTTGTTTGATGCGCTTGGTGAGCCCGTCTGCCCCGCCGATTACCATGCAAACATGCCGCCCGTTCTGCTGCCATTTTTTCAGGTAGCCTGCCAGCTCCTGCGAAGTGGGCGCAACGCCGCGCTCGTCTAACACCACCAAAAACGCATCGGCCGGCATGGCTTCCAAGATGCGTTTTTCTTCCGCCGCCATGCCCTGCGCCGCATTCACGCCCGCACCGCGCTTTTCCGGCTTGATTTCTTTCAGGGTGTATTTGATGTCGCGGCCGAAGCGTTTGGCATATTCCTTCACGGCTTCGTCCACCCAACCGGGCATTTTGTTGCCCACGGCCAATACGGTAATGTTCATGGTTTGCCTCGCTCCCGCCCTGCCCTAGCAGGGTGGTTTTGTCTTTTCAATAACATTATTTTACAATACGGCAGGCCGACTGATTCGGTTGGCTCGCAACGCTATTATTTTAAAACATTCAGCCGGCATCATTTAAACCAAATACACAGGCTACCTGAAAAACCAAAACAGGTTTTCAGGTAGCCCCAACACACCATGCGCCTACTGCCCAAATTCTCCCTGCCCGAACCCCTGCGCCACTCGCGTACGCTGGCGTTTGCCCGTTTCCTCTATACGCGTTTTTATGAAGTGAACATTCCGCAGGTGTCGTCAAGCCTCACATTTACCACGCTGCTGGCCTTGGTGCCGCTGTTTACCGTGGTCGTGGTGGTGGTATCTGCCTTTCCCGTGTTTGCTGATTTTTCCGCTCAGTTTCACCGCTTGGTGTCGGAAATCATGATGCCGGCAGGCGTGGCGGCGGTGAGCGACTACATTTTCCAATTCCGCGACCACGCCAGCCGACTCACCGCCATCGGTATCGCCATGATGATCATCACCTCGCTGATGCTGGTACACACCATCGAACGCACTTTCAACCAAATCTGGCGGGTGAAACGCCCGCGCAGCATCGTTACCCGCGTGCTGGTGTATTGGGCGCTACTCAGCCTGGGGCCGCTTTTGGTGGGTGTGAGTATATCGCTGTGGGGCATCGTGTGGCGGCGCACCCTGTTTTATCTGCACTATCCGCTGCTCGCCTCGCTGCTGCAATTTACGGTTGCCCTCACCGCCACCTGGAGCATGCTCTGCCTGCTCTACAAGCTCGTGCCCGCCCGCTATGTGCCCCTCCGCCACGCCCTGATCAGCGCCGCGCTGGCGGCGGTGTCTATCGAACTGTTGCGGCGCGGGTTCGGCGTGTATGTGGCCAACTTCAACAACTATCAGTTGGTGTACGGCACCTTTGCCGCCGTGCCGATGTTTCTGCTGTGGCTCAACTTAAACTGGATTGTCATCCTCAGCGGCGCGCTCCTGGCCGCCTCGCTTTCCTATTGGGAAGGCGAGGCTTTCCGCCGCCAAGGCTGCCACGGCACGCGGTTTCACGACGCCTTGGGCATCCTCACCCTGCTCGCCCAGGCACAAAGCCAAGGCAAAAGCCTGAA
This sequence comes from Eikenella sp. NML070372, assembly GCF_001648415.1. Taxonomy (NCBI): domain Bacteria; kingdom Pseudomonadati; phylum Pseudomonadota; class Betaproteobacteria; order Neisseriales; family Neisseriaceae; genus Eikenella; species Eikenella sp. NML070372. The sequence continues at coordinate 143,979 of NZ_LXSN01000005.1, read as the reverse complement.
AACCCAACAGTTCCGCCGCCACATCCAGCTGGGCTACGACGAGTTGGGCGACCTGCTGGAACAACTCGCCCGACGCGGCTACATTGCGCAAAGCCTGCGCAACGGCTGGATGTTGAAAACCAGCCCCGAAGCCATCCGCGTGGCCGACTTGTTCCAGCTGTTCGTGTATGGCAGCCATACCCACACCAACGATTCCATCGGCCGCACCGTGCAGCAAATCATGACCCCCGCCATCACCGCCGCCGATATGACCATGGCCGAATTTATCCGGTGCAATCAGCAACAGAATAGTTAAAACATCGAGCGTTGATACAGTTTTCAGATAGCCTTACTTAAAGAAAAAGGCTACCTGAAGCCAAAATCCCCAATTAAGCCCAACCATTTGCCTCCCCTGTGTCGGTTTCCAGCCGCACCCTAGTTCAATAACAAGTAAAAAACCGCAAAGCGGCACCCGCCCTGCCCTGCCTATCCATTAAAATAGTGCGCTTCCGATAGACCCGTTTGCCCCAACGGCATCCTGCCAAACCGTGTCCCCATCCGCCCTATTTCCCCGCCTACCCCGCCGTGCCCGCATAGCCCTTGTTGCGGCCGCTGCGCTGCTGGGCGTGTTCATTTTAATTGCCATCATCGCTGCCGCCTCTGCCAAGCCGGAAGGCGCGATGCAGAGCAAACGCGTCGTAGAAAAACTCGCCACCGTGCGCGCCAAAGGCAAAACCCCGGCCACCGGCTACTGGAGTGACGAAGTCATCCAGCCCGGCGACTCCCTGCGCAACGTGTTGGAGCGCTTCAACCTTTCCGCCCAGCAAATTCAGGACATTACCCAAGCTGCCGCCTCAGAAGGTAAACAGCCCCACCTGCACCCCGACCAAACCGTCAGCCTCAGGCTCGATACCCAGCGCCACCCCGTGCAGGTGCAGTTTTTCAACGACGACGATAACGGCGAAACCCAACTGGTTGATTTAGCCTATGCCGGCAACCGCTGGCAGGCTAAAACCGACGACGTGAAAACCACCACCCTGTCTACGCTCAAATCCGTTATTATCCGCTCCAGCGGCACCACCGCCGGTGCCATGTCGCGTGCCGAAATCCCTGCCGAAGTCCGTGATTCCCTGCGCGAACTGTTCAGCAACCGGCTCGATCTCTACAAGCTCGAAGCCGGCGATACCGTGCGCATCCTTTATCAGGTAAACTACTTTCACGGCCAGCAGATTTCCATGGGCGATATCCTCGCCGTGGAAATAAGCCACCAAGGCAAGCTCTACCGCGCCTACTACTTCGGCGAAGACGGCAACGGCCGCTACTACGACGAACACGGCCAGCCGCTGAAAAAAGGTTTTGAAACCCAGCCCGTGCCGGGCAGCCGCATCAGCTCGCCCTTCGGTGTGCGCGTCCACCCGATATTAGGCTATTTGCGCATGCACACTGGCATCGACTACGCCGCCCCCACCGGCACGCCGATTCACGCCCCATCCGACGGCATCGTAGAATTCCGCGGCCCCAAAGGCGGCTATGGCAATACCGTGATCCTGCGCCACAGCGACAGCATGCAAACGCTCTATGGCCACATGAGTGCGTTTTCCGCTAATGCCGCCCCCGGTCAGCGCGTGCGCGCCGGCGACATCATCGGCTTCATCGGCACCACCGGCCGCAGCACTGGCCCGCACCTACACTACGAAGTACGCCTCAACGGCGTGCCGGTAAACCCCGCCGGTGTCGCCCTGCCCGCCAAACGGCTCACCACTGCCGAGCTGGCCGAATTCCGCCGCCAGCAGCAAACCATGGAACAAAAACTCGCCCAACTGCGAGGCATCGGCAAAACTGTCGCCCAACTCGATTAACGGCCAGTTGATTTAACTATAAGAAACCGGTTTTTCAGGTAGCCCCAAAGCAGCGATCTTATGGCAATATATTGCATGATTGCGGTGGCAAGAAAAGGTTACCTGAAAACCTCAGCTTCACCACATAAAACCAATAAACAAGTTTCGCCAAGAAACTGCCGCGTCAAACAGCACACCAAACAGCATTCCCGCTAAAGCGGCACAGCGGCACTATGCCGCAGCAGCCTGCAGTAAACAAAAGCAGAAGCCAAAAAGCTACCTGAAATCAAACCGCCCAGACCAATACCGTGAAGCGCATAATCCTCTTTCTCCTCACCAATATGGCCGTACTCCTGGCTGCCCGCCTGCTGTTCGGGTTGCTCGGCCTCAATCCGCAAGATATCTCCGGCCTGCTGCTGCTCTCCGCCATCACCGGCTTTTCCGGCTCGTTGATTGCCCTCATCATGTCGAAAAGCAGCGCCAAGCAGGCCGTGGGCGCCCACGTTATTCGCCAGCCGCGCAACGAAACCGAAGATTGGCTCGTGCGCGTGGTGGAAGTCCAGGCCAAACAATGGAACCTGCAAACCCCCGAAATTGCCATTTATGAGTCGCCTGAGCCCAACGCCTTCGCCACCGGCGCCAGCCGCAACAGCTCACTGGTTGCCGTCAGCACCGGCCTCTTGCAAATCATGAACCGTGACGAGGTGGAAGCCGTGCTCGCACACGAAATGGCACACGTCGGCAACGGCGATATGGTTACGCTCACCCTGGTTCAAGGTGTGGTGAACACCTTTGTACTGTTTTTCTCCCAAATCATCGCCTCCGTTATTGCCTCCTCCCTGCGTCAAAACCGGCAGCACGATGGCGGCAGCAGCGCCATCCAAACCGTAGTCAGCATGGTATTCCAAGTGATCTTCGGCTGGCTGGCTGGCATCATCGTGATGTGGTTCAGCCGCCAGCGCGAATATCGTGCCGATGCCGGAGCTGCCAAACTGGTGGGGGCGCCCAAAATGATCTGTGCCCTGCAACGGCTCAAAGGCAGCCACAGCAGCCTGCCGCCCCCCATGGCCGCCATGGGCATCAACGACAACACCCTGCGTTCTCTGTTCAGCACCCACCCCACCCTCGACGACCGCATCGCCCGCCTGCAACGGCTGAACTATTAAATCGATTTGGTAAGCGGATTCTGTCAGTCCAAATAGCAAAAGGCTACCTGAAATAACCGCAAGTGGTTTTCAGGTAGCCTTCTAATAGAAAAACATATCTAAACTATGTACTTCTACGGAAAACTCAGCAGCCTCCCCGGCCTTGTCTACCTCCCCGATATGCAAGACAGGGAATCGGGAACACCAACCCCAGACACCTGCCCGAATTCATCTCTGCCTACGAAACCGGCAGTTTTTCATGCCAAGAACAGCACGCCCTGATGGGGCTCATCCTTACCTCATTCAATATCTACCTAGCTGTAGAAGCCATCCACGATCCGGCAATCGAACATACCATTTCCGCCCTGCTGGAGCAGCAATGGCAGAATTCCCGTCCGCTCGTACACTATTGGCACTGCTCGACGAAGACTCGGACGACGAATTCCACATCACCCCTACCATGCAGAAACTTTGGACACAGCATTTCAACTAGCCATAGCTTGGATACTTGTGTCTGATATAATGCTTAACTCAAGGCTACCTGAAACCTGGAAACAGCAGGTAAAACAAAATATCGATATCGCAATGCCAACCACACCCACTAACACACCCATCAGCAACAATGTGAATATAGATTAGTACACAGCGAGCTCAAACCCACACTACCCGCTGTCTTTTAAAACATGCTTCAACTGTATCCCTACTCCTTATTCAACACTCTGCCCTCTCCCGCAACAAAAAGGCTACCTGACCTTTTCAGGTAGCCTTTTATTCAATCACACTGTTTCATGCTTAGCGGGTTGGATCGATATTGCTGCGGAAGTCGTATTGATGGTGGTCGTATTCATACGGGCCTTGCGGGTCATTGGGTGTATGGCGGTACTGATGACCCATGTCATCCAAATCGTGGCCGGGCTCAGTGGCTAAATCGCCCACTGATACGTTTACCCTAGATTCCAGCACAATGGCAGAAGAAACATGTTCGCCCACGTTATACACCATGGCCAAACCAATTTCTTCAGCCGGGATGCTCACGTATTTCACAGTCGGGCTCGGATTGATATCGGTGCGCACTTGGCGGCTCTGACGGTACAGGCTCACCACAGTACCTTTATCCAAACCATCAGCCGAACCTTTGTTCAGGATAACAGTGCTGAAGCGACCGGCTTCGCTGATGCCGTCCAACACATCCACGATGCGGGCACGCACCTGGTTTTCGGGCTCGTGGGGCATCATATTGAAGGCGTTTTCTTCGCCGTTATAACGCAGCAGGTAATCGCCTTGGCGGATTTCAGCCACTTGCTCACGAATCTGCAATGCCTGTGCGGTTTCGGTCGGCACTTTCACCAAAGGGTGTAGGCGGGTGTAGTATTGGTTGTCAGGCAGGGCTTGGCGGTCGCGCTCGGAACGCTCGGCCAAGGCGGTGCTGGTTACCGGCAAGGTAGCCAGTTTACCACTAAAGGTTACCAGCTGACCGATGAATTTGCCTGTTTCGGGATCACGAATATCTTTAATCGGGCGGTAAACTAGGTATTCACCTGATTCGGTAACGCCGTAGGCATAAATGCGGTCGCCCAGAGAATACATGGTTTTACCTTCCGGGCCGGCGATGATGCGCGGTGCATCTTGGGTGGCGCGGCGGGCAATCACCTGCGGGTGTTTCATGAACATACGGTAGTAGTTCAGATTGAGGGTGGAGATGCCGTAGCCGGAAGAAGTTTCGCGCACGCGCGGCTGCAGTTTAACGGTGGGAATACCACCGGCGTTATCCACACGCAGGCGCGGCTGTCCGTTGACATAGTGCAACACCAGCACTTGACCTGGATAAATCAGATGAGGGTTGCGGATGGTGCGGCGGTTGGCGCCCCACAGCTGCGGCCATTTCCACGGACGGTAAAGGTATCTGCCGGAAATGCCCCACAAGGTGTCGCCAGTACGCACGGTATAGCGTGCGGGGGCGTTGGGGCGTACGCGCAGGGGCGCGGCCTCGGCGGGCAGAACAGAAACAGTCAAGCCAATGGCGCAAAGCAAGGTTATAATATGTTTTCTCATGAGAGAGCTTCCCTTTAGGATTAACGAACCTGATAACGCTTTATTTACGTTGTTGTTGATGAAATTAACGGAATCATAGAACATTTTAGGTATCTTGCGCCAGTATTCAGGCGAAAAAACCGTTACAACTGCAATAAGAACGTATCTATCTATGCACACTTAAGAGAGAAATCAAATGGCTTTACTAAATATTTTGCGCTATCCCGACCCCCGCCTAAACCTGGTGGCCAAACCGGTAAAACAAGTGGACGAACGCATCAAAAAACTGGTGGCCGATATGGCCGACACTATGTACGAAGCAAAGGGCATCGGCCTAGCCGCCACACAGGTGGACGTGCACGAGCGTGTGGTGGTGATGGACTTGTCTGAAAGCCGCGACCAGCTGCAAGTGCTGATCAACCCTGTAATTTTGGAGCGCAACGGCGAAACCGTGTATGAAGAAGGCTGCCTCTCGGTGCCGGGTGTATACGACAAAGTAACCCGTGCCGAAAGCATCGTGGCCGAAGCGCTGGATGCCGAAGGCAAGCCCTACACTATTCGTGCCGACGGCCTACAAGCCATCTGCATCCAACACGAAGTCGACCATCTCGACGGCAAAGTTTTCGTGCAATATCTGTCGCGCCTGAAGCAGGAACGCATCAAAACCAAAATGAAGAAACTCGACAAACACACGCTCTAACCCGAGCAAGAGGCTACCTGAAACCATGATTCGCAAAGTCATTTTTGCCGGCACCCCCGATTTCGCCGCCACCGCCCTGCGCGCCATTGCCCAGGCCGGCTTCGACATCCCGCTGGTGCTCACCCAGCCAGACCGCCCCAAAGGGCGCGGTATGAAGCTGCAAGCTTCGCCCGTGAAAGAAACCGCGCTCGAACTCGGTTTTCAGGTAGCCCAACCCGAAAGCCTGAAAAGCGAATCTGCACAAGAAATGCTGTGCGCCGTGGAAGCCGACGTCATGGTGGTGGCCGCCTACGGTCTGTTACTGCCGCAAGCCGTGCTCGACATTCCGCACCACGGTTGCCTCAACATCCATGCTTCGCTGTTGCCGCGCTGGCGCGGTGCCGCACCCATCCAGCGCGCTATTGAAGCAGGCGATAGCGAAACTGGCATCTGCATCATGCAAATGGACGCCGGGCTTGACACCGGTGCCGTTATCAGCCGCCATCCCTGCCCGATTCTCCCCGGCGACAACGCCCAAACCCTGCACGACAAACTGGCCGAAATCGGTGCGCGCGCCATTGTTGCCGATTTGCAACACTATTCTCAACGCAACGCCCAGCCCCAGCCTGAACACGGTATCACTTACGCCCACAAATTAAGCAAAGCCGATGCCCAAATCGATTGGGCGCAGCCCGCCGAAGCCATCGAACGCCGCATCCGCGCCTTCAACCCTGTGCCCGGCGCCTGGTGCGACTACCACGGCAAACCGCTGAAAATCTGGGCTGCACAAGCCTGCTCGGCCAATGGCGTGGCCGGCAGCGTGTTGCAAGCCGACAGAAACGGTATTCAGGTAGCCTGCGGCAGTGGCTCATTGTTGATTCAAACCCTGCAGCCCGCCGGCAGCGCCCGCATGGAAGCCGCCGCCTTTCTGGCCGGCCACCCTGTCGCCGCCGGCAGCCGATTCGGAGCGGAACACCCATGAGCCTGGCCAACATACAAACCCTCGCCGCCCACAGCGTGGCTGCCGTTGAAGCCGGGCGCAACCTGTCCGACGTGCTGGCCGAAATCTGGCGCGACCACCCGAAGCTCTCCGCCCAAGAACGCGGCGCGCTGCAAGATATTGCCTACGGCTGCCAACGTTTTTCAGGTAGCCTGCGTGCCCTGCTCGGCCTGATGCTGAACAAGCCCCTGCCCCGTGCCGACATCAGCAGCCTGATATTGGCCGCACTCTACCAGCTCGCCTACAGCCGCAATGCCGCCCATGCCGTGGTAAACGAAGCCGTGCGCGCTGCCGGTAAAATCGGCAAAGGCCAATACAAAGCCCTCGCTAATGCCCTGCTCCGCCGTTTCCTGCGCGAGCGTGACAGCCTGATGCAGCAGGCGCAGCAAAGCCTGGAAGGCCGCTACAACTTGCCCGGCTGGTGGCTCGAACGGCTGCGGCAAGACTACCCCGAACACTGGCTGCAAATCACCGAAGCCTTCAACAGCCATCCGCCGATGACCCTGCGCATCAACCGCCGGCACATCGATGCGGAAGGCTACCTGAAAATCCTAGCCGAACACGGCATGCAGGCCGAAATCCTCGGTAGCCACGCTGTGATGCTCGCCACACCTGTGCCCGTGTCCGCCTTGCCGCTGTTTGCCGAAGGCGCCGTATCCGTGCAGGATTGGGGTGCACAACAGGCCGCCGCTTGGCTCGACGTGCAAAACGGCGAACGCGTACTCGATGCCTGTGCCGCGCCCGGCGGCAAAAGCGGCCACCTGCTCGAATGGGCAGACTGCAAGCTGACCGCCATCGACATCGACCCTGCGCGTCTGCAACAAGTACGCGACAACCTCAACCGCCTCGGCCTGAGTGCCGAGCTGCACGCAGCCGACGCACGGCAATGGGCTTCGTGTTATGATGGCTCCCTGTTCGACGCCGTGTTGGCCGACGTGCCCTGCACCGCTTCGGGCGTTGCCCGCCGCCATCCCGACATCAAATGGCTGCGCCGACCGCAGGATGCCAAGAGCACGGCCGCCCAGCAAACCGATCTGCTCAATGCCCTGTGGTGCACGCTCAAACCCGGCGGCAGGATGCTCCTGTCCACCTGCTCGCTGTTTGCCGAAGAAAACGGCAGCCAGCTGCAAGCCTTTTTGCAACGCCACCCCGACGCTGCCTGTACACGCAGCGAAACCCTGTTACCCAACCCGCACCAAGATGGCTTCTATTACGCGCTTATCCACAAAACTGCTTAGCCTGCTCGCCTGCTGCCTGCTGGCTTTTGCAGCCGTGGGCGTGCGGGCAGAAGGCATCAACGTTACCCGTTCCAGCGCCACTCTCACCTCAGACGGCCGCCTGTCGGTAAACAGCCGCTTCCAAACCGAGCTGCCCGGCCAGCTTCAGGTAGCCCTCAAACAAGGCGTGCCGCTTAATTTCCAACTTAGCTACCGCTTGCAGTCGCCCACCCTGGCCGCCTACCGCTGGCGGCTCGGCCAGCTGGTCGGCTCGGCGCAAACCATCAACTACAAACTCGCCTACCACCCGCTCACCGACCGCTACCGTGTCAGCGTCGGCTCGTTTGCCACCGAATACGGTACCTTGCCCACCGCACTGAAAGCCGTCGGTGCGGTGGCCAACTGGCAAGTGCTCGACAAAGGCACACTCTCCGACACCACCCCCGCCGATGTAGCCGCAGATGTGCGCTTGAGCCTGAGCATCAGCGATTTGCCGCGCCCCTTCCAAATCAACGGCGAAACCTCGAAGAGCTGGCAGCTCGATTCCGGCTGGTGCAAACTGCTCATCAGCCAGCAATAAAGGGAAAACATGCGCCGTCTGCTCACCTTCATCGCTGTTTTGGGCATGCTCACCCTATATGTGCTGGCGCTCGCCACTGGCCACGCCAGCAAGCTGGCGCAGTATTTCTGGTGGATTCTTACCTTCAGCGCCGCCCTCTTAGGCATCCTGCTCACCATTCTCATCTCCCAACTGTGGAAACTCTGGCTCGACCGGCGCAGGCGGGTGTTCGGCTCGCAAACTGCTATCCGCCTGGCCAAAATGTTTATGTTGGTGGCCATCCTGCCCGGCCTGTTCCTGTTCGGCGTATCTGCCCAGTTTATTTCGCACAGCATCGACTCCTGGTTTGGCAACGAAACCGAAGAAGCGCTGGAGCGCAGTCTGAGCCTGAGCAAATCCGCACTGGATTTGGCACTGGACACCTCAGTGCGCAAAGCTGCCACTGTTCAGGTAGCCTTAATCGGCGAAATGTCGCTGCAGCAAGACGCGCGGCAGGCTCTGAGCCAGCTTTCTGCCAATAGCGGCTTTGACCAGCTCGCACTCTACGACAGCAAAACCTTGAACCCCGCTGCCGAATACCGCAAGCCCGATGCCGACAAACTGCCGCCACCCGAACTCACACACGATATCCTCGAACAAGTGAAAACCACCGGCAGCGCACGCAGCGTAGCCAACGTCGGCCACACACTCTACGCCCAAGGCTGGCTCGCCCTGCCCGAGCTACACGGCCAAAACTATATTTTGTTCTTCCGCCAACCGGTGCAGAAACAAGTAGCCAACGACGTAACTCTGATTGAAGCCGCCCGCGCCCGCTACGCTGAAATCAGCTATGCCAAACAAGGTCTGCAAACCTTCTTCCTGTTCACCCTCTTGATGGCCACCCTGCTGGCCATTCTGCTCGCGCTGGTAATTGCCCTGTTTTTCGCTCAACGCTTCACTGCGCCGATTCTCTCCTTGGCTGCCGGTGCACGCTCCGTGGCACAGGGCGATTATTCGCAACAGCTGGCCATATACCGCAACGACGAGCTCGGCCGCCTCACCACCCTGTTCAACCACATGACCGCCGAGCTCAACGCTTCCCATATCCGCCAGGAAGCCGCCCGCCACTATCTCGAATGCGTGCTCTCCAGCCTGACCAGCGGCGTGGTTACGCTCGACGACCAAGGCTACCTGAAAGCCTACAACAGCAGTGCTGGGCACATCCTAATGCTCGACTTGGCCGCCTGCCGGGAAAGTAGCGTGCACGAATGGCACAAGCTCGGCGTGGCCGAGGCGCTGGCCGCCCAAGTGCTGCTTGCCATCCTCCCCACCATCGACAGCGACAAACCCGTGCAGCTCACCTATGCCGCACCCGACGAATCCCGTATCCTGCTGGGCAAGGCCACCCGCCTGCCTGAAGACAACGGCGCCGGCACTGTATTGGTGTTCGACGATGTAACCACACTGGTGCAGGCGCAGAAAGAAGCCGCCTGGGGCGAAGTGGCCCAGCGCTTGGCGCACGAAATCCGCAACCCGCTCACTCCCATCCAGCTTTCCGCCGAGCGCCTGGCCTGGAAGCTCGATGGCAAACTGGACGATAAAGACGCCGCGATGCTTGAGCGCGCCACCAACACCATTGTCAACCAGGTGGCCGCCATGAAAGATATGGTTGAAGCCTTCCGCAACTACGCCAAAGCACCGAAACTCAAACTGGAACGTATCGATTTAAACGTTTTGGCTGCCGAGCTTTTGGTGCTGTATGAGAGCTCAAATTGTACATTTGAAGCGGATTTCAGTAATATAGAAGCCGTGGTCGAAGCCGATGCCGGTGCCATGCGCCAAGTGTTACACAATATTTTGAAAAATGGCGCCGAAGCCGCTGCTGCAGACGAACAGCCGAAAGTGTTCATCCAAACGGCGGTGCAAGATGATAAAGTGCTGCTAAACATTTGCAATAACGGCAAAAGTTTCAGCGAAGACATGCTTCTCCACGCCTTTGATCCCTATGTTACCGACAAACCCGGCGGCACCGGTTTGGGCTTGCCGGTGGTAAAAAAAATTATTGAAGAGCACAAAGGCCGCATATCGCTGGCCAACCGCCCAGAAGGCGGGGCTTGTGTGAAAATTACTTTACCCCTACTGGTGGAAAACGATGCGCAGCAGTGATATTTTGATTGTAGATGATGAAGTGGGCATCCGCGATTTGCTGTCGGAAATCCTGCAAGACGAAGGCTATTCGGTTACTCTGGCCGAAAATGCCGAAGAAGCCCGCCAACTTCGAAACCAGACCCGCCCCACCATGGTGTTGCTGGACATTTGGATGCCCGATTGCGACGGCATTACTCTGCTCAAAGAGTGGGCCAAATCTGGTCAGCTCAACATGCCTGTAGTGATGATGAGCGGCCACGCCAGCATCGATACTGCCGTGGAGGCCACCAAAATTGGTGCGCTGGATTTCTTGGAAAAACCCATCGCCCTACAAAAGCTTTTGGCTGCCGTAGAACGTGCCTTCAAACACAGCGCTATGCAGGCTTCCTCCACCATGTCGCTGGACAAACTCGGCACCAGCGAAGCCGTGAAGCAGCTCAACCAGCAGCTCGAACGCGCCGCCCGCACCCAAGCCCCCGTACTGCTCTCCGGCGAGCCAGGTTCACCGTTCGAGTTGGTGGCGCACTACTTCCAAACCGGCAACGCCCCCTGGGTGGAACCCGGCAAAATCGAACAAATCAGCAGCAGCCCCATCGAATTGCTGCAAAAAGCCGGCAACGGAGTGCTCTATCTAGGCGACATCGCCCAATACGGCAAAAGCATCCAGCAAGGCATCCTCTTCCTCTTGGGTAAGGCCGACCGCTACAACGTGCGCATCGTCTGCGCCTGCAGCCAGCCTGTGCAAGAGCTGATTACCAGCCCAGACTTCGACTCCCGCCTGCTCAACGGCCTCTCGGCCATCATGGTCAGCATCCCACCATTGCGCAACCAGCCCGAAGACATTGTTTTCTTGGTGGAGCAGCTGATTCAAGAGTTTTCCGAAAGCCGCAAAACCGTCGTTAAATTCAACACTGCCGCCCTGAACGCCCTGCGCCAATACGACTGGCCGGGCAACTTCGAGCAGCTGCGCAGTGTGGTGAAAAGCATTGTGCTCACCGCCGAGAGCAAAGAAATCTGTTTGGAAAATGTGCAGGCCGTGCTCAGCCAGTTCACGCTCAACCAACCCTCCGAATTGGTGGGCGGCTTCAACTTCGACCTGCCCCTACGCGAATTGCGCGAAGACTTGGAACGCCGCTATTTCGAATACCATATTGCCCAGGAAGGGCATAACATGAGCAGAGTAGCGCAGAAAGTCGGCCTCGAACGCACCCACCTGTACCGCAAGCTCAAACAGCTCGGTATCCAATTCTCCCGCCGAGGCAGTAACGACAGCAAATAGCTCCACCCAATCAGGCTATCTGAAAATCCAGCCAATGGTTTTCAGGTAGCCTGTAGTACTATTTAGTATCTGCCCTATTTGCAGCATCTAACAACAGGCTACCTGAAATTAGCTTCATCGAAGTTAAAACGAGGTCTCCGAAGGAGGCAAGTTTCTGCGGAGCTAAAACCCCGCGCCCCACATTTCAAACATAACAAAAATTAGCAAAAGCCTCGATACAACAAAACAGTTAGCCATTTTAAAGCCTACCTGAAACCAACCTGGCCCACGAAAAATCAGTAGCAACGGCTGCACAAACTGCGCATCCTAGCGTATCATTACAGCGGTTTAGACCGCAAAGTAATGTTAAAAAATAGTCTCCGCGCTACAGCTATAGATAAAACACTTTTTTTATCCGCGGCAGCGAGGTAATCAGTAGGAAATAAGTGCTTTAGCCTCCCCAAGCGAGCTTAGTTTGGGCTGCCTCCGTCAATCGTTGGCAGCCGCAACAAGGAAACAGACACATGAAACAGATTTTTCTCGATTTCGAGCAGCCCATTGCCGAACTGGTGCAGAAAATAGAAGAACTGCGCTTCGTGCAAAACGACTCGGTATTGGATATTTCCGAAGAAATCGAACGCCTGCAAAAGAAAAGCAACGAGCTCACCAAAAACATTTTTGCCAAGCTCACTCCCGCACAAATTATGCAGGTTTCGCGCCATCCGCAGCGCCCCTACACCCTCGACTACATCGAAGCGCTGTGTACTGATTTTGAAGAGCTGCACGGCGACCGCCACTATGCAGACGACTATGCCATCGTGGGCGGGCTGGCCAAGTTTGAAGGTCAGAGCGTGGTGGTTATCGGTCACCAAAAAGGCCGCGATACCAAGGCCAAAATCCGCCGTAATTTCGGCATGCCCCGCCCTGAAGGCTACCGCAAAGCCCTGCGCCTGATGAAGATGGCGGAAAAATTCGGCCTGCCTGTGCTTACCTTTATCGACACCCCCGGCGCCTATCCTGGCATCGGTGCTGAAGAGCGTGGCCAATCCGAAGCCATCGGCCGCAATCTGTATGAGCTCACCCGCTTGCGCGTGCCGGTTATCTGCACCGTCATCGGTGAAGGCGGCTCCGGCGGCGCGCTGGCCATTGCCGTGGGCGATGCCGTAAATATGCTGCAATACGCCACCTATTCTGTGATTTCGCCCGAAGGCTGCGCTTCCATTCTGTGGAAAACCGCCGAAAAAGCCGCCGATGCCGCGCAAGCCCTAGGCATCACTGCCAAGCGACTGAAGAGCCTCGAGCTGATCGACCAAATCATCGCCGAGCCCTTGGGCGGCGCCCACCGCGATTACGAAACCGTGATGAACAACGTGCGCAAAACTATCCGCCAGCAACTGGCCGATTTGGAACACCAACCGGTGGAACAGCTGCTGGCCAAACGCTTCGACCGCATCATGGCCTATGGAAAATTCACTGACAAATAACCCCCTGCGGCAACACCTTGCCCAACAATGGCCGGCGCCAAACGCCGGCCGTTTTGCCGTGGAAGTCGGTTTCAGCGGCGGGCTCGATTCCGTGGTTTTGCTGCACCTGTTATGCAGCCTGCGCAACGAATTGCCGCTGGAATTGAGCGCGGTACACATCCACCACGGTCTCGATGCCCCCGCCGACGAATGGGCGGAATTCTGCCGCGAACTGTGCGCCCGATGGCAAGTGCCGTTGCGCATAGAGCGCGTGCAGGTGGCGTTCGGCAAACTCGGGCTCGAAGCCGCTGCCCGTGCCGAACGCTACCGCTGCTTCGCCCAAAGCCGCGCCGATGCCGTTGCCCTCGCCCACCATGCCGATGATCAAGCCGAAACCCTGCTGCTGGCCACCCTGCGCGGCGGTGGGCTCCGTGCCCTCGCCGCCATGCCTGCCCTGCGGGCGCTGAACGAACGCGTCAGCCTATGGCGCCCCCTCTTGGCCGTTCCCCGAACCGAGCTGCTCGCCTACGCCCAAGAACACAAGCTGACATGGGTGGAAGACAGCAGTAACGCCGATACCTCCCTGCTGCGCAACTGGCTGCGCCGCGAAGCCCTGCCCCCGTGGCAAGAGCGCGTGCCGCACCTCACCCACCAGCTGCTCGCCACCGTCGGCCGCCTGCAACACGACTTGGCGTTATTGGAAGACTACAGCCAAGCTGAGCACAACAGCCTATATGACGCCGCCAGCCGTTTTCAGGTAGCCTCTTGGCGGCAGCTTCCCCCCTTGCGGCAACCCCACCAGCTGCACCTATTCGCCCGTAACCACCGCCTAGGCAGCCCCCGTGCCGACAGCGTGCGCCAATTCGCCGCCACCCTCGCCAACCCCGCCGTGCAGCAAGCCCAATGGCCGCTGCCGCACGGCCGCGCCATACTCTACGCCGGCTGCCTATTTCCCGTTCCCGCCGAATGGACCACCGGCAAACTGCTTGCCCAACCCGTGTGGCAACCTGCCACCCACGGGCTACCTGAAAACCTGATTCAACCCAACAGCGGCATCTGGCGCACCCCGCAACCCGACGACACCCTGCCCCTGCCGCACGGCCACAAAAAAATCAGCCGCCTGCTGCAAGAAAAAAAAGTGCCGCCCTTCATGCGCGCCCTATGGCCGCTGTGGGTGCACGAACAACACGGCTGCCTCGCCGCCGCCAACCTGCAAACACATTACCGCCTCTCCGTGCTGAATGGCTGGCAGGCGCAAGCTGAAGATTTGACCCGGTTTATTTTGTCCAACATTGGTAGTTTGGACGACCAAACGGAATAAAGACTTTCAGGTAGCCTGTACATACTGCGCAGGCTACCTGAAAACCTTCCTGTCCTGCTGCAGAAACTTCTCAGGTAGCCTGCTTCTCATCATGCCAGGTATCAATGCCGAATCCACTGCTGTTAGCACAATGCTTTTCAGGTAGCCCCTACCAATTTACCCCTACCTGCCGCTCGCCTAAGAGCGACACCAGTTCTTCCAAGAGTTCGGTGTTGAGGCAGGGCTGCCATCGGCTGTCGGGGATGAGCTCGCCGCTGGCTTGGCCGTTGGCGTAGTGCAGGCGCAGGGGAACGCGTTTGCCTTCGCCGCCGCGTTGCAACAGTTCGGCCAGGCGGGGGATGTTGTCGTGGGGGGCGAGGTGCAGGGTGAGGGCGCGGGCGTAGTGGCTTCGGGCTTCCTGCAGGGTGTAAACACGGTTGGCGATGATGCGCAAGCCGTCTTCGCCGCCATAGTCGTCGCGGCTGATGCGGCATTCGGCAATCAACACTTGGTCGGCGCGCAGGGTGTCGCGGCTGAGCTGCTCGAGTGTTTCGCCGCTAATCATCACTTCGGCTTTGCCGCCGGTGTCTTCCAGCGTGATGAAGGCGATTTTGCCGCGCTTGCCCACCATGCTGCGGATGACAGTGGCGAAGCCGGCCACGCGCACGTTGTCGTTGGGCTTGAGCTGGGAGAGTCGGGTGGGGGCGAATTGGCGTACTTCTTTTTCGGCCGGGCCGAAGGGGTGACCGGAAAAATAGAAGCCGATGGCCTGTTTTTCTTCGGCCAGAAGCTCGGCTTCGCCCCAGGCGGGCACATCGATCATTTCTAAGGGGGCAATCGCGTCTTCCACCATATCGAACAGGCCGCCTTGGTTAGCATTCTCTTCCTGCTGCTCGGCGTTGCTCATGGCCAGGTCGATGTTGGCAAGCAGGCGGGCACGGTTGGGCTCGATGCTGTCGAATGCACCGCCGCGCACCAGGGCTTCGATGGTGCGGCGGTTGATGTGCTGGCGGCTCACGCGCTCGCAGAAGTCGAACAGGCTCTTGAATGCGCCGCCTTCTTTGCGTGCGGCCACAATGGCTTCCACCGCGGCTTCGCCGGTGCCTTTAATCGCGCCCAGGGCGTAGCGGATACGGCGTTGGGCATCGGGCTGGAAGTGGTAGCCGGAATGGTTGACATCGGGCGGCAGGAAGCGGATGCCGTTGTCGCGGGCATCGTCGTAGAACAGCTTGAGCTGGTCGGTGTTGTCCAATTCGCTCGACATGGTGGCGGCCATGAATTCGGCCGGATAGTGGGCTTTGAGCCAGGCGGTTTGGTAGGCCACCAAGGCGTAGGCGGCGGCGTGGGATTTGTTGAAGCCGTAGCCGGCGAATTTTTCCATGTAGTCGAAGATTTCATCGGCTTTTTCGCGGGCAATGCCCTGTTTAGCCGCACCTTCGGCGAAGATTTCGCGGTGTTTCACCATTTCTTCGGGCTTTTTCTTGCCCATGGCACGGCGCAATAAGTCCGCACCGCCGAGCGAATAGCCGCCGATCACCTGCGCGGCCTGCATCACCTGCTCCTGATACACCATGATGCCGTAGGTGGGCTGCAACACGGGCTCGAGCAGCGGGTGCATGTATTCGAAGCGTACGCCCTTCATGCGGGCGATGAAGTCCGGAATCAAATCCATCGGGCCGGGACGGTAGAGCGACACGAAGGCGATAATTTCTTCCAGCTTAGTGGTATTGGCCTGCGCCAGCATCTTTTTCATACCGGTGGATTCAAACTGGAACACCGCCGTGGTGTTGGCCTTGCGGAACACTTCATAGGCCTGCTGGTCGGTGAGGTCAATGTGGTTCACATCGATGTGCTTGCCGGTGGTTTGCGCAATAAATTCCTGCGCCATTTTAATGATGGTAAGATTGCGCAGGCCAAGGAAGTCAAACTTCACCAGCCCAATATCTTCCACGTCGCCCTTGTCATACATGGAAACGGGCGAGGCGGATTCATCGGCCTGATACACCGGGCAGAAATCGGAAATCTTGCCTGGCGCAATCAACACGCCACCGGCATGCATGCCCAGCCCGCGCGTGAGGTCTTCCAGCTTTCTGGCCAGCTCCATTAGCTCTTCGGCCTCTTCCTCTTCCAGCACCTTGGCGATTTCCGGCTCGGCCTCCATCGCCTTCTCCAGGCTCAGCGGCTTGTTGGCTTCCATCGGAATCAGCTTGGAAAGCCGGTCGCACACGCCGAACGGCAGCTCCAGCACGCGCCCCACATCACGGATTACGGCTTTGGAAGACATTGTGCCAAAGGTAACAATCTGGCTCACTGCCTCGAAGCCATATTTTTGGCGCACATATTCAATCACGCGGCCACGGTTGTTTTGGCAAAAGTCAATATCGAAATCGGGCATCGACACGCGCTCGGGATTGAGGAAACGCTCAAACAGCAGCGCATAGCGCAGCGGGTCTAAATCGGTAATTTTTAAGGAATACGCCACCATCGAGCCTGCGCCCGAACCGCGCCCCGGCCCCACCGGGCAGCCGTTGTTTTTCGCCCAGTTGATGAAGTCGGCCACAATCAGGAAGTAGCCCGGAAAGCCCATCTGCACGATGGTGCCCAGCTCGAAATCCAGCCGCGCTTGGTATTCCGGCAGCTTTTGTTCGCGTTCCGCCTCATCCGGATAGAGCGCGGCCAGCCGTTCGCGCAGGCCTTGGTTGGCCAGTTGGGCGAGGTAGTCGTCCAAGCTCATGCCGTCGGGCGTGGGAAACTGCGGCAGGAAGTTTTTGCCCAGCGTGAGCGTGAGGTTGCAGCGCTTGGCGATTTCCACCGTGTTCTGCAATGCTTCGGGCAAATCGGCAAAGCGCGCGGCCACCTCTTCCGGCGAAGCAAAATACTGGCCGGCCACAAAATCGCGCGGGCGGCGTTTGTCCGCCAGCACCCAGCCGCCGGCAATACACACCCGCGCATCGTGTGCCTTGAAATCGTCGGGGTTTAAAAACTGCGCCGGATGGGTGGCCACCACGGGCAAGCCCAATTCCGCCGCCAATTTGAGGCTACCTGAAACCGAAGTTTCCCATTCCGGTTTTTCAGGTAGCCTTTGCAGTTCCAAATAAAAAGCATCGGGAAACCATTGCGCGTATTTCTGCGCGGCGGCGCGGGCGGCGTTGTCATGGCCGTTCATCAGCTGGCGGCCCACTTCGCCCAAATGCGCGCCAGAAAGACAAATCAACCCCTCATTATCGCCCTCAGCCAGCCATTGCGGCTCCAGCTCGGCATGGGCAACGTTGCGATCCGTGCCGACATAAGCGCGGGTGAGCAGCTCGCACAGGCGGCGGTAGCCCGCTTCGTTGCGCACCAAGAGCATGGCGCGGAAGGGCTGCTCCGGATTGTCCGGACTCGCCACCCACACATCCGCCCCCACCACCGGCTTGATGCCCGCGCTACGGCAGGCTTTGTAGAATTTCACCAGGCCGAACGTGTTCATCAAATCGCTGATGCCCAGCGCAGGCAGGCCGAAAGCGGCGGCCTTCTTCACCAGCTCTTTGATGCGCAAGGTGCCGTCGGTGATGGAAAATTCAGTGTGTTGGCGCAGGGGGATGTAAACAGGGGCGGTCATATTTCGGGCTTGCGGGAGGAGTTGGGCTACGCGCTTTCAGGTAGCCTGATTGAAAACAGGAAGGGCGCACATTGTACCGCAAACGGGTGGTGAACGCGGACGAGTGATTAAGTGGCGGAAAGATTTTCAGGTAGCCTCTCAATCCACCAACAGGCTACCTGAAACCTTCACCCCTCAAACGGCTTGCGCTGCCAAAACCTCCTGCCCAAGCGCTGCGGCCGCATTTCCCCGCCCTGCCCCAGCACGAAATCCAGCTGCCCGCTGCGGGCGGTGGTGTAGAGCCGGATGCGGTGGGCGGAGAGGCGGTGGCGCACGATGGCGGCGGGGTGGCCGTAGGGGTTGGCGAAGCCGTTGGCCGCCACCGCCGCTTCGGGCGCCACCGCGTTCAGATAGGCCGAATCGGATGAGGAGCGGCTGCCATGGTGCCCCAGCACCAATAATTGACTGTGCAGCGAATCGCCGTATGTGCCCACCAGCCAGCGCTCGCCCGCAATACCCAAATCGCCGCCCGCCAGCACGGCCTGCCCGTTGGCCAACACGCGCAACACACAGCTTTGTTCGTTGTCGTCAGCTTCGGGGTTTCGCGGCGGGGTGAGGAATTCGAAGTGCACGCCGTCCCATTCCCACGTGGTACCGCCGGCACACCATTCGGCTACGCCGGCATAGGCTTCCGGCTGGCCGGCATACAATTTGCGCGGTGCAAAGGCTGCCTGAACAGCGGAGAAGCCGCCGTCGTGGTCGGCATCGTGATGCGAGAGCACCAGCACATCGGGCGGCGGCAGCCCCTGCGCCAGCAGGTTGGGCACCAGCTGTGTCTGCGCCGCCCCTGCCGTGCCGGTGTCGAACAGCAGCCAATGGTTTTGCGTGCGCACCTGCAAGGCAAGCCCCTGCCCCACGTCGATAATCCGCACCGCCGCCGTGCCGTACTCCGGCGCGGGCATGCGATAGAGGCAGGATGCCGCCAACACCAGCGCCGCCCAAGACCGCAAACCCAAGCCGCGCGGCAACAGCCACACCGCCAGCGCAGCCAACACGGCCAGCCAAAACAGCGGCGGCAAATGCGCCAGCGCGCCGGTGGGCACCCAACTGCCCGCCCACACCACCGCGCTCATGATGTACTCGCCGATGGCCGCCGCCGTTTTCAGGTAGCCTTCAAACGGCAGCAGCACCGCCAGCAAAGCCAGCGGCACCAACACCCAGGAAAACCACGGAATCAGCAGCGCATTGGCGAAAGGCGCGGCCAGCGGCACAATGCCGAACACCTGCCCGGCCTGCCAAAACCCCAACAGCGTGGCCGCATATTGGGCGCGTAGCGCGGTGCGCCATTTGCCGGAATGCTTGGCCGCGTTCAGCCAGCCGTCTTCCGCCACATCGTCATCCGGCATGGACTCCAGCCGCCCTTGTGCCGCCCAAATCAGCGCCGCCACCGCGCCGAAGGAAAACCAAAAGCCCACGCCCAAAGCCGAGAGCGGGTCGAACAGCAGTACCACGGCCAAAGCCTGCCACCAAGCCCGCCACGGCGCAGGGCTGCCGCGCCGATACCATTGCCAGGCAAACACCGCCAGCATCAGCAAACTGCGCTGAATCGGCACGCCGAAGCCGGCCAATGCCGAATAAAACAAAGCTGCTGCCAAACCCGCCGCCAAATACCAGCGTCGCGGCTCGGCCAGCGGCAGGCGCAGCAGCAAAAGCCTCGCCAGATACGCTGCCGCCAGCGCTACCATGCCGATGTGCAGCCCCGACACGCTAATCAAATGATTGATGCCCAACACGCGAAACGCCCGCCAATGCTCATCCGCCAGCCCGCCGTATCCGCCACCGCCCAAAGCCCGCATCAGCGCCGCCCCGTTCGGGTAGCTTTCCGCCGCCTGTTGCCAAGCCTGCTGCCGCTCGTAGCGCCAGTTTTGCCAACGCGATTGCCAGCCCGTGTCCGACGGCAGTTCCACCCGCTCGCGGGCAGCCGAAGCCATGCCGTCGATATACCGGCTCAACGCCCAAGCCTCGCGGTCGAAACCGTTTTCATTGCGCTCGCCCACCGTAGGCCGCACCCGCACTGTCATCCGCCAGCGGCTGCCCGGCCGCCATTCGCGCAAATACCGGTCCGACACCAGCAGCCGAAACCGCTCCCCCACTTCCGTTTGCGCCCAAGCCTCAAACCGCACCGACTGCGCCGATGCCTCCGCCACCGAGGCTACCTGAAAATCCAGCCGTACCCTTTGAAACTCCGGCTCCGCCGGCCACTGCTGCGATAGCGCCAGCTGCACCCGCCACACACCGTAAAGCAGCCCGCACAGCAGCCACCACGCCCCACGAACGCGCCGGAAGCAGCCGATCAGAGCGAGCAACAGCGCCAAGGCAGAGGCAATGGCAATAAAATGTGCTGCCGGCAACAGAAAAGCCAGCAGCACACCCGCCACCCAACAGCACAACCCGCCCAAGCGCATAGCTACCTCATTGTTTATTCGTTTTAATCAGATTACCTTATAACAAACCGCCGCCGGATTGGCAAAGATAGATGAAGGCTACCTGAAACTTTGCTAACAGCGGGCGCGTTTCAGCCAAATTAAAAAACTGCTTCGAGCAAGCTCAGCCATTGCAGCAGGCGGATATAAACCCTGCTCCTGCAAGTTTCAGGTAGCTTTTAACACCCATAGGCTTAGAAGCCAAGTATGGTTAATCTATCGATCTTGCCATCCGTCTGCGGGCGCAGGTATGAGGCGCAAAGGTGAACTGGACATGAATGATACAGGCTACCTGAAAATTTGAAAGGGACGAAAATTCAAATATTCCCGCAGCAACGCCGATCTGCCACATACCTCGCGGCATAGTATGTTAGAGGCTACTTGAAAACAGCTTTCAGGTAGCCTCTAACGCAAACACGTCCCGCTCTGCGCATCCACAATCCGGCTCGGCCGCTTCGCCCCACCGCAGCGGCCGTTTACCACATACACATCCCGCCCAAAACAGCGCTGCACCTCGCGCTGATGCCGTAAAGCCCGCCGCCCGCTGCGGTTGCACGAAGTGGACACCAGCGGTGCGCCCAGCAGCGCGCACAAACGCCGTGCCCCATCATGCGCCGGCACGCGCACCGCCAGTTTTTCCCGCCCGCGCCCGCGTAACAACGCCGGTACACTCCCTGATACCGCAAATAAAAACGTTACCGCCGCCGGCCAAGTGCTTTGTGCCAGCCGGCGCTGGTTTTCAGGTAGCCTTTGCAGCAATGGCTCGAGCTGCACCAAATTACTGCCGATAACAATCAACCCCTTGTGCTGCGGCCGTTTTTTCAGCTGCATCAGCCGGCGCAAGGCGCGGCGATGCGTGGGCAGGCAGCCCAATCCGTAGCTGGATTCCGTGGGATAAGCCACCAAGCCGCCGCCGCGCAGGTGCGCACGCAGCCCTCGGGCGGCGGAGACGGAAAGAACTCGTGGAAACATGATTCTTGCTGGATGCCGATATGGGGTTTGAAGCGGTATTGTAATCTGAAAATGATGGGTTGTTTACCATGTTGATATCCCGTTTTCAAGCAGCCTATCATCTGTATCCTTCTCCCGTGGGGAAAAGCAATGCCACGGGCGTATATCAGCACCCACACCATATAAGGGCTGCCTGAAACCGTTTTAACCTCACTGAAGTTCACGTTTTCAGGTAGCCTTTTTGCCCGTAAACACCCGCATTCACACTGCACAATTGGCTGCTGTACGGGGCTTGCGGTATAATTCGTTCCCATCATACATCCAACCAAACGGCTCTTTAACCCACAGCATTCCCAGCCGTTTTCTGCACGCGTCTTCCTTCTGTTTTTCCCAGCCGGTATATTTAATGACGACTCCCGTTCCCGCCTCCCTTCCCTCCGTTTCCACTGATTACGAACAGCAGCAGGAAATCACCCGCCTGTGCGTCCATGCCGCACTGTTGCTGTTGCAATACGGTGCGGAAAGCACGCTTATTGACCAAATCGCCGTGCGCCTTGGCCGTGCGCTGGGCATGGACAGTGTGGAGTGTGCGCTCACACCCAATGCTATTGTGATCACCACGCGCCGTTGCAATCAATGCATCACCACCACGCGCAAGAATTTCGACAAAGGCATCAATATGTCGGTGATCACAGCGGTGCAGCACATTGTGCTGGATGCGGAAGACGGTCTATATAGCGTGCAGGAAGTACGTGAACAGCTGGATGCGGTGAAGCCGGAAAAATACAACCGCTATTTTGTGGTGTTTATGATGGGGCTCTCCTGCGCGAGCTTTGCCCACCTCTCGGGTGGCGATCCGCTGATTTGCTTCATCACGTTTATTGCTTCGGCCTGCGGCATGTGGGTACGCCAAAGGTTGTCGGCACGGCACTACAACCCGGCAGTGGTGTTCGCGGTTACTGCTTTTGTGGCTTCAATGGTGTCGGGCACGGCACTGAAGTTCGGTTGGGGCGAGCACCCGGAAATCGCCACGGCGGCCAGCGTCCTGCTGCTAGTGCCTGGGATGCCGCTGATTAATTCGCTGGCCGATATGCTCAAAGGCCATGTGAATATGGGCATGAGCCGCTGGGCAGTGGCCATGCTGCTCACGTTCAGCACCTGTTTGGGCATTGTGTTGGCCTTGAGCCTGTTGAATGTTTCTGCTTGGGATTAAACCATGCTGCTGAATTTGCTAGACGATATGTTCTTCGCCGCTATCCCCGCCGTGGGCTTTGCGATTTTGTTCAATGTACCGCGCAATGCGTTGAAATACTGTGCTTATTTGGGTGCGCTGGGGCATGGCTCGCGCACGCTCATGATGCAGTTTGGTCTGTCGCAGGGCTTGGCCACGCTGTGTGCGGCTTCGCTGGTGGGCTTTATCGGCGTATATTTGTCGCAACGCTATCGGGCACACCCGAAAGTGTTTACTGTGGCCGCCATCATTCCGATGATTCCGGGCGTGTATGTGTATAAGGCTATGATTGCGCTGGTGCAGATAAATCACAAGGGCTTTTCCGGACAGCTTTTAGAGCAGGCGGTGGATTATTTTGTAAAATCAGGCTTCGTTATCGGCGCACTGGCCTTCGGGCTGGCGCTGCCGGGGTTGCTGTTCTACCGCCAACGGCCAGTAGTGTAGCCGCCATACTGTTTGAGTTTAACCAAAGGAATAATTGCTTCAGCAAGCTGTCGCAATCTGCTAAACTTGCCATCTCTTTACTACTCCCGTACCGATATGCACCCTGCTTCCCCTGCCTCCTCAGAGCCCGAGCCTGCCTCGGTAGATAAGTTTGTACGCGGTGCGTCGTATTTAAAGGCTACCTGAAAACTGCCCACGGCATTTTCAGGTAGCCTTTAGTTTTTCCCTATTATGAAACCCTTGCAAAACCCCATATTTGATCTCAATTCAAATTTGAATATTTTCCAACATTCGGGAGGCGTACTGCGAAGAAATGCGCCAAAGATGGGGTTCTGAAAAAAGCTCATTGCCGTTTTAATTTTAAGGATTCTACTTATGGATTTCTCCTGGCTGGCCGACCCGGTAACCTGGCTGGGCTTCGCCACGCTGATTATTCTCGAAGTCGTGCTCGGCATCGACAACCTGGTGTTCGTGGCCATTTTGGCCAGCAAAGTGCGCCCCGCCCAGCGCGACCACGCCCGCATCACCGGCCTGACTTTGGCTGTGCTCATCAGGCTTCTAATGCTCGCTTTTATGGGCCGCATCATGCAGCTCACCACCCCGCTGTTTGCCTTGGGGCGGCTGGAAGTGGCCGGCAAAGACATCATCATGTTTGTGGGCGGCCTGTTCCTGCTTTATAAAGCTACCACCGAGCTGCACGAACGGCTGGAAGGCGCCAACCACTACGCCGTTTCCGACACCGACCATCGCAAACAACATGCGCCGTTTTGGGGCGTGGTGTTGCAGATTCTCGTGCTCGATGCCGTGTTTTCTATCGATGCCGTGGTTACTGCCGTGGCCGTGGTGCAGCACATCCCAATCGCCATGGCCGCCGTGATTGTGGCGATGGCCATGATGATTTGGGCAAGCAAACCGCTCACCGAATTTGTCAACCGCCATCCCACCGTGGTGATGCTGTGCCTCGGCTTCCTCTTGATGATCGGCTTCAGCCTGATTGCCGAAGCCTTCCACGTAGTCATCCCCAAAGGCTATCTGTATGCCGCCATCGGCTTCTCCGTACTGATTGAAGTGTTCAACCAAATCTCCCAGCGCAATACCGACAAAAACGCCTACGGCAGCCGCTCTTGGCGCCGCCGTACCGCCGAAAACGTGCTCGGCATGATGGGCATCCGCGAAACCATGCTGGCCAAAGCCGGCGAAGAAAACCACGATGCCGGCCACTTTGAAGAAAACGAAAAATCCATGATCCGCAGCGTGCTCACCCTGGCCGAGCGCCCCTTGCCCGGCATCATGGTGCCCCGCCGCGACATCGAACGCCTCGATATTTCCCAAAGCCGCGAGCAGCAATACGCCCAGCTGCAAAACTCCCCGTATTCCCGCCTCTTGGTGGTGGGCAAGGCCGGTGCCGACGAGCCTTTGGGCTACATCAACAAAAAAGACCTGCTCAACCAGCTGCTCAGCGGCGAAGAGCCAGATATCCAGGCTGCTTTGTGCCAGCCGCTCATCCTGCCCGACAGCACCAACACCCTTTCCGCCATCGAGCAGTTCCGCCAAAGCGGTGCCGACTACGCCCTCGTGGTGGACGAATTCGGCGCCGTGCAGGGCATGGTTACCACCAAAGACTTGCTTTCCGCCATTGCCGGCGAATTCCCCGAAGCCTACGAGCGCAAAGAGCAGAATGCCCAGTCTGGCGAAAACAGCTCTGAAAATAACGACAGCCTGCTGGTGGACGGCAGCCACGAATATGCCGAGCTCGCCCCGCAGCTCGGCCTGCCCTCGCCCGAAGAAGATGCCGACTACCACACCGTGGCCGGCCTGATGATCGAAGAGCTGAAAACCCTGCCTGAGGTAGGCGACACCCTCGACTACCACGGCTGGCGTTTCACCGTGGCCGCCAAAGCCGGCCAGCGCATCGAACAAATCCGCATCAGCCGCCAGCCGAAATAAAGTGTGCGGTTTCAGGTGACCTTTTGCTGCGATACGAAAAAGCTACCCGAAAATATGGAAACCGCTTCTTCAGGTAGCCTAAAAGCTATATTGTTTTGTCTGCCTTCCACAAATTTCAGGTAGCCTTCGGTATGGCAACAGCCAAATATAACTCCTCCACCGTACAAGCGCTCAGGTTACCTGAAAACTCCCCGCCCAAACTTGCCCAGCCCTCCCGTTGTCCATTAGAATAACTCGCTTCCAGCAGGCACTGCCGCCTTCTCCGAAGCACGTTTTGCCCCGCTTAGAAAGCCGCGAAACGTGTTCTTTATCCCCCGCGTCCGGACACCAATCATGACCACTCCCGCCCTTCTCGTTCTCGCTGACGGCAGCGTATTTCAAGGCACATCAATCGGTTACAAAGGTTCAGCTTCCGGCGAAGTCGTGTTCAACACCTCCATGACCGGCTATCAGGAAATCCTGACCGACCCGTCCTACTGCAAACAAATCGTAACCCTCACCTATCCCCACATCGGCAATACCGGCACCAACACCGAAGACGAAGAAAGCCGCAGCGTTTATGCCGCAGGCTTGATTATCCGCGACCTGCCGCTGCTGCACAGCAACTTCCGCGCCTCCGAAAGCCTGCACGACTATCTCGTGCGTAACAAAACCGTCGCCATCGCCGACATCGACACCCGCCGCCTGACCACGCTGCTGCGCGAAAAAGGTGCACAAGGCGGCGCGATTCTGACCGGCGCGGACGCAACGGTTGAAAAAGCTCGAGAACTCATCGCCGCGTTCGGCAGCATGGTCGGCAAAGATTTGGCGAAAGAAGTTTCCTGCAAAGAAGCCTACGAATGGACCGAAGGCGAATGGGCGCTGGGCAAAGGTTTCGTTACCCCTGCCGAACAACCGTTCCACGTTGTCGCCTATGATTTCGGCGTAAAAACCAACATCTTGCGTATGCTTGCCGCACGCGGCTGCCGCCTGACCGTCGTCCCCGCCCAAACCAGCGCGGAAGACGTGTTGGCGCTCAACCCAGACGGCGTGTTCCTGTCCAACGGCCCCGGCGACCCCGAACCTTGTACCTACGCCATCGAAGCCGTGCAAAAACTGATGGCAAGCGGCAAACCCATCTTCGGTATCTGCCTGGGACACCAGCTCATCAGCCTCGCCATCGGCGCGAAAACCCTGAAAATGCACTTCAGCCACCACGGCGCGAACCACCCCGTGCAAGACTTGGACAGCGGCAAAGTCGTCATCACCAGCCAAAACCACGGCTTCGCCGTCGATGCCGACACCCTGCCCGCCAACGCAAGGATTACCCACAAATCCTTGTTCGACAACACCTTGCAAGGCATCGAGCTGACCGACAAACCCGTGTTCTGCTTCCAAGGCCACCCCGAAGCCAGCCCCGGCCCGCAAGATGTGGGGTATCTGTTTGACCGGTTTATCCAAAATATGCAAGCCGCCAAACAAGCTTAATCATCAATCACACATATCAATCAATTAAAAGGAAAAATCCATATGAAAAGAATCGTTTTATGCGCCGTTTTGCTGGACACTTTATCTGCCTGCAACACCTTGCACTCCGCCGCGCGCGATGCCAATACCGCCGTTCAAGCGTGGAACAAGGATTATCAAAAGCAGCATCGCTAATCCCCGCGCCCGAGCGAAAACAGCCTGAAATGTAAGCCACATCAGGCTGTTTTTTTCTGTAACACTACACCAGAAAACAAACATGAAACACAGCATCTTCATCTTCTGCCTGCTCATCAGCAGCCCGATTTTCGCCAAAGACAAGCCCGTTAATCTGAAAAGCATCAGCCAAATGGGGGGCCGATATAGTGGATTCCGCCACACAAGACATTTATCAAACCCTAGCCGCAGGCAACCGCAACATTGCCGGCCACCACTACCTACACCCTATTCGGCGTGTTCTCCCCACTAGTGGGCATCATCGGCACCACCCAAGCTGCCGAAACCCTGAAAATCCTGCTCGGCCTGCCTGCCGAAAACGGCGTTTTGTGCTGATACAACGCACTCAGCGGCCAATGGCAGCACTTCTCCACCCCCCCAATCCCACCTGTAAAGTGTGCGGCGGACATAAGAAAGGCTGAAAAGGCTACCTGAAAATTTAGCTTCACAGAAACTTGCGTAGCTCGTTTTCAGGTAGCCTTTACTGATTGCAGCTCGCTGTAGGCCGGATGCTGAAATCCGACACCGGCAATCCCGCTATTTGAAACAGCAACAGCCGCCAGCCTTCTGTCTTTCAGTTTTCAGGTAGCCTCATCCAAAGGCTACCTGAAACCGCCAATCTCATTATTCCTCTTCACTTATCCAAGCCCAATTCTCGGGCATACACGGCAGCACATACGCAGTTGTCGATGTTTAGTTTGCGGAAGATAATCTGCATATACGCCTTCACCGTGTTTTCGGATAAAAACATCCGCCAGACAATCATTTTGTTGCTGATACCACCAGCTGCGCAGTGCAACACATCGTGCTCGCTCTGGGTGCGGGAATCGATGATGGCGGAATGGTCGGGCGGGAAGCTCGGGCGACACGGTTTGCTGCCCGGCCACGACCTGGCGGATAGCGGCCACCAGGAAATCGGTATCGGTGTTTTTCAAAATATAGCCGTACGCACCGAGCTCGAAGCATTTTTGCAAGTTGTCGGCATCTTCAGAAACGGTAAGCATCGGCACGGAGGGCTTGGAAAGGGCAACCGCCCTTGGAAGCTGCCCAAGGCGTAGATGGGCACCAGCGTCACCAAAGTGCCTACTTTACCCTGTATCCATACCATATCGCTGACTTCGCCTTCTCGCCTGGTAGTGTGAATGTGCGGCAGGTTACTTAAAAATGGAGTAGCCTCACAGCAAGGCGGGCAAAACTGTTTCGCTATATAATGCTGCTTTCTTTTTCCCGCACTGCCATGAACTACGCCGCCCAGCTGGCCGCCCTTGCTGCCGCCCAAACCGAAACCATCGCCCGCCACCGTTTAGACAACGGCGAAACCGTGTGGCTGCGCAAAGCCGCCCTGCGTCAAGCCGCCTGGCGTTACAGCCTGCTCAACGGCCTGGCCAAAGTGTGCCGTTTGAGCGTATTCACCCCGGTGCCCAATCCCGGCGGCCATGCCGGCATTGCCATCGAAGCCGGCCGCCTGCGCGAGCTGGCCGAAGCCGGCATCACCGCGCCCAAACTATTGGCCGTGCAGGAGAATGCCCTATTGATGAGCCATGTGGGCGAGCAAACCCTGCTCATCGCCATCGAAAAGCAAACCAAAGTCGGCAGCCTCGAAGGCTGGCTGCAAGGCCTGCATGCCATCGAAGCCGTACACCGGCAAAACCAATTTCTCAGCCAAGCTTTCGCCCGCAATATGGTGCTGACCGAAGCCGGCGGCATCGGCTTCATCGACTTCGAAGACAACCCCGCTACCGTACTCAGCCTGCCGCTGTGCCAAAGCCGCGACTGGCTGTGCTACCTGCAATCCACCGCCGACATCCTCCTGCGCAGCGGCCTACTCGACCAAGCCGCTGAACATTACAAAACCTGCCTGCAAAAGCAAAATCCCGCTATAATTCGCACCTTGCGCCGCAGTATGCGCCCCATTTTGTGGATGCGCCACATCCAATCCGAACGCTGGGGCTGCGACACCCTGCGCCTGGCCGCACTGGCCGATTTGTTTTACCGCATGGGCGAAATCTGAAGCAGGTTTTCAGGTAGCCTTACTCCAAAGATGACGTTTCACACCCCAACCATCATGCAAACATCCCGCCTCCC
Source organism: Eikenella sp. NML070372 (assembly GCF_001648415.1). Lineage (NCBI taxonomy): Bacteria > Pseudomonadati > Pseudomonadota > Betaproteobacteria > Neisseriales > Neisseriaceae > Eikenella > Eikenella sp. NML070372. Next base: position 114,982 of record NZ_LXSN01000005.1, on the reverse strand, counting down.
CCTCATCGCCACCGTCCTTTTCGTTTCTGCCCACAGCGCCGCCCAAACCCAAGCCCCCGCCGGCGCCTTGGCCTGTACCCAAATCGGCGACCCCTCCGCCCGCCTTGCTTGCTACGACCACAGCATGGGTGCACAACTTCCGCCCACCCAGCCCTTGTCTGCTCCCGCCGACACCAAAGCCGCCATCGACATCAAACAAAGCATCGAGCAAAGCCAGGCCGAGAGCACACCCAAGGTGGTGCTCACCGAAGCCCCTGCCGCCCCCACCCAGCCGCAGGCCTTCAGCCCGCTCAGCCTCGCCTACGATTTAGACGTCAACCACGAATCCGGCATCCTCAGCGTGCGTGCCCACCGCCCGCTCTACCTGCTGCCCGGCTGGTACAACAGCTCGCCCAACCGCAACCCCTCCTCCCCCGAACACACTTCCGCCATTCCCGAGCAGCAGCGCCAAAACCACGTTGAAGCCAAAATGCAGATTTCCTTCAAAACCAAGCTATTACAAGACCTATTCGGCACCAACGCCGACCTCTGGTTCGGCTACACTCAAGTTTCCCACTGGCAAGTATATAAAGGCTCCATGTCCTCCCCCTTCCGCAACACCGACTACGAGCCCGAAATCTTCCTTACCCAGCCCGTGAAAGCCGCTCTGCCTGGCGGCGGCGGCCTGCGTATGCTCGGCATTGGTGCCGCACACCAATCCAACGGCCAAAGCGACCCACTTTCCCGCTCTTGGAACCGCATCTACGCCATGGCCGGCATGGAATGGGGCAACCTCACCGTGGTGCCGCGCCTGTGGTGGCGCATTCCCGAAAAAAGCGACGATGACGACAACTCCAACATCAACCGCTACATGGGCTACGGCGATTTGCAGATGTACTACCGCTTCAACGACCGCCAAACCCTCGGTGCCCTCGCCCGCTACAATCCTGCCAGCAGCAAAGGCAGCCTGCAGCTGAACTACACCTTCCCCATCGCCGGCCGACTCAAAGGCTATGTGCAGGCCTTCCACGGCTACGGCGAAAGCCTGCTCGATTACAACCACAAACACAACAGCATCGGCCTGGGCGTGATGCTGAACGATTGGGATGCTTTCTAAACCACACTCATATTTTTCAGGTAGCTTTCTATCCAAACAGGCTACCTGAAAAATTAGTGTATTATTTGCACACAGCATTTTGCATATAGCAGCCATAAAATACCGACATCCGTCCTAAATCCATATACAATCTGAATTTCGAATAAATCAGTATATTTAATTTCTGTTTTAGTTTCATGCTGCTAGCATTCTACATTCACACTTACTTACAATCTAGAAAAAGCAGGTTAAATCATAGTATTAGCCTTGCCTTCCTTTTTAGGCCGCCCTATAATACATCTTGTTGGGTGGTCAAGGAGACCGCTTAACAAGTTTCTCCTCTATTTCTCCTTTGTAGATTTGGCACATATTCAATATGTGCCGCTTTTTTGCCTGCTTCCATCGCACAAATTTCCACTGCTTTGCCAAGCATTTGAATCCAAACAAAACAAATCATTCTTTTCAAATATAAATCAGCCAGCCATGCACTATGCATCCATTACGGCAAATCAAGCGAGTGCCATAGCTCTTCATCAGAAATCCCACTATACTGCCGCCCGTTTTCCATTCGGAGCAGCTCATGTCCGCCACCGTGTTTTACCTCTTTCTCGGTTTCACCGCCTTTTCCACTCTGCTGCAACTACTGCTCTCTTTGCGCCAGAGCCGTGCCGTGCTGCTGCACCGAGGCCGCGTGCCGCGCGATTTTAAAGACGTAGTCTCGTTGGAAGAGCACCAAAAAACCGCCGACTACACGCTGGCCAAACAGCGGTTTTCGCGTTGGCATATTTTGTATGAAACCTTGCTGCTGCTGATGTTTACTCTCGGCGGCGGGCTGAATCTGCTGGCAGAGACGGCCAACCGCCTTGCCACCTCGCTGCTGAACCAAGGCGTGCTATTGGTGGTGCTGTTTTCGCTGGTTAGCAGCCTGTTGTCATTGCCCTTCGCGCTCTACCGCAGCTTCCGGCTGGAAGCCGCATTCGGCTTCAACAACATGACCTTGGGCACTTTCTTTGCCGACCAAATCAAAGGCCTGCTGCTGGGCGCGGCCATCGGCATTCCGCTTCTGTATGCCGTGATTTATCTGATGGGCGCGGCCGGAAATGCGTGGTGGCTGCGGGTGTGGCTGTTGTGGCTCGGTTTCTCGCTGCTGATGCTGTGGGCGTTTCCCAAATGGATTGCCCCGCTGTTCAACCGCTTCGAACCGCTGGCCGATGAAGACTTGCAACAGCGCATCACCAATCTGCTCACGCGCACCGGCTTCGCCAGCAACGGCATTTTCGTGATGGATGGTAGCAAACGCAGCGGCCACGCCAACGCCTATTTCACCGGCCTCGGCCAAAACAAACGCATTGTGTTTTTCGACACCCTGCTCAAAGGTATGCAACCGCAAGAAGTGGAAGCCGTGTTGGCGCACGAATTGGGGCATTTCAAACATCGCCACATCATGAAGCAAATCGCCGTGCGCTTCCTGCTCGCGATTTTGGTGCTGTTTGCGCTCGGGCAAATCATCCACTTCGCCGCCGTGTATCACGGCTTGGGCGTGGCCTACCCCAGCCACGCCATGGCGCTGCTGTTGATGATGCTGGTGCTGCCCGTGCTCTCCTTCCCCTTCGCCCCGCTGGGCAGCCTTTCCTCGCGCCGCAACGAATTTGAAGCCGACCACTTCGCCGCCGCGCACACCCATGCCGAAGACCTGATTTCCGCACTAATCAAACTCTACCGCAACAACGCCGCCAGCCTGGTGAACGACCGCTGGTATGCCCGCTGGTACGACAGCCACCCCAACGCCCGCGAACGCATCGCCGCCCTGCGGCAGGGCGAGCAAGCTAGCTGAAAGCCTAGGCTGCATAGCAAGATAAAGGCTACCTGAAAGCGCTGCCTTCAACGCTGCTAAAACAAACCACGTGAATTTCTGCGCAGCTAAGTTTCAGGTAGCCTTTTCGTATCGGCACATCACTCAGGCAACCCGTTGCCTACGCAAACACCCTATCTATTTAATAACTTCAGCATCGCCTTTACCATTCGATCCGGTTCAAACAAAGGCTACCTGAATTATCAGGCAGCCTTTGTCATTCCCACCCCACCAGCGTACAATTCACATTTTTTTACAGAATCACACGGAATCAAACATGATTGCTTGGACAGAAGCCCGCCGCGCCGGTTTGCTCGGCCGCGCCCATTGGGCGAACAATATTGTGGCTGGCATTATCGTGGGCGTGGTGGCACTGCCGCTTTCCATGGCCTTCGCCATCGCCACCGGCGTGAAACCCGAACAAGGAATTTACACCGCCATCGTGGCCGGCGTGATTGTGGCCGTGACCAGCGGCTCGCGCGTGCAGATTGCCGGTCCCACCGGCGCATTTATCGCCATCCTCTCTGGCATCACCGCCAAATTCGGCTTCGACGGCCTGCAAATCGCCACTCTCCTTGCTGGCATCATATTGTTGTTTATGGGCTTGTTCCGCTTCGGCGGCATGATACGCTTCATCGCCATGCCGGTGATTATGGGTTTTACCGCCGGCATCGGCGTGGTGATTTTCGTGGGGCAGTGGGCGGCGTTTTTCGGCCTGCCCAAAGCTGGCGGCGAGCATTTCCACCAGCAGCTGTGGTCGCTGCTGCACAGCCTGCCGAACCTGCATCCGGCCACCGCCTCACTGGGGCTGTTTTCGCTCGCGCTGCTGCTGTTGATGCCCAAAGTGCCGCTGCTGCGCCGCCTGCCTTCGCCGATGTGGGTGCTGCTGTGCGCCACCGTGCTGCAAAGCCTGTTCTGCTTCGAGGGCGTCGCCACGGTCGGCTCGGCCTACGGCGCGATTCCGCGCGCGCTGCCGCATTTTTCCCTGCCCGCCTTTTCCGCCGCGCAAACCGCCCAGCTCATCCTGCCCGCCTTCACCGTTGCCATGCTCGGCGCGATCGAATCGCTGCTCTCCGCCGTGGTGGCCGACGGCATGGCCGGCACGCGCCACAGCGCCAATCAGGAGCTGGTGGGGCAGGGGCTGGCCAACATCATCACGCCGTTTTTCGGCGGGTTCGCCGCCACCGGCGCCATCGCCCGCACCGCCACCAACATCCGCCAGGGCGGTAACAGCCCGCTGGCCGGTATGGTGCACGCCCTCACGCTGGCACTGATCCTGCTGGCGGCCGCGCCGCTGGCTGCCGATATTCCATTGGCCGCACTGGCCGCCATCCTGTTTCAGGTAGCCTGGAACATGAGCGAGCCCAAACGCTGCATCCGCATCCTGCGCCGCGCCCCGCGTGCCGCCGTCGTGTTGTTTTTCATAACTTTTTTCCTCACCATCTTGGTGGATTTGGTGGTGGCGGTGAACATCGGCGTGATTGTGTCCACCCTGCACTTTATCGGCCAAATGGCCAAAGCGGTGGAGGTGCGCAAGGAAGAACACAGCCGCGATGCCGCCGCCCTGCCGGACAACGTGCTGATGTTTATCGTGAACGGCCCCTTCTTCTTCGGCGCGATGGAAAAATTCGAAACCACGCTGGCCGACATCAACACCCAGCCGCGCACAGTTGTGCTGCGGCTGCGCTGGGTGCCCTATATCGACATCACCGGCATCCTCACGCTGGAGCGCGTTATCGGCGGCCTGCAAAAACGCGGTATTCGCGTCATCGTTACCGGCGCCAATGAGCAAGTACGCGCCAGCCTGGAGCGCAGCGGCATCGTCGCCCTGCTCGGCGAAGGTAACTTCATCCGCGAATTCGACGACGCTGCCGCCATGTTGCGCGCGGAGAGTGAGACAGGTTCGGCGAGTTGATGGGATACAGAATAGGCCACCTGATAAAGCAAAATCTGCTGCACACATTTTCAGGCAACCTTCCTCTTGGCACCCACTCATTTGCGGCCAGCCTCATACCCATACTTAAAGAGGCTACCTGAAACCCGTTTTGCCACATAATTCCTCAGCCAAACACTGCCTGTGCCATCAAGTTATGGTACACTTGCGCCTTTCGTTTACGGCCAGTACAGAAAAATATGCCGGCCAAGTGCAAACTTTTCCGAGCAGGCATCCGCCTATCGGCTTGATTAACACCAAAACAAGGTCTTACGAATGAGCGTAACTATTGAAAAACTGGAAGGTCTCGAACGCAGCCTGCAACTGGAACTGCCCTGGGCAGACATCGAAGCAGCCGTACAAAAACGCCTGCAGGCCACTCAAAAACGTGCCCGTGTAGACGGCTTCCGCCCCGGCAAAGCCCCGCTGCGCATGATTGAATCCATGTATGGCGCGGGCATCCGCGACAAGGTTTTAAACGACAGCCTGCGTCACAAATTCGGCGAAATCGTGGATTCCGAAGACATCCGTCTCGCCGGCCTGCTCGCTTTTGATGCCGTTGAAGCGCAAGACGACGAAAAAGTATTCAAAGTAAACGCCCGTTTCGAAGTGTTCCCCGAAATCACCGTGGGCAGCTTGGCCGACCAGGAAATCGAAAAAGTGGTATGCGAAGTGGGCGAAGCGGAAGTGGAAAAAACCATCGACATCCTGCGCCGTCAGCGTACCCGCTTCAACCGCGTGGAACGCGAAGCCAAAGACGGCGACCGCGTAATCATCGACTTTGCCGGCACCATCGACGGTATCCCCTTCGAAGGCGGCTCCGCACAAAACTACCCCTTCATTCTCGGCCAAGGCCAGATGCTGCCTGAATTTGAAGCCGGCATCCAAGGCATGAAAGAAGGCGAAACCAAAGACGTGAGCGTAAGCTTCCCTGCCGACTACCATGGCAAAGAAGTGGCCGGCAAAACCGCCGTATTCGCCATCACCCTGCGCAACGTAGCCGAAGCCGTGCTGCCGGAAGTGGACGAACAATTCGCCAAAGCTTTGGGCATCCAAGACGGCGACGTGCCCAAAATGCGCGAAGAAGTGAAGAAAAACATCGAACGCGAAGTAACCCGCCGCATAGAAGCGCAAACCAAAGACAACGTAATGAAAGCCCTGCTGGACGTTACCCCTATCGAACTGCCGAAAACCTTGGTGCGCGAAGAAACTGCCCGTATGGTTGCAAATGCCCGCCAAAACCTGGTGAACCAAGGCATGAAGCCGGAAGATGTAGATTTGGCCGACAGCCTGTTTACCGAGCAGGCCGAACGCCGCGTGGCACTGGGCCTGATTTTGGCCGACTTGGTAGGCAAGCACAATCTGCAGCCGACCGACGACCAAGTTAAAGCCGTGGTACAAACCTTCTCCGAAAGCTACGAAGACCCGCAAGAAGTAATGGATTGGTACTTCGCTGACCGCAGCCGCTTGGAAGGCCCGATTTCTATGGCCGTAGAAGCCAATGTTGTAGATTATGTGTTGGGTCAGGCCAAGGTAAACGAGAAAAAACTGAGCTTCGACGAAGTGATGGGCCAGCAGTAATTCAGGCTACCTGAAACTCGTTGCAAACAAAGCACCAAGGCCGTATCCGCCGAGGTGCTTTTTGCCCAAATTATCCCTTATAAACGCGAGGAAACCCATGAATCCCACAATCGAAAACAACTATCTGGTACCAACCGTTATCGAACAGAGCGGCCGGGGCGAGCGCGCCTTCGATATTTACTCCCGCCTCTTGAAAGAGCGGATTATCTTCCTGGTGGGCCCGGTAAACGACCAAACTGCCAACCTGGTGGTGGCGCAGCTGCTGTTTTTGGAAAGCGAAAACCCCGATAAAGATATTTTCCTCTACATCAACAGCCCCGGCGGTTCAGTTTCTGCCGGCATGTCGATCTACGACACCATGAACTTCATCAAGCCCGATGTGTCTACCCTGTGCCTCGGCCAAGCCGCCAGCATGGGCGCGTTCCTGCTTTCCGCCGGCACCAAAGGCAAACGCTTCGCCCTACCCAACAGCCGCGTGATGATTCACCAGCCCCTGATCAGCGGCGGCTTGGGCGGCCAGGCTTCCGATATCGAAATCCACGCCAAAGAGCTGCTCAAACTGAAAGCCAAACTCAACCAGCTCTTGGCCGAACATTGCGGCCGCACGCTGGACGAACTCGAACGCGACACCGACCGCGACAACTTCATGTCGGCCGAAGAAGCCCAAGCCTACGGCCTCATCGACCAAGTATTGTCCAGCCGCAGCGACATCAAATAACCATCGGCTTAATCTATAGCAAGCCAAATTGACTTTCCGATACAAGGCGGTGAGCCGAAGACAGTACAGAAGTACGGCAAGGCGAACCAACGCTGCAGCGAAAATTAAGTTGGCTTGCTATAAAAGGCTACCTGAAAGCAAACCGAGTGAACTTTCAGATAGCCTTTTTGCCGCCCGCATACAGCGCATTCATTGCGGCAATACAAACCCATGCCATAGCAGTTTGCCGGCAATTTCACTATAATCAGCAAACGCCCACAGCGTGCCGGTATCACTCCCACCCCCTCGCGGGAAACCCATCTCAACAGGAGTTCTGCCATGATTTCCATCCGCCAACAAAACTACGGCCTCAACGTTGCCCTCTACAACGAATTCACCCTTGAAGACTTCAAAACCATCGAAGCCGCCATCCTCGAGTGCCTCCAACGCGTACACCGCCCCGACCTCCTCCTCGACCTATCCCTGTTGCGCGACTACACCATCGACATGGCTACCGAACAACTGCGCTTCCTCAACAACCACGACAACGACTTCGGCCGCATCGCCATCGTCACCAACGACCTCTGGATACGCCTCTCCGCCCATATTTCCAGCCTACTCACCCGCCAGCATCCCAAATATTTCAACGATGCCGCCGAAGCCCAGAAATGGCTACTTGCCGACGGCAGCCGCTAACACCATGAGCCAGCCACAAACCCCGCTGCGCGCCCTCCTGCTGCACGGCATCCATATGCACGCCTGGGTGATGCTCCCGCTCGCCTGGCAACTGCGCCGCCATAATATCCACAGCCGCTGCTTCGGCTACTACAGCATCGCCCAAACCCTGCCCCAGCATAGCCGCCGCCTCGCCGAAGCCGTCCGCCGCCACTACCAACAACACCAAGAACCGCTGCACTTCATCTGCCACAGCCTCGGCGGCCTCGTGTTGCGCCGTTTCGCCGCCGACTACCCCGAACTGGTACGCGGCCGCAGCGTTACCCTCGCCACCCCGCATCTCGGCAGCGAAACCGCAAACCGGCTGCACCACTACGCCCCCGCACTTATCGGCGGTGCCTACCAGAACGGTCTAGACGGCAATCTCCCGCCCTGGCCGCCCCAGCTCGAACTCGGCTGCATCGCCGGCAACCATCACCTAGGCGTCGGTCAAATCATCGGCTTGCAAGGCGAAAGTGATGGCACCGTCCTCCTCTCCGAAACCCGTCCCGCCAACTGCCACGACTACCTCGTCCTACCCGTCAACCACTCCGCCATGCTCACCGACCCCACCGTCGCCCGGCAAACCGCTCACTTCCTGCGCCACGGCCGGTTTGAATATGCGGCAGCTGCGGATAAGTAATGGTAAGAGTCTGTCTAATTTGAGTACCACCATGGAACAACCCCTTGTGTTGGTTATTCATCACAAGGGGTTTGCATCATCATATCTAATTTATTTGGCTGCTTTCTTCCCAAGCAAAATATAGCAAGAGGTCGTTGCCAATAAAATAAAGAATACGGGAAGCAATATCTGCCTCATACTGGCTGCTGGATAGAGATTTAATAGGTAGCCTGGTATAGAAACCAAAATTGCACCAAATAAAAATTGACTACCATTCACCAGTGCTGCTGATGTGCCAACATGATTGGCATCAACCAATGATGCGGCAATTGCAAATGGCAACATAGATGCTCCAGTAAAAATACCGAACAAGAAAAGAAGGGGAGTAGACTGCCATGCATTAGTTTGCAAACAAACCAAGATTGCCAAAGTAACCGTTTGTCCAATCAGCCCTATTCCAAGAGCTTTTGCATTACTTCTTAAAAAATTACTGATATAACTGAACAACGGCGAGCCTATCGCCAAACCCAACCAGCTCATTGCTACTGCCAAATGCGCCTGATTTTGGCCAATTCCATAAGATTGCAGCAATCGGCTACCCCATACGATACTGAAACTGAGCATCGACCCAAAAGAAACCGCTCCAATAAACATAATAAATAAAACTTTTTTTTGATGAATTGTCTTAAGCAAATCAACTATACAACTCTTAATAACAGTTCTGGCTGTTTCGATACGCAATGGCTGAAAATTTAATTCTTTTGGATTATCAAGCAAAATCGCCATCAATAGAATCATAATTCCACCCAATACAGAAAAACCAATAACAACATCACCCCATGGCAGATGCTCCAAAACTTTAATAAATACCAACTGGATCAAACAAGCTGAAACCGATGCTACAAACTGAACCCATGAGAACATTAATCCATATTTTTCACTGGAAAACCAAATTCTGCCCACAAATCCAGCGCCAATAAAGCCAAATGAGCCTCCTAATGCCACAAAAATCTGTGCTAATACAAACCCCAATAACGATTTAGACAGCACAAACAACACCAAACCCATCGTTAAAAACAGACAAGCCAATGGGATTGCTGGTTTAACACCTGTTTTATCCAAAATACTACCTGAAAATATCTGAAAGAACGCAAAGAAAAAAGTATATGTTGCGCTGATCAGGCTCATCTCTGTAGCACTCAAGCCTAATGTTTCAGATATTCTTGGGTTAATAACCGCATATCCTGTCTGAAAGCCAAAAATCAAAATGACATAGCTGACGGCTAAAATCCAACAAAGCCACGCTTTTTTACTGGCAAACATAATAGTTCCTTTAAAAATTCCATAATTGGTACTTTACTGCCCACTCAAACAGGCGGCATCAGGAAAGACTAAACGTTGGGTTGAGATAATGAGGAAGGGAGGGAATTAGCTGTTTTCTTGCAAATTCAGGGGAATAGTTTCTCTATCCCCCTGAATCTATTTTATTTATCTATTTATTGCTGCTTCGGGAAACTTTCTTTAATCCAAAGCAGTGCAATAATCAAGGCGACGGCCAATGCAATCAGGGTAGGTTGCAGAGCGGCTTGGTAGTCGGCCAATGTTTCCTGAGTGCCAGCCAACATCTTACCAGGCAAGCCCATCAAAATACCACCTGCGATAAACATAGAACCGTTTACGATAGAAGATGAAGTACCGATTCTGTGCGGGGGTACGTTGTCTGACGCAGCAGTGAAGTTCAGCATATGGCCGGCATTGCAGAAACCGAAGATAAAGTACAAAACCATGGCGATTGTAGGAGTTACATCGATGTACATCGCACCGGCTAACACAAGCATCTGCACCATGGTAGCAATCGTAATTGGCAATTTACGTGATTTGGTGGCATTAGAGATGCGGTCGATCAATGGGCTGCCCACAGCCAGCCCCAGCCAGAGGCAAGCAGTAGCGTGGTTGGCGGCACTGGGATCCATCCCATGGGCAATCAACAATTTCGGACCCCATACCACACCCAAAGCGAGGATGGTACCAAACACAATTGCACCTTGAATGCTGATGGCCCAAATCTGACTCTTCTTCAACACCTCAACAATAGATTGCAATACAGAGGAAACAAATTCACCAACAGAGCTTTTCGGGCTTTCCACAGGGGTGGGGTTGCACACGAACATCATAGCGGCAACCAGCAACAGTACACCGAAAATACCGAAACCAGTGATGATGGTGCGCCAGTCCCAATTAGCCAAGGCGAAGTCGAAGCCAGTTTGACCGAAAGCGGAAGACAAGGCGGCTACGAGCTGTACCAAGCCGAACATCAAGCCGAATTTAGCCATACCGAACCAAACACCGCCAACATAGCCCGCGCCCACAAAGCCAGCACTAGAGCCGATAGCCAATACAACTTGTGACAAGAGCAGCATTTCAAAGCTCTGTGCAAAAGCAAACAGGAACACACCAATAATTACCAAAGTAATGGCAGGAATTAGGATTTTCCGGCTACCTAGCTTATCCAGCAGAGCACCAGAGAACATTTGCGCAATAGCGAAAGTCCAAGTGTAGGTAGCGGCAATCAAACCGACTTGATCAATACTCAGATTCAGCGCTTTGGATACGCTGTCGTTAACGATGGCATATCCCGTTTGCACGTTGAACAGCCACACCACAAATAATACGGCAATAACCCAAACGATCCACGCTCTTGTACCGCCGAGTTGAAATTCAGTTTTGTTACTCATGATCAATACTCCAAAAATCCGATTTAACTAAAAAATCGCTTTCAGGTAGCCTAATGATTCAAGAAACCCCTAATAGGCTACCTGAAACACATCAGTTGGCACGATAGACTTCTTTACCTGCAACATATGTGGCAGCAATAGCGCGGTCATCACCCAAAGTCATTTGGATAAACAACGCCTCTTCCAAATCTTTGGCATATTTCATGCGATAGTCGATAATCGGTGTAGATTTCAAATTTAATACCGTTAAATCCGCTTCCATGCCTACAGCAATCGTGCCAATTTTATCTTGCAGACCCAACGCTTCGGCTGTGCCACGACTGGCCAAGTAGAAACTATGAAGAGAGGTATATGGCGTACCGTTCATTTGCGCTGCTTTATAAGCTTCATTCATGGTTTGCAACATGGAGAAGCTGGTGCCGGCACCTAAGTCAGTTGCCAGACCAACGTGGACAGGACGGTTTTTATCCCGCAGTTTTTTCACGTTTAAGCAACCTGACCCTAAGAAGAAATTAGAAGTTGGGCAGTGTGCAACAGCAGCACCAGTCTCACTAAATACACTTAATTCCCGATCAGTTAAGTGGATTCCATGACCATAAATCGCCCTCGGCCTAACCAATCCGTATTGTGCATAAGCATCTGTATAGTCTTTGGCTTTCGGACATAAATCTTTCACCCAAGCCACCTCATTCACATTTTCAGAAACATGCGATTGAATGAGCATATCCGGATTTTCCGCAGCTAACGCCTGCATCATTTCCATCTGTTCTGGTGTAGAAGTAGGCACAAAACGGGGGGTAATCACATATTCGGCACGCCCCTTGTTATGCCATTTTTTAATTAGGGAAGAAGATTCATCATAGGCACGCTGCGGTGTATCCAATAATGCTTCCGGTGCATTCCTATCCATGCAAACCTTACCCGCCATAATCCGCATATCGTATTTTTCCGCTTCTTCAAAGATGGCATCTACCGATTGCGGGAATACTGTGCAATAAACAGTAGAGGAAGTAACACCATTTCTAAACTGCTCTTTCAAAAATACTTTTGCCACTTCACTGGCGTGTTCTTTATTTTTGAACCCCTGCTCGGCGATGAAGGTGTAGTTGTTTAGCCAGTCTAAGAGCTGTTCGCCATAGGCACCGATGATTTCGGTTTGCGGGTAGTGGACGTGCGAATCGATAAAGCCGGGGATGATGACGCTGTCGGTGTAGCGTTTTACTTCCACGCCATCCAACTCAGGCAAAATATCTTGTGCACGGCCAACTTGGGTAATTTTCCCTCCTTCCATCACAATTACAGCATCAGATTCATATACCAAGCATTCATCCATTTCATGAAAAAATGGGTCTTTTTTGAATGTAAGCATCGCACTTCGGATAGCGGTTTTCATAGTTTAATCCTTTTTAAAGCGTATGAAATAGTTATATGTTTCCTATGCAAAGATTACTTTAAAGCCATACAGCCAATAAAGTTTCATATGAAATATCTTTGCATGAAAATATTTTATATGAAATAATAATACGCCGCAATCCAGCATAAGGACTTTTAAAGAAAACCTTGATAAAATTTGATATATATCAAATTTTATTTGATATAATTCCTATTTTCACCTCGATGGCTTGCAATCTTGCATTTTGGATAAATCTTTGTATTAATATATGATTTTATTAGATAACCGAATATTGGGGTAAATAATGACTCAAGCAGAATCAAAAGAAGTAATTGATGTTGTTGACTATATAACCGACCACTGGAAGAAATTTGACCACCGCCTAGATACCTCAGGTACAGAAATCATCGGCAGGATTATTCGGATTGGTTCGATTATTTCTCAATTAGTAGATGAAAACTTGGCCAACTATAAACTAACAGTTGGCGAATTCGATGTATTGGCAGCATTGTTACGAGAGCCAAACCAGACATTGACACCAAAACAGATACAAGATCTAGTATTGATTTCATCTGGCGGACTAACCAATAGAATCAATAAACTAGAGAAAAAAGGCTTAGTACAGCGGATTTTAAACCCAGAAGACAGGCGAAGCTGGTTAATCAATTTGTTGCCCAGGGGTGAAAATCTGATAAAAAAAGCCGTCCCTTCGCACTTAAACATAGAAACCACGGCAATAAAAAACCTATCTTTTCGAGAGTATCAGCAGCTCCGTGACTTATTGATCACTTTGTCCGGGGACTTGGAAAAGGATAAATAAGCAACCATCCTTCACCAAATCAGGCTGCCTGAAAAAACAAAAACCCGCTGTTCTCTTATTCAGAACAACGGGTTTCTATTTTTCAGGTAGCCTCTTCAGCCAGCCTCTAGCACACGGTTATTGTGCTTTCCAACGGGCTTGTGATTCGCGGATAACGGCTTTGGCTTCTTCAATGTCGCCCCAGTGGCCAACTTTGGTGCTGCCGGGTTTTTTCAGGTCTTTATAGTGGTTGAAGTGGAATTCGATTTGCTTGATCAGCTGCGGCGGCAAATCAGCCAAAGTCTTGATGGCATTGCCGTTGTGGCGGTCGTCGGCAGGCACCACCACTACTTTGTCGTCCACTTCGCCGTCATCTACAAATTTCATCACGCCGATCACTCTGGCTTCCATGTAGATGTCGGTGGGCAGCGGCAGATCGGTAATAATCAGGGCGTCGAGTTCGTCGCCGTCTTCATCGAGGGTTTGCGGGATGAAGCCGTAGTTGGTGGGTTTGGCGAAAATCTGCGGTTCGATGCGGTCGAGTTTCATTGCGCCGATTTTGCGGTCCCATTCAATTTTCTGGTTGGAGCCTTGCGGAATTTCCACCACTACATTGATGATGCCGCCGTCTACATCGCCGGCGTCAAGAATTTTATTGAAGTCTGCCATGGTTTTTCCTTCTGTGCTTGAACGGTTTGAAAGACCCGATTATAGCGGCCATCGCTGGCATAATCTATATATAGCCGTTCTAAACAGGCAATAATCCCGCCTTAGCCTGCTTCGCTGTAACACATGCACCATTCAGGCAAAGGCTACCTGAAAGCAAAACTTCAACGAATCAAAATATAGCGCGAGTTTCTGCGCCGCTCAAATTTTTCAGGTAGCCTTTGGGCTGGATATAAACTTCATTGCCGAATGCTTTGCCGCCTACTGATTGCCGCCATTCAAATGCCTTTTGCGCCGTAGGTTTGCCCGATTTAACCGCCTCAATGCTAGCATAAGAAGGAGTGCTGCTTTACAATTCACTCATTCGGCCTGCAAGCGGCTACTACAAAGGATTTCGCGATGGCAAAAAAATATTTCGGCACAGACGGTGTGCGCGGCGAAGTGGGCAAATTTCCGATTACGCCCGATTTCGTATTGAAACTGGCCTACGCCGCCGGCCAAGTGCTGACCCAGCACGACGATGAAATCAAACCCACCGTGCTCATCGGCAAAGACACCCGCATCTCCGGCTATATGTTGGAAACCGCGCTGGTGGCCGGTTTTACCGCTGCCGGCGTGAATGTTATCCAAACCGGTCCGCTGCCCACCCCGGGCGTGGCCTATCTTACCCGCGCGCTGCGTCTCTCTGCCGGCGTGATGATTTCCGCCTCCCACAACCACTATGCCGACAATGGCATCAAATTCTTCACCGAAGACGGCATGAAGCTTTCCGATGAAATCGAGCAGGAAATCGAACAGCAGCTGGAGCAGGAAATGCACACTGTTTCCTCCGACCACCTCGGCCGTGCCAAACGCGTGAGCGGCGCAGACGACCGCTACATCGAATTTTGCAAATCCACCTTCCCCGCCAATATGGACTTACGCGGGCTGAAGCTGGTGGTGGACACCGCCAACGGCGCCGGTTATCACGTGGCGCCTAAAGTGTTCCACGAGCTGGGTGCAGACGTGATCGAAATCGGCAATCAGCCCAACGGTTTCAATATCAACCATAAATGCGGCGCCACCTACACCAAAACCCTGCAAGCCGCCGTGCTGCAGAACGAGGCTGACTATGGTATTGCGCTCGATGGCGACGGCGACCGCCTGATGATGGTGGACAAACAAGGCAAAGTGTACGACGGCGATTCGCTGATTTACGTGATTGCCCGCGCCCGCCATAAAGCCGGTTTGCTGGTTGGCGGCGTAGTCGGCACGGTGATGACCAATATGGCGATGGAGCTGGCCTTGGCGCAGCTCAAGATCGAATTCTACCGTGCCAAAGTGGGCGACCGCTATGTGCTGGAACAGCTGCACCAACGCGGCTGGCAGCTGGGCGGCGAAGCCAGCGGCCACATCCTCTGCCTCGACAAACACAACACCGGCGACGGCACCATTGCCGCACTGCAAGTGCTGGCCGCGCTGCAAACGCTGGATCAGGATTTGGCCGCCGCCGTAGATTGGCTGCCCTTCCCGCAAACCATGATTAACGTGCGTATCAGCAAAGGGCAGGATTGGCAAACCGCCTCCACCGCCGAGCTGCAGGCCGTGGAAGCCGAACTGGCCGGGCACGGCCGCGTGGTATTGCGCGCCTCCGGCACCGAGCCCGTGGTGCGCGTGATGGTGGAAGCGCGCGACACCAAGCTTGCCCAGCACTGCGCCGAACGCATTGCCGCAAGCATCCGTCAAAAATAACAGCAACTAACAGGAACACCCACAACCATGCTGGATATTCTAGAAGCCCTGTTCACCCAATACGGCTACGCCGCCGTATTCGTGGTGTTGGTTGCCTGCGGTTTCGGCATCCCCATCCCCGAAGACATCACCCTGATTGCCGGCGGCGTGATTTCCGGCCTCGGCCACAGCAACGCGCACATCATGGTGGTGGTGGGCATGATCGGCGTGCTCACCGGCGACGGCATGATGTTCCTGCTCGGCCATTTCTACGGCGACCGCATCCTCAAAGCCCGCTTCGTCCAACGCCTGATGCCGCCGCAACGCTATCTTCAGGTGCAGGAAAAGTTCGACAAACACGGCAGCTGGGTATTATTCGTGGCCCGTTTCCTGCCCGGCCTGCGCACCCCCATCTTCATCACTGCCGGCATGAGCGGCCGAATCTCGTTTTGGCGCTGGCTGATTATGGACGGCCTCGCCTCCCTGATTTCCGTGCCCGCCTGGGTGTATCTCGGCCACTACGGCGCCGCGAACAAAGACTGGCTGCTCATGAAAGCCCACCAGTTCCAGCACATCCTTTATGTGATCATCGGCATCGGCGCACTGGTGCTGTTCTACTTCTGGCAGCGCAAACGCCGCCGCCGCCAATTTTTCCACGCCAAGCTGCAGGAAATGCGCCAGAAACGGCAAGCCGAACACAGCAAACAGCAAAATCAATCTGCCGAATAGCATTGCTCCGCATCTTGTTTTTCAGGTAGCCCTAATTGATAAAGGCTACCTGAAAACATATAAACTATCAGACTTCTGCCCGCCACCGGCCTACCCCCCAAGGCTACCTGAAACATGAAACTCACCCGCCGCCAACTGTTCGGCAGCGCCGCCGCCCTCACCGCCGCAGCCGCAGCCTCCCGCCTAGGCCATCAATACCTCCACCGCCTGCCTCCCGTGCGCATCCGCCGCATCGGCCTGCCGTTCGGCCACGAGCTGCGCAACGGCCAAGTTTCCCTTGCCCCCCAATCCGAACACCGCTGCCACACCCTTATCCTCGGCAGCGGCGCCGCCGCCCTCTCCGCCGCCTGGCATTTGGCCAAACACGGGCAGCGCAACTTCCTCCTCGCCGAAGGCATCGAGCGCAACGGCAACAATGCCGCCTATGTTTCAGGTAGCCTTTCTGCCCCCTCCGGCGCGCACTATTTAGCCCTGCCCTCGCAGGAAAGCGTGTATGTGCGCCAACTCTTATCCGACCTCGGCATCCTGCTCGACGGCATCGACCGGCCCGAGCCCCTGTATCGCGAAACCGATTTGGTTTATGCCCCCGCCGAGCGCCTGTATTACCAAAACCGCTGGCAATATTCCTTGCTGCCGCAAGAAGATGCCGACAGCCGCCGCTTCCACGCCCTCATCGAAACCCTGCGCCGCGCCCGCGGCCGCGACGGGCGCAAAATCTTCGCCATCCCCATCGCCCATTCCTCCGCCGACGAAGCATGGCGCCGCCTCGACCAAACCACCTTCGCTGCCTGGCTCGAAAAAGAAAACTACCGCTCCCCCAGCCTGCTCTGGTATCTCGACTACTGCTGCCGCGACGACTACGGTCAAGGCATCGCCCAAGTATCCGCATTCGCCGGCCTGCACTACTTCGCCGCCCGCGGCCACACCAACGAAGCCGTGCTCACCTGGCCCGAAGGCCTCGCCCACCTTTCCGAAGCCATCCGCCGCCATATCAGCCTGCAAAATATCGACAGGCTACCTGAAACCGCCGAGCTTACCTTTTCCCAACCCGCCGCCGTCAACGCCTCCGCCCTGCAAATCAGCGAAACCGATGAAGACGTTGCCGTTATCCTGCGCCACAACCAAAGCGGCCGCACCGCCCTCATCCGCGCCCAAAACGTTATCTGCGCCATGCCCCTGATGATTGCCGCCCGCATCATCGCCCAGCCCCAGCGCTACGGCTTCTCGCCCGACCTGCCCGCCTACGCCCCCTGGCTGGTGAGCAATTTCGTGCTCAACGGCTTCCCCCGCGAAGCGCAGCGCAGCGAATTGGCGTGGGACAACGTGGTGCACGGCACACAAGGCCTCGGCTACGTCGTGTCCACCAACCAGCTTATCCGCACCGCCAAACCCGAGCACACCATCTTCACCGCCTACACCGCCCTCAACCACGACAGCCCGCAAAGCATCCGCCGCTGGCTGCTCAAAGCAGGCGAAGAAGAGTTGCTCGCCCACGCCGCCCAAGACCTCGTCCCAATCTACGGCAGCCGCTTCTGGCAACACGTCGCCTCCGTAGACATCGGCATACGCGGCCACGGCATGAGCTCCCCCGCCCCCGGCTACCTCACCCAACCAACCCTGCTCCAACTGCGTCAGCACCACTCCCGCCTCACCTTCGCCCACAGCGACCTGAGCAGCTACTCCGTGATGGAGGAAGCCGTTTACTGGGGCGTGGAAGCCGCCAAAAAAATCCTGCCGCGCTGACGATGGTATAGCCGCAGGCGTAACCCAATAAAAGGTAGGCCGGGCATCCATGCCCAACTTACGGCTACGATAGAAACCAAGCCGGCAATGCCATCCCCAATCGCCATACACGAAAAGGCTACCTGAAAACCATATTATGGTTTTCAGGTAGCCTTCAAGCAGCGGGATAGATGTTTACAATATCTTGTTTTTTGTTACAATCCGATTATCGGCAATACCCTTTCCTCTTTTTAAAATAGGAGCGGCAAGATGAAAAAAACAACGATGATGAATACGGCGGCAGGTACATTGGCGGTGCTGATGTTGGGCAGCGCTGGCTTGGTTTTGGCACAACCCACGCCGGCGCAAATTCAGCAACAAGAGTTCCAGCGGCAGCAAAACGAACTCGGTATGTATTACCAACAGCAGCAGAATAATCAGCGAGCTGCTCCGCGCAGTCCTTCCGCTGCCGAAGTGGACGCTTGGCAGCGGCGCGAAGCACAGGTGCAATCACGTATCTCCCGTTTCCGCGCCACACCGTATTGGATGGCGATTGCCTATGAGATTCCAAACCGTCGGGTGATGTATGCCGGCGGCTACCGAACTGAAGCCGAAGCAGTGGCGGAAACCACCCGACAATGCGGACGTGGCCATACCTGCCATCTCGTGGCCACCTTTGCCAACACCTGCGCCATGTTTGCCTATCCCGACAACGGCCCGAACAAGCCTTCCGACATCTTCGTAGGCAAACACCCGGATAGCCAACAAGCTATCGTTCGGGCTGTGCGAGCCTGCGAAGCTGTACACGGCTACGATAAATGTAGCTATATCGATGTGCAGACAAAAACAGGCAATACTTTCTGCTCCGGCTACGAGTACGGCATTTACCAGAAGTGATCGCTACTATGAAAAGGCTACCTGAAAAATTTTCAGGTAGCCTTTTCATTGCCCGCATCACTTATCAATCATGCCTCGCGCGCCAGCCGCACAAAGCGCTCCATCAGTTCCCTACTCTTCACCCCTGGAGCCTGCTCCACCCCGCTGGACACATCCAGCCAAGCAGCACCGGTTTGCCGCACGGCAGCAGCTACGTTGCCCGGGTTTTCCCTTCAGGTAGCCTTTGCATTTTGCAGCACCGCCAGCAATTTGGCTTCATCGAAATGCCAATGGCAGATTTCCTCGCCCCTCATGCTGCAACACCTGCACGCGCTCGTTATAATGCGCTTCCTGCTCCGGATCTTCATCCACATCAAACACCTGCAACTCAAAACCATATGCCGCCTGATACGGCTGCTGGGTGAAGCGCATTTGGTGGCACAGGCTGCAATATTCGCGAAACATTAAAGTTAAAACCATCTGATTCTCCTCACCAATCGGGAAACAGCCAGGCGGGCGGCGGCGGCGTGGCCACGCCGAATTGCGGCGGATAGTCGATACCGGTGAGATACAGCCCGTCGGGCATAAAAGTGGGCGGTGCGAGCTTGCGGCTGCGGGCGGCCAGCAGCCCGGCAAAACCGTCCACACTCAACTTACCGCACCCCACATACACCAGCGCGCCCATCAGGTTGCGCACCATGTGGTGCAGAAAGGCATTGCCGTAGAAATCCACCGCCATCAATTCCGGCATGCCGCACAAAGCTACACGATACAAGGTTTTCACCGGCGATTTGGCCTGGCATTCGGCAGCGCGGAAGCTGGAAAAATCGTGCTCGCCCACCAAAAGCGCGGCAGCTTGGCGCATAGCATCCATATCCAAGGCATAATGTGCCCACCCCGCACGCCCCACCAACAACGGCGAGCGCACCGGCGCCGACTGCAACAGATAACGATAACGCCGCCCGCAGGCATCGAAACGGGCATGAAACTCCGGCGCCACATCCTGCACCCGCCACACGGCCACGCCCTTGGGCAATAGCGCGTTCACGCCGCGCACCCAGGCCTGATCCGGCCGCCGCGCGGCAGAATCGAAATGCACCACCTGCGCGGTAGCGTGCACGCCGGTATCGGTGCGCCCGGCCGTTACCACGCTGATGCGCTCCTGCGCCAACTCGCTCAAAGCAGCTTCCAAGGCGCTTTGCACGGTGGCAATGCCGTCTGCCTGCTTCTGCCAGCCGAAAAAACGGCTGCCGTCGTAGCTGACGAATAAGACACGTCGTTTGATGGGAGATGGATTCATATTTTTCAAATTAATTGGTTTTTTAGTGGCTTAAAATCTAAGAATGAGACAGGGCAGCAAGCCGCAGATAGCAACGACAGTGCAGCAAAGCAAGCCAACGCAGCAGCATTCTTAATTGTAGTTCACTATAGCTTCGTTGCAGCCATGTTTTCAGGTAGCCTGCATATTGGGAAAGGCTACCTGAAAATGGAATAGCGGCACCACTGGGCAGGTTGGCGTGATTACGCCAGCGGAGTGTTTGTGTACGGCAGTATTACGCCTGCCATCTGGCAAATCGCTGTGAGTCGAAGCCAGCCTACTCTTTTCAGGTAGCCTCAATACCGCTTGAGAAGGCTACCTGAAAACGGAAACAACGCTGGCAAAAGCTGCCTCGTATAGAAAAACCCGGGCGGAACTGCCCGGGTTGCTGTGGCTGGCTGGATTACTGGCCGATGTCGTTCAACAATTGCTGCGCCTCAGCCTGAATGCTGCTGCCTTCTGATTCGTTAATCAGTTCCATCAGAGTCTGACGGGCAGTGTTGGCATCGTCGATTTCCAGATACATTTTAGCCAGTTCCAATTTGGCTTCCAGCGCCTCTTTCGGCAGCGGGCCGGCGCTAACCGGCTCAGTATATGCCGAAGCGGGCTGGCTAACTTCTACCGGAGCAGCTTGAGCCGGGGCGGCCGGAGTGCTGTCAAAGTCCGAATCCATTACATTGGATGCAGCGGCAGCTTCTTCAGCTACACTGCTTATGCCTTCAGTATCCAAACTTGATACATCAAAGGAAATGGTATTGTCCATTTCCGATGCTGCCGGCTGGGCAGGCTCTACCACTTCAACGGCAGCAGGAGTTTCATCCAACACCCAATCCAGCTCTTCAGGGGCAACCGGTTCAGCCTGTGGCTCGGGCGCTTGCTGCACAGGTGCTTGAGCCGCCGGGGCAGCGAAAGCAGTAGGCTCTTCGGTAGCAAAGTTCAGCCAATCGTCATCCGAAGCGGCAGATCCAGCAGCAGCGGGTGCAGCCGGGGCAGCAGGTGCTGCAGCAGGTTGTTCGGACTGCAGCCAACTCCACTCATCGGCTTCGGCCTGCCGGGCCGCGTCTCCAGTACTGGGAGTACTGCCCAGCTGCTGCTGTTCGTCCAAGTGGCTCAAGTCCAAACCCAAATCCTGTTCACTCACCGGTGCAGGCTGCGCTGCGGCAGGAGCGGCCGGAGCGGCAGAAAAGCTGCCGGAATGGTCGGTAACACTCTCAAAATAGAGGCCGTCATCGTCTGCATGATCGTCACCGCGGGCAGGTGCGGCCATTTTGCGACGGCGGTTCATCAGGAGATACGCCAAACCACCCAACACCAACAATCCACCACCACCGTAGAGTGCCATCTGAGTGATGTCCATGCCCTCTTCCTCCATCGGCGGGGTTTCCACCACCGGCGGGGCAACCACGGGCGGCGGCATTTCTTCCACCGGCTCGGACACCATCATATCGGAAGCCTGCTCAGGCAAGCTGGCACCCATATCGGGCAGCACGGCAGAAGCCGGCATCTCGGGGACTACATCGCTGGCCATGGGCGGAACAGCAGGCTGCTCTTGAGGCAATTGCTGAACTGGCGGCTGGGCAGGTTGTTGCGGCTGGGGTTGAGCCGGCTCAACAGGCGGTGCAGGGGGAGTAATCGGCGGAGTGGGTGCGGCCGACTGAGTTTCCACCGACGGCAGCTGGCGTGCTGGAGCGGTGTCAACTGCCGGGCGCTCTTCCTGTGCGCGGTCGCTTACGCGGCGTGGTGGGTTGTGTGCCAAACGGCGCAGGGTTTCGCCATCGGGAATGGTGAGGGTGGCACCACGATACATCAAATCAGGGTTTCCGTTGCGGAAGGCGCGTGGGTTGGCGGCCACCAAGGCGTTGATGGTTTGACGCAAAGTCATGCCGGACGGCTTAACACGCTGGGCAATGTCCACCAGCAATTCGCCATCTTTAATCTGATAGCTTTCTCCCTGAATCTGCACTGGTGCTTCGCGACGGTCGGTAGCACGGCGGTGCCGTCTGGTTTCGGCAGGATGGCGGCGGCTCGGTGCAGCTTCAGCACGGCGTTCGTGGCGCGAACGAGAGCTGCTGGGGGCAGATTGATAATCGCGGGGATCCAAAATGGCGGTATATTGGTGGTTTTGATTACCTACGCCCAGCCAGAAAGTCATCACCGGCTCTTTAATTGGCGTGCTGGAATGCAAATGGATAACGGCACGGTCGCTGCTTCGGCGCGATACCGTGGCTTGCAGATTGGCACCATTGATGGTGGGCTTGGCCGAAGCCAAAGCACGTGCCTCGTCGCCCGTTACCACCACTGTGGCGGAAAACGGCTCGTCCAAACGCGACTGAACCTGCAAAACGCCCAAAGCGGCATGGGCACCGACAGAGGCTACCAAACCCAGCGAAGCCGCGATCAGTTTCATTTTATACTGCTTACAAAACATCAAATCCCCCTTAACAACCTAAAGTAATGCACTGCTAACCGTCTGAACCAACAGAAAAATACAGAGCCAAATAAGCAAAATTCCAGCCTGAGCACGGCAGTTGTGCAACGGATTAAAATCTCTAAACTTAGGTATCATATCGTTTATTTCCTATTTATGCCAAGCCATTTCTGCTATTTGGCCCGATTTTCTATACAGGAATGAAACATTTTTAATTATTTAACAAAAATCCAGTCTTTCAATCTTTCGCCTTTCTGGTGTGTTTGCACTGTTGCCAACGCATCCTCCCAATCCTCAGCTTTGCGATATTTAAGTGCAGAATTTCCGCATTTGCTTTAAGATAAACACCTAAATCGCACCACTTGCAAACTGCCAGCTTACAAGATGATGCAAAGTTTGACGGCAGCCGGGCAAAACTATCCACAGATTTCGTTGCAGCAAACGCCTTTGCCCGATTTCCAAATTTATCAAGAGAAACCGAATTATGTTGTTCATGCTGATGGCCTCCGACGTGGCCGATTCCACCAAAGCCAGACTAGCTGTCCGCAGCGCGCATTTGGCCAGGCTAGAAAAGCTGGCCAAAGCCGGCCGGCTGGTTTTGGCTGGACCATGTCCCCTGCCTGAGGGCGAAACCGGCTTTTCAGGTAGCCTCATCGTAGCCGACTTCGCCTCTTTAGACGAAGCTGAAGAATGGGCTGGGCAAGACCCCTATGTGGAAGCCGGCGTATATGCCGAAATCCTCATCCGTCCGTTTAAGAAAGTACTGCCTGCATGAGCACACAAATCATTCTCCAGCGCCCTGGAAACCGTTTTCTCACAGCCTGCTCGAACTGGCCAACGAGAGCCATTACACATCTGCCACACCGACAACCAACACACAGTCCAGCAGATATTGCACGATTTATACCCTGCCTAAATCCACGCCCTGATCATCCGCGCACAAACACCGGAGAATGCGCGCCGCAAAATCCTTTATAATCCGGCTATAACTATCTTGAATTTAAGGACAACAACATGAAACAAACTTCACTCGCACTACTACTGACTACCGTTTTGGCTGTCTCCCCGCTAGCTGCCCAAACCGTTGTAACCGTAAACAATACCCGCATTGACAGCACCGTAATCGACCAACAGGTAAGGATTATTAACGAACAGAGCAACGGCCAGGTAACCGACTCCCCAGAGCTGCGCGAAAACATCGCCCGCCGCCTCGTTACCCGCGAACTGATGATTCAAGAGTCGCGCCGCCTGCGCCTAAACGAAAGCCCCGAATTCAAACAAATCATCGAGCGTGCCCGCACCGATGCCCGCACCAGTGGCGAAGACCGCAAGCCCACCTTCCGCCAAGATTGGGAAACTTTTGAAGGCAACGTAACCGCCCAAGCCCTGGTGGCACACATCCTGCGTTCCAACCCTGTAACCGAAGCCCAAGTGCAGCAGGCCTATCAGGAAATCACCAACCGCTATCGCGGCACGCAGGAAGTAAAACTCGGCGAAATCATCCTCAACAACCGCGATAACGCCCAAAAAGCCGTGGCCGACCTCCGACGCGGCCGCCGCTTCACCGATGTGGCCCGCCAATACACCATCGACACGCCAAGCCGTGCCAATGGCGGCATCAGCCCCACTTTCACCCCGCTGAAAGATTTAGAAGAAGGCGCGCCTATGGTGTATAACGCCGTAAAATCGCTCGGCCAGGGTAAATTCACCGAAACCCCGGTGGAAAGCAACGGCATTTTCGCCATCTTCTATATGGAAGCCAAACGCCCCGTGCGCGTACCGCCGTTTGCCCAACTGAAACCACAAATCCAGCAAGATTTGCAAAACTTGCTGATCGAACAGGAAATTGCTCGCCTCTATCAACAGGCCAATATCCGCTAAGCTTATTCAGCACAGTAAAGGCTACCTGAAACTTCAGGTAGCCTTTTGTTATGCCTGCTTATGGCAGCTGGAAGAAATCAGCAGCGACATGGCAATACCGCCGTTTTATTTTCAGGTAGCCTTTCAATCCGCCCCACCCTCAAATCGCCTGCTTCATCGGTAATGCCCGATACACCAGCAAAGTCAGCATCAAACACAAACACAGCGGCAGCCACAGCGCGGGTGACTGGCGCGACAATTCCAACATAAATACCAATGCAGTAATTGGCATTTTCTGTGCCACACCCAAAAATACTGTTGCCCCCACAAATGCCGCAGCGCCTATGTCTACCCCAGGCAGCCAAACATTCCAAGCGCAAGCTACTAAAAACGCAATCAGCCCACCCAGCATCATTGAAGGCGTAATCCGACCACCATAAGCCCCGGCCAGCGTGGCCAGTAACAGCGCCGCCCACTTCGCCGCCAGCAGGCCAAAAGCCTGCCGCCAGCCCAAAGTAGCCTGAAAACTCAACTGATTACCAGCCTTACCATTACCCATAATCTCTGGAAAATACCAAGCCATTAGCCCGATCAGCGTAAATGACAGCAACGCCACCCATACCATCACCGGTTTACGTCGCGGAATTTCAGGTAGCCTGTCCATACTCCGTTCAAATGCCCACACGCCTAGCGCCAGCAAAGGCGCAGCCGCCAGTGCCCAAGCATTAAACCACTCATCCGGCAACGGGAAATTCAGCAACGGATACTGAATCACATCACCCAACGCCGCGCGTACCACCAACACCGCCGTACCGCAAGCCAACAGCGCCGCCAGCAGCCGCTCGCGCGACCACGACAACAACAAGGTTTCCAAAGCAAACACCGCCGCCGCCAACGGCACGTTGTACACCGCCGCCAAACCCGCACCAGAAGCACAGGCCAGCAGGATTTTGCGCTCTTCCTCATCCAAACCTCGCGATGCCGCCCAACGCTCCGCCAGCGCCGCACTGATTTCACGCGGCGCCACTTCACGCCCCAGCGGCGAGCCCAAGCCCACGGTAACAATCTGCAGCAGCGCATGAATCAGCGTGGCCGCCAAAGGCATTCTCTGCCCGTTCGCCACCGCCGTTTTAATCGATACCAAAGGCGAGGCTAGCCGGTGCAACATCACCCAGCCCACCCCCACTAGGCCGCCGCACAACAGCAGCACCATCAAGCGCCGCATCGGCGAGCTCTCCTCCACCATCACGCGGTACGACAACTCTGCATTCAGCGGATAACCAAACGCCAAATGCTGCACCGTGTGCAGCAGCAGCGTCAGCACAATGCCGGTAAGGCCCGCCGCCGCGCCGATGAGCAGCAGGGAGAGGATTAATTTGAGAGACAAGGTTTTCATATGGCGGATTTTGAGAACCTAGAACGGTAATATAGTGAATTAACAAAAATCAGGACAAGGCGGCGAGCCGCAGACAGTACAAATAGTACGGCTAGGCGAGGCAACGCTGTACTGGTTTAAATTTAATTCACTATAAACGGCTTTAGGCTACCTGAAACCTGCCGGGCCGGTTATGCAGATGGTTTTCAGGTAGCCTGTATAGCGGATTGCAGCAAACCAGACTGCTTTGCAGCATTAGCATATGCGGCTGCCTTGCCTGCAAAAATCCTGCTATAAAACGGCTTCAGGCTACCTGAAAATCCCTGCATCTTTCGGCAGACGGTTTTCAGGTAGCCTGTATAAGGTATGGAAATCTTAGGCCTTATGTTGCCGCATACTCAGCGGCAGGGGTTTGGAAGATTGGATACACAAAGCCGGCGCATGCTGCAATGCACCCATAGCGGTGCGGATGATCTGCGGCGCGGTTTTGCCGATGCTGAATTGCTCGGGCATATTCATCCAAATGCTCATCAGCCCGCTAATCACCGACATCATAAATATCACTGCCAAATTAATATTCAAATCTTCCGGCAGCTTTTTCTGTTGCAGGCTCAGGGTTAGCACATCAGTGAGCTGGCGCTGCCACATATCCTGATAGCTGCGCATGATTTTCACCACAGAGTGGTTTTGCTCAGTGTATTCGCATTTCAAATGAATGATGTTGCAAAACTTTCTTACGGTTTCATCGGTTTCCAGCTTTTGAAACAGATTAATGGTGGCTACTTCAAAACTTTCCCAAATATCCGGCGATTGGGTTTCTATATCGTACGCCAACTTGCTAGATAATTCGACAAATACTTTTTGAAACAGACCTTCAAATAAATCTTCTTTATTTTTGAAATGCCAATACAGCGCGCCACGCGTTACGCCGGCAGTTTGAGCGATTTCGTTTAGAGATGAACGGCTGACCCCTCTTATATAGAATGTATCCAATGCTGCCTTAAGTAGGTAGTTGCGTGTTTTCTGCGCTTCAATTTTCGTTTTTCTCATCACTATTCCAGAATATTCACTGGTTTATTTATTATTAAATTCTGTCATGTTTAGAGCAGGCTTTCAAGCTTCCTATCGGCTCGCCCGCGCAATAATGTTGCTTTTTAGTATATTAGCATTTCTTCATTTGAATAGCCATAGACAACATACAATAATGTATGTAAAATATTATTTTTATTCTCTAGCGGCTGCTTCCGCCCCCCCCATAGGCTTCAAGCGGCCATAATTCATTAAATTAGACATCAACTTAACAAGGCCATCATCATAATGACATATTTCAGCATATCAGGGAAAACGAGCTTCAGGCTGAGTGCAATCGTCGTGACTTCCGTATTAGCGCTGTCTGCTTGCGGCAAAAGCGAGCCACAGCGGCAGGGTGAGCTGGAATTAGTAGTAAGCGTGCTTACCGTGAAGGCAGAAGACACCACCATCAACACCGAACTGCCCGGCCGTTTGGAATCATTCCGCTCTGCCGAAGTGCGCCCGCAGGTAAGCGGCATCATCAAACGCCGCCTGTTCCAAGAAGGCAGTTATGTGCAAGCCGGCCAGGCGCTGTATCAACTGGACGACGCCAGCTACTCAGCCGGCCTTGCCAGTGCACGCGCCCAGCTAGCTGCCGCCGAAGCCGCTCAGGCTAAAGCCAATGCCGATTTGGCACGCTACCAGCCCTTGGTAGCTGCTGATGCCATCAGCAAACAGGAATACGATGCTGCCGTGGCCGCACAACGCTCTGCCGTGGCCAATGTGAATGCCGCCCGCGCCGCCATCCGCTCGGCGCAGGTAAATGTGAACCACGCTCGCATCACCGCGCCGATTTCCGGCTATATCGGCCGCTCCAACGTATCTGAAGGGGCATTGCTCACTGCCGGTGGTGCTACCGTGCTGGCCACCATCCAGCAAACCAATCCGATGTATGTGAACGTTACCCAGTCTGCGCTGGATGTGATGAAACTGCGCCGCCAGATTGCCGAAGGCCAGATGAGCGCGGTAAACGGCGCAGTGGAAGTAACCATTATTTTGGAAGACGGCAGCGAATACCCGCAAAAAGGCCGCCTGCTGTTTACCGACCCGACGGTAAACGAAACCACCGGCCAGGTTTCCCTGCGTGTGGAAGTGCCGAACGACGACAATATCCTGCTACCCGGTCTGTATGTGCGCGTACGCCTGCCGCAGGCACAAGCCAACAGCGCCTACCTCATTCCGCAACGCGCCGTTACCCGTGGCGCCAAAAATACCGTGGTAATCGTAGCGTCCGATGGCTCAATGCGCCAACAGGAAGTAACCATTGCCGGCCAAAGCGGCAACAATTGGATTATTACCGGCGGGCTGAAAGACGGCGACAAAGTAGCCATAGACGGCACCATGATTGCCGGCATGATGGGGGCGCAAAAAGTGAAAACCCAGGAATGGCAAGCCTCACAGCCGCAACAATCTGGCACAGCTGCCGCCCCGATCAAGCCAAACAGCACTTCTGCTCCCGTCCTATCCGGCACAGCAGCCTCCGCTCCGGCCGCCCAATCTGCTTCCCAAGCCAAATAAAGGGGCGTACGTAAATGGCTAAATTTTTTATTGACCGACCCGTGTTCGCATGGGTTATCTCCATCTTTATTATTTTGGCGGGTGTGCTGGCCATCCGAAAACTGCCAGTATCGCAATACCCGTCTGTTGCCGCGCCTACATTCAACCTCACCGCCACCTACCCCGGTGCTTCCGCCCAAGTGATGGAAGACAGTGTATTGGCAGTGATCGAGCGCAATATGAATGGCGTGGAAGGCTTGGATTATATGTCTACCTCTGCCGACTCCAGCGGTTCAGGTAGCGTTACCCTCACCTTCACGCCCGACACCGATGAAGACGTGGCACAGCTGGAAGTAAACAACAAGCTGAATGAAGTCTTGTCCAGCCTGCCTGCCACCGTGCAGCAATACGGTGTACGCATATCCAAATCTCGATCCAACTTTCTGATGGTGGTGGCGCTCTCTTCGCAAACGCAAGATTTGGAAGAAATGGCCGATTACGCCAAACGCAATATCGTGCCAGAATTGCAACGTGTTGAAGGTGTGGGTGCAGTGCGCCTGTTTGCTGCCGAACGCGCCATGCGTATCTGGGTAGACCCGCAGAAATTGCAAAACTTCAACCTCTCCTTTGCCGACGTTTCCGCCGCCATCAGCGCACAAAACGTGCAAATTTCCGCTGGCTCGCTCGGCTCTCTACCATCAGTGCAGGGGCAAACCATCACTGCCACCATCACCGCCGAAGGCCAACTCAGCACACCGGAAGAATTCGGCAACATCATCCTGCGCAGCACCACAGATGGTGCCAATGTTTATCTGCGCGATGTGGCCAAAATCGAGCTAGGTTCGGAAGACTACTCTGCCAGTACCCGCCTCAACGGCAAGCCAAACGTCGGCATGGCCGTGATGTTGTCCAATAGCGGCAACGCCACCGCCACTGCCGCGCTGGTAAAAGAACGTATGGCCAAATTGGCGCAATATTTCCCCAGTGATGTTAGCTGGAGCGCTCCGTACGATACCTCCACCTTCGTAGAAATCTCCATCGAACAAGTGGTGCACACCTTGGTGGAAGCCATGGTGTTGGTGTTTATCGTGATGTTCGTGTTCCTGCAAAACATCCGCTATACCCTGATCCCCACCATTGTGGTACCGATTTCGCTCTTGGGCGGCTTTGCCGGCATTTATTATTTCGGCATGTCGATCAACGTGCTGACCATGTTTGCCATGGTGCTGGTAATCGGTATTGTGGTGGATGATGCCATTGTGGTGGTGGAAAACGTGGAACGCATCATGTCGGAAGAAGGCCTGCCGCCGCGTGAAGCCACGCATAAAGCTATGGGGCAGATTTCCGGCGCCGTGGTCGGCATTACCGCCGTGTTGATTTCCGTGTTCGTACCGCTGGCCATGTTCAGCGGCGCCACCGGCAAAATCTACCAGCAGTTTGCCATCACTATGGTGCTCTCTATCGCTTTCTCAGCCTTCCTTGCTCTGTCACTCACGCCAGCCTTGTGCGCCTCGCTGCTCAAACCGATTGGGAAAGGGCATCACGAGGAAAAAACCGGCTTCTTCGGCTGGTTCAACCGCAAATTCACTGCTGGCAACAAGCGCTACGAAGGCTGGGTGGCCGCCCTGCTACACCGTGCCGGCCGTATGCTGATTGTGTACTTGGCTCTGGTGGCTGCCGCCGGCCTGCTCTACACCCGTATCCCGTCCTCCTTCCTACCGTCGGAAGACCAAGGCAACCTGATGGTCAGCATCCAGCTGCCGGCCGGCGCCACCAAAGAGCGTACCGACCAAACCCTACTGGCCGTGGAACAGATTGCCAAGGGCACGCCCGGCGTGAAAGATATATTCACCGTATCCGGCTTCAGCTTTTCAGGTAGCGGTCAGAACATGGCCATGGGCTTTGTGATCCTGAAAAATTGGGATGAACGCAAAGGCGCAGGTGAAGATGCGGCCAGCATCACTCGGAAACTGACTGGTACCTTCATGTCCAGCGGCCTAATCCGCGACGGTTTCGCTATCGCCGTGAATCCACCGCCCATCCGCGAGCTGGGTAACGGCGGCCTGGAATTCTACCTGCAAGACCGCAACAGCCAAGGCCATCAAGCCCTGCTGGCGGCACGCAATAAATTGATTGCCGAAATGCGTAAAAACCCGATATTTGGCGACACCCGTGCCGCCGGCTTGGAAGATGCGCCGCAGCTCAAACTTACCATCGACCGCGCCGCTGCTGCCGCACAAGGCATCAGCATGGCTTCTATCCGCAGCACCTTGGGTACGGCTCTGGGCGGAGCGTATGTAAACGACTTCCCCAACAACGGCCGCCTGCAAAAAGTGTATGTGCAAGCCGTGCCCCAGGCCCGTATGCAGGCCGAGCAAATTTTGGCCATGACCGTGCCCAACAGTCAAGGCGTGGCCGTGCCGCTTTCCACCGTAGTCAGTGCCTCGTGGGAAGCCGGCATGGAGCAGAGCACTCGTTTCAACGGCTATCCCGCCATGTCGATTAGCGGCGCGGTCAAACCCGGTTTCGCCAGCGGCGACGCTATAGCCGAAGTAGAACGCATCGTATCGCAAATGGACGGCTACAGCGTGGAGTGGGCGGGCGAATCGCGCGAACAGGCCAGCGGCTCTTCCCAGCGCACCATGCTCTACGGCTTCGTATTGCTGGCCACCTTCCTCGTGTTGGCCGCCCTATATGAAAGCTGGTCGATTCCCGCTGCCGTGCTGCTGGTTGCCCCCTTGGGCTTCCTCGGCGTGGTGCTGGGCGTGTTCGGCCGCAATCTGTTCAACGGTATATTCGGCATCCGGGAGGTGTTCTTCAACGACATCTACTTCATGGTCGGTATGATTACTGTAGTCGGCTTGAGCGCGAAAAACGCGATTCTGATTATCGAATTTGCCAAAGACCTGCAAGCGCAGGGTAAGAGCGCGATGGAATCAGCCTTGGCCGCCGCCCACCTGCGTTTCCGCCCGATTCTGATGACTTCCTTCGCTTTCATCTTGGGCGTGGTGCCGCTGTATGTCGCTTCCGGCGCCAGCTCTGCCAGCCAACGCGCCATCGGTACCGCCGTATTCTGGGGTATGTCTGTCGGCACACTGCTGTCGGTATTTCTGGTACCGCTGTTCTACGTGTTGGTACGCAAGCTGTTTAAACCGTCACAACATGAAACCGAAATGGCCGCCGCCCACACCAACATCAGCCCCGAGCAGGCCGAATTCTACGTTTCTGTCGCCGAACAAGGGCTGAGCGAAGAAGAGAAACGCGACCTGCATAACGACCAGTAAAACGTTCTCAGGTAGCCTCTGCCACATTGGAGGCTACCTGAAAACCATAAGGACAAAGCACATGAGAACAACCGTTTTAAAACCGATTGCCGGCAGCCTCGCCTTCAGCCTGCTGCTCTCCGCCTGCACCCTCGCGCCGCGCTATCAGCAGCCTGAAGTAAACGTGCCCGCCAGCTTCCGCTACGACACCGCCGCCGGCCAAAGCAGCCGTGCCGCCGACACCGGCTGGGAAGACTACTTTGCCGACCCGCGCCTTAAATCCCTGATTACCCTGGCGCTGCAAAACAACCCCGACCTGCGCATGGCCGCCCTGAATGCCGAAGCAGTACGCGCCCAATACGCTATTACCCGCGCCGCCTCCCTGCCCGGCATCAACGCCAGCGGCACCGGCCAACGTGCCCGCGTGGCGCAAGATTTGAGCGCCACCGGCCGCTCCTACATTGCCGAATCCTACAACGTCGGCCTCGGCATCGCCTCCTACGAGCTCGACCTGTTCGGCAAAGCCCGCAGCAACAACCAAGCCGCACTGCAAGGTTATTTCAGCAGCGCGGCCGCGCGTGATTCCGCCCACCTCGCGCTGGTTTCCGCCGTGGCCAAAGCCTATTTCAACGAACGCTACGCCGAAGAATCCATGAAGCTCGCCCAGCGGGTGCTGCAAACCCGCGAGCAAACCTACCGGCTCAACCAAATTCAGCATAACGCCGGCGTGATTTCCGCCGTCAACCTGCGCGAAATGGAAGCCCTGATTGAATCGGCCAAAGCCGACTACGCCGCCGCCATGCGCGCCCGCGAGCAGGCACACAACGCCCTGGCCGTGCTGATCAACCAACCCGTGCCCAACAACCTGCCCGCCGGCCTGCCGCTGAACAAACAGTTCCGCATCACCCAACTGCCCGCCGGCCTCTCCTCCGACCTGCTGCAAAACCGCCCCGATATCCGCGCTGCCGAGTACAACCTACGCCAGGCCAATGCCAATATCGGCGCCGCCCGTGCCGCCTTCTTCCCCAGCATCAGCATCACCAGCAGCATCGGCACCGGCAGCACCGAAATGAACCGCCTGTTCGACGGCATAAACCGCACCTGGGTATTCTCCCCCACCATCAAAGTACCGATTTTCAACTGGGGCAGCCTGCGTGCCAGCCTGGATGTGGCCAAACTGCGCCAGCAATCGGCCGTGGCCGCGTATGAAAAAGCCGTGCAGTCCGCCTTCCAAGACGTATCCAACGCCCTGGTGGCGCGCGAAACCCTGCAACAGCAATACGATGCCCGCGTGCAAACCCAAAAAGCCTACAACGACCGCCTGCGCCTGATTAATCTGCGCTACCGCCACGGCGTGTCCAGCTCGCTGGAAGTGCTCGATGCCGAACGCAGCAGCTACTCCGCCGATGCCGCCGTGCTCGCCACCCAGCTTTCTATGCTGGAAAACCTGGCCGACCTTTATAAAGCCCTCGGCGGCGGCCTCAAGCAATACACCGAAGCCGCCCCGGCCGCAGCGGCAACACCGGCCCAAGCTACCGCAGAAGCCGCTTCCGCCCCTGCCGATAGCAAATAATCCGGCTGCCCGATTACGTTTTCAGGTAGCCTGCCCTGCCGACCCTTCCACACCTATCATAGAAAAGCCGGCAGTTTTTATCCGGATTTGCCGCAACCAAGGCTACCTGAAAATTTGAGGCTACCTGAAACCGGCACTTTAGCCATAACCAAAGCCATGATTTTTCTACTGAACCGAAGGCAGCACCAACAGCACCGCGAGGCAGGTTCATGCGGCAGGAAGTGAAAATGTACTTTGGCTATAATCCTGCCCACTTTTCAGGTAGCCCCAATCCGCACCATGCCTTTTCCCCACACCCTTTCCGCCCTGCTTTTCCAAATGCAAAACCGGCTCGGTATGTATATCAATCCGCCCACGCTTCCCAGCCTGATGAACTTCATCAGCGGCTACACCACGGCCACCCGC
Organism: Eikenella sp. NML070372; assembly: GCF_001648415.1. Lineage (NCBI taxonomy): Bacteria > Pseudomonadati > Pseudomonadota > Betaproteobacteria > Neisseriales > Neisseriaceae > Eikenella > Eikenella sp. NML070372. Next base: position 81,088 of record NZ_LXSN01000005.1, on the reverse strand, counting down.
TGCCACCATATCGACGAACCCGGCACCCTCCGCCCCTTCCACGATTTCGTTGCCAACAACCGGGCTATGCCGAATCCACCGCCGGCTTTGCCAACATGATCCTGGCCTACGTCTGCGGCTTCGGCCCCGCCGATATCGGTTGGCCGGATTTCCTATCCCAGCCGATTTCCGCACAGCAGCACGCCCAAGCAGTAGAACTGTTTTACCGGCTGCTGAAAGCACACCAAACATCCCATTGAGCTATCTGCCACACAGCCCTTCCGCAGGCTACCTGAAACCGCATGGCTAAGCGCAATAAACTCAAACCGCCCTATCCCGCAACAGCCAGATGTTCATTTTCAGGTAGCCTTAGGCCGATTCAAACCCAGACTGCTACCTGAAAACACCAATTAACCCTGCCCCTGCCCTTGTGAAAACCCGCCCCGCCCCTATTTGCCCGTATCATCCCCCATCATCAAAAGGAAAACCCGTGAATCCCCTGTTCCAACTCGGCGAAGAGCCGCGTTTCGACCAAATCCAAACTGCCCACATCCGCCCTGCCCTCGAATCCGCCCTCGCTGAAGCCCGGGCCAGCATTGCCGCCGTTAAGGCTCAAAGCGAAGCCACTTGGGGCAACACCGTGGAAAAACTCACCGACATCACCGAGCGCGTCGGCCGCATCTGGGGCGTGGTATCGCACCTCAACTCCGTGGCCGACACCCCCGAACTGCGCGCCGTGTATAACGAGCTGATGCCGGAAATCACCGTATTCTTCACCGAAATCGGCCAAGACATCGAGCTCTACCAGCGCTTCAAAACCATCAAAAGCTCCCCCGAATTCGCCGCCCTAAGCCCCGCGCAGCAAACCAAGCTCAACCACGACCTGCGCGACTTCGTGCTCAGCGGCGCCGAGCTGCCGCCCGAAAAACAGGCCGAATTCGCCACCCTGCAAACCGAAGGCGCCCAGCTGGCCGCCAAATTCTCTCAAAACGTGCTCGATGCCACCGATGCCTTCGCCCTCTATTTCGACAAGGCCGAGCCGCTCTCCGGGCTACCTGAAGACGCCATGGCCATGTTTGCCGCCGCCGCACAGGCCGAAGGCAAAAGCGGCTACAAAATCGGCCTGCAAATGCCGCACTACCTCGCCGTGATGCAATACGCCGACAACCGCGAACTGCGCGAAGAGGTATACCGCGCCTACGTTACCCGCGCCAGCGAACTTTCCAACGAAGGCCGTTTCGACAACAGCCCCAACATCACCCGTCGTCTGGAAATCACCCTGCAAGAAGCCAAGCTGCTGGGCTACGCCAACTTCGCCGAGCTTTCGCTGGCCACCAAAATGGCCGATTCGCCCGCGCAAGTGCTGGACTTCCTGCGCGATTTGGCCAAACGCGCCAAGCCCTTCGCCGAACAAGACTTTGCCGTCGTGCAGGCCTTCGCCCGCGACACCCTCGCCATTGAAAACCCGCAGCCCTGGGATTTGGCCTACGCCTCCGAAAAACTGCGCCAGGCCAAATATTCGTTCAGCGAAACTGAAGTGAAAAAATACTTCCCCGTAGGCAAAGTGCTCCTCGGCCTGTTCGCCCAAATCAAACGGCTCTACGGCGTGGATTTCACCGAAAAAACCGTGCCCGTGTGGCACCCCGATATGCGCTATTTCGAGCTCTCGCAAAACGGCGCGCACATCGGCGGCGTATATATGGATTTGTACGCCCGAGAAGGCAAACGCGGCGGCGCATGGATGAACGACTATAAAGGCCGCCGCCGCCTGCCCGACGGCCGGCTGCAAAGCCCCACCGCCTATCTGGTGTGCAACTTCACCCCGCCCGCAGCAGGCAAAGAAGCCCGCCTCTCCCACGACGAAATCCTCACCCTTTTCCACGAAACCGGCCACGGCCTACACCATCTGCTCACCCAAGTGGACGAGCTGGGAGTGAGCGGCATCAACGGCGTGGAATGGGATGCTGTGGAGCTGCCCAGCCAGTTTATGGAAAACTTCGTGTGGGAATACGATGTGTTGCGCGGCATGTCTGAACACGAAGACAACGGCACACCACTGTCGCAGGAATTGTTCGACAAAATGCTCGCCGCCAAAAACTTCCAACGCGGCATGTTCCTCGTGCGCCAGATGGAATTTGCCTTGTTCGACATGCTGATTTACAGCGAAACCGATCCCGCCCGTCTTGCCGGCTGGGCTCAAGTGTTGGACAGCGTGCGCCGCGAAGTGGCCGTGGTGCAACCGCCCGCCTACAACCGTTTCGCCAACAGCTTCGGCCACATCTTCGCCGGCGGCTACTCGGCCGGCTACTACAGCTATGCCTGGGCCGAAGTGCTCAGTGCCGATGCCTACGCCGCATTTGAAGAAAGCGGCGATGTGGCCGAATGCGGCCGCCGCTTCTGGCAGGAAATCCTCGCCGTGGGCGGCTCACGCAGCGCCGCCGAATCCTTCCAAGCCTTCCGCGGCCGCGCCCCCAGCATCGACGCCCTACTCCGCCACAGTGGCTTCGATTTGAACGGTGCCTAAACCGCAGGGTAAAGAAAAGGCTACCTGAAAACGAAACGCAGCACATTTTTCTACGAAACTAAAATTTTCAGGTAGCCCTTCTACTGAATAAATTATAGTCATGCCAAACAGGAAAGAGACAAGGCTGCAGTCCCAGACAGCACGGGAATACCGCAAAGTGAACCAACATCGGATGAAGAAATAAGTATTTAGCTATATTTCGCCATCTTATCTACCCATACTGTTTATGCCGCGTGGCCTTTTACTTTTATGAAAATAATTGCTTTAGCCACATTAAAAAACGTATTTATCCCTTATACAGTAAAAACAATAAAATAAAGGCTACCTGAAATATTCAGGCAGCCTTTTTGATGTTGCAGATAACAGCGTGGGCTTATTCTGTGGCCGGCACAACAACCACGGTAATATTGGCTACAGCATCAGCATGCAGGGCAATTTCGACTTCGTATTCACCAACTGCTTTGAAAGGGCCGTTGGGCAGGCGTACGTTGGCTTTAACAGCTTCCACACCAAATGCACGGATAGCTTCGACAATGTCGGCGTTGGTTACAGAACCGAACAAGCGTCCGTCCACGCCAGCCTTTTGGGCGACAGTGATAGATTGGCCTTCCAGTTTAGCCTGACGAGCCTGTGCATCAGCCAGGATTGCAGCCTGACGAGCCTCGAGTTCGGCACGGCGAGCCTCGAAGTCGGCTAGTGCAGCTTCGGTAGCACGTTTGGCTTTACCTTGCGGAATCAGGAAGTTGCGGGCATAGCCATTCTTTACGGTTACCACATCACCCAGATTGCCCAAGCCGCCAATTTTTTCTAACAGAATGATTTGCATAATATAAATTCTCCGTTAATTATTTGTGTTGGTCGGTGTACGGCAGCAGAGCCAGGAAACGGGCACGTTTTACGGCCACAGACAGCTGGCGCTGATAATGGGCTTTGGTACAGGTAATGCGGGCAGGGATGATTTTACCGTTTTCGGAAATGAAATCTTTCAGCAAATCAACTGATTTGTAATCTACTTGTTTGATGCCTTCTGCGGTAAAGCGGCAGAATTTTCTACGTTTAAATGTTTGACGAGCCATCTCAATTCAACCTTTATTTTCAATAATTGTCTGTATATGCAATATGGGGCGACGGTATTTTTGGCTGTAAGCCGCAAGAAATCCGGATATATCCACCATACTGCCTGCTTTGTATTGCCAGAATTTTGCCTGTTTGCCGATTAATTTCGCCTGGAGTTCAAACCGGGCGAGATAATGTTCGCCTGCTTCTGTTTGCCACGATTCATGCTCTAAAACCAATCCCAATACGGCTATGCCGGCCGGGGTGTAGCGCAAGGCATCGACATCCTTGATGCGGGCGGTAAGGCTTACAGTATTGTTCAAAATTTCACACTTAGGCTTCGGTGGTAACTTCTTCCTGAGGCTGGCCATTCAGCAGGTTTTTGGATTTTTCTTCCTTCATCATGGGAGAAGCTCCGGTAACAGCTTCGTCCATTTTGATGGTCAGGTGGCGCAATACGGCGTCGTTGAAGCGGAAACCGGTTTCCAGTTCTTCGATGGCAGCCGGGGTGCACTCGATGTTCATCAGCACGTAGTGTGCTTTGTGCAGCTTGTTGATAGGGTAGGCCAACTGGCGGCGACCCCAGTCTTCCAAGCGGTGAATGTAGCCGCCGGTTTCGGTAATCAGGGTTTTGTAACGTTCAACCATGGCAGGTACTTGCTCGCTCTGGTCGGGATGAACGATAAATACAATCTCGTAATGACGCATGTTCTCTCCTTATGGCTAAATACAGCCCGCCGTCATGCGGAAACAGCGGGCAAGGGGTCAGAAATATGGCATTATATCGGCGAAATACAGCGTAAGCAAGCATTTACTGGATGGAGCGATGATAATCGCAGTTAAATGTGTGTCCGATGTTTGCACAATTAGCGCAGGCTACCTGAAAAAGAAGAGCCAAATGGGGTTAAAACGAGTTTGGGATACAAAGAAAACCCGCATGCTGAAGCATGCGGGTTTTCAATTTGGGGTGGCTGATGGGGCTCGAACCCACGACAACCGGAATCACAATCCGGGGCTCTACCAACTGAGCTACAGCCACCATAAAACTTTTGGCGCGCCCGACAGGAATCGAACCTGTAACCGCCCGCTTAGAAGGCGGGTGCTCTATCCGGTTGAGCTACGGGCGCTATCCTGTCGTTCACAATTTCTCAGAGAACTTTGGTCGGGGCGGTGGGATTCGAACTCACGACCCTCTGCTCCCAAAGCAGATGCGCTAACCAGACTGCGCTACGCCCCGATAAGAAATGAGAATTCTACCCACGCTGCTTTTGTTTTGTCAAGCAGATGATTCAAAATTAAATATCGCCTTGCTTTCATGGATAATATTTCATGTTAAATAACAATTTATTAATAGAATATCTAATTCACAACACCAGTACGTATATGCACAATAAACTCACACGGGTAACGCTTCTGGCAGCCCAAAAGAGTTATTAGCAATATGCTATAATCATCACATCGACAATCGTTGAAACCTTAGCAAAGTTGCTGGCTGCAGCGCATAGTGCTGCATGGATTATTTTTATTTTTTATCAATAGATTGATACTTCTATTCGTGGCAGCCATTCAACCAATCCGTTTTGCTTCCCCACTCAACCCCGACAGAAGAAAGGAACAGCCATGACGGCCCAGATTCTCGATGGTAAAGCCGTTGCTAACGAACGTCTGCTGAAACTTGCCGACAAAGTGGCCGAGCGCCGCAAACAAGGCTTGCGCCCCCCGTGTTTGGCTGTTTTGCTGATTGGTAGTGATCCTGCCAGTGTCGTGTATGTGCACAACAAAAAAATTGCCTGTGAAAAGACTAATTTCGATTCCCGTTCCTACGAGCTGCCCGCTTCCACTACCGAAGAAGAACTGCTTCAGCTGATTGACGAACTCAATACCACCCCCACCGTGGACGGCATTTTGGTGCAGCTGCCCTTGCCAGCACACATTAACAGCCAGTCGGTTATCGAGCGCATCCAGCCGGATAAAGACGTGGATGGCCTCCACCCCTACAACATCGGCCGGCTGGCCATGAAAATGCCGCTGATGCGCCCTTGCACACCCAAAGGAGTAATGACCCTGCTAGAAACTTACGGCGTGGAGCTGCGCGGCAAAAAAGTGGTGATCGTGGGAGCATCCAATATTGTCGGCCGCCCGCAGGCACTGGAAATGCTGCTGGCCGGCGCCACTGTTACCGTATGCCACCGCTTTACTGTAAACTTGGAGCATGAGGTTTCTAAAGCCGACGTAGTGGTAGTGGGCACGGGCAAAGCCAGGCTGATTCAGGGCAGCTGGATTAAACTTGGCGCCGTGGTGGTGGATGTGGGCATCAACCGGCTAGCAGACGGCAAACTCTGTGGTGATGTGGATTTTGAAACCGCCAAAGAGCGTGCCTCCATGATTACTCCCGTTCCCGGCGGCGTAGGTCCGATGACTATCGCCATCCTGCTGGAAAACACCTACTATGCCGCTACGCTGCACGACAAGCCGACAGCCTAAGGCGTACTTGTATGCGAAGAGCAAACTGCTATATCGGCAGTTTGCTCTTGTTTTTCTATATGATATAGCCACTCAAAAGGCTACCTGAAACCCTACTGGGCAAGCCACACAATATTTTCAGGTAGCCTCTCCCTCTTCACCCAAGATTTCCTGAAACGCCTGAAATAGTTCGCGCTCTTCAAAACGCGCATGGCCGCGCAGGATTTCGGCAAAAGTCTTCATCCAACCGGGATTGTCGAACTGAGGCGCGGCCAGCATTTGGCGCAACAGCGCATGTTCGTCCTCAAAACGCCGTTGCATGGCCGGCTGTGCCAATTTATCCCACCACGGCGCAAACAGCGCTTCCTCTTCGGCAAAATGCGCCAGCAAATCATCTTTCTGCTTGGCAAAATCGGCACGATGGTCGGCGGCAGGGTCGCGCAAGATGCGGGCACACATGGCCAGCGAATGGTGGTGGTCTTGCGACAGCGGAATCAACAGGGGATGGCGTTTCATTTTTCAGGTAGCCTGAAGTGGTTGAACGATGGCCAGATTATATAGCGGGCAGCGCAAAACGCCCACAAACACGCCGCCGTTTCATGATAGACTGCCCGCCGTTTGCCATTCCGACGGCTCCGTCATCCTGCGTGAAGAGGCCCAAGCTCTGCGCGAATACGCCGATGCTCTCGGCCGTGCCGTAGCCAAAAAACTGGCCGACAATGGCGCTCAAGAGCTCATCGCCGCCGTGTTGGCCGAGCAGGCTACTTAAAAAAAAGTAGGAACAAAACTGAACGGCATCAGGGCAGTATTCAGTAAAATCAAAACGAATGCCCTCCAAACGTCTCAGGTAGCCTGTGCTTGAGGCTACCTGAAAACACCTCTAAAGGAAAATCATAAACCCCAAATCCCTCTACCGCGCCACCCTGCTCGAATACCTCCATTGCGCCTCTTTCTCCGCCGACCTGGCCGAAGCCATCACCGCCTGCCGCACCTACCGCAAACTCGCCAAAAAAGGCTGCCCCGACAACTGGTTCGTCCTCGGTCGCGCCCGCCAATACGGCTACGGCGTCAAGCCAAACCTTGCCAAAGCTGAAAAGCACTACCACCGCGCTGCCAACTACGGCCATGCCGAAGCACAGGAAGCCATCGGCTATCTATACGAAAAAGGCCCCGGCCTGCCACAAAACCACGCCAAAGCCCGCAAATGGTACGCCCGCGCCGCCTTGCAGGTTGATGCTGCCGCCTGTAACAACCTCGGTTTTAACAACGGCAAAGGCGCGTGCCCTGCAGCAAAAAACTGGCGGAGAAATAGTACAAACTCGCCGCCCACGCGGGTAGCATCCTTGCATTATCCAACCTCGGTGTCCTGTATGAAGATGCAGGCCATCTGAAAAAAGCTGTCCGCTACTACCGCTGCGCTGCGGCAGCAGATGATAAATATGCTACCAAACAATTGAAACGGTTGGACAAGTAAATCACCTCTGTTTTCAGGTAACCCGATACCATCTGAAATGAATGGCTACCTGAAATGCTATCGGGGCAGGGTGATTTATGCCTTCATTTTCGGAAATGGGCAAAGGCTACCTGAAAATTGCCAAACTCTTTCTAGTTTGAGCTTTCAGGTAGCCTTTGTTATGCGCTAGGCGGCTTGGATAGTTGTTGGATAGATTCAGCCCGCAAACTGCCGTCGTCCATGGTGAGCACACGGTCGAAGCGTTTGGCCAGTTGTTCGTCGTGGGTAACCACGATCAGTGCAGTACCCAGCTCGTGTTTGAGCTCCAGCATCATTTCCAGCGCGTGGGTGGCGTTTTTGCGGTCGAGGTTGCCGGTGGGCTCGTCTGCCAGCAGGCAGTCGGGCTTGGTTACCAGGGCACGGGCGATGGCGGCACGTTGGCGTTCGCCGCCGGAGAGTTCGCCTGGTCGGTGGGTTTTGCGGCTGCCCAAGCCGACTTTTTCTAAAATTTCGGCAGCGGCGGCCTGCGCTTCGGCGCGGCTTTTGCGTGCCACCAACAGCGGCATCATCACGTTTTCCAGCGCGGAAAACTCGGGCAGCAGGTGGTGGAATTGGTAAACAAAGCCCAAATGGCGGTTGCGCAGCCGGCCGATGGCCACCTGGGAGAGGCTGTTTAGGCCCTGCCCTTGGATTTTCACTTCGCCGCTGGTGGGCTTGTCCAGCCCACCGAGGATGTGCAGCAGGGTGGATTTGCCGCTGCCGGAGGCGCCGATGATGCCGATGCCTTCGCCTGAGGCTACCTGAAAATCGATATTGCGCAGCACTTCCACTTTGAGGCTGCCGTCGTCGTAAGTTTTGCCTACGTTTTGGCATTGGATAACGGCTTCTTTATTCATAGCGCAAGGCCTCTGCGGGTTGGGTTTTGGATGCGCGCCAGCTGGGCAGCAGGGTGGCCACGAAGGAGAGGCCGAGGGAAATGGCAACAATCGCCAACACGTCAGACAGCTTCACTTGCGAAGGCATGTAGTCGATGAAATAGATGGCGGAAGTAACCAGCTTGCGGCCGGCCATCTGCTCGATGGTGGCAACAATAGCGCCTACGTTTAGCGCTACGGTTACACCCAGCACTACGCCGATAGCGGTACCGACCACACCTAAGAGCGTACCCTGTACTAGGAAAATCTTCATGATGCCGCGCGGGGGCAGGCCGAGGGTGCGCAAAATGGCAATGGCGGCCTGTTTTTCGGTTACGGTCATGATGAGGGTGGAAATCAAATTGATGGAGGCGACAAGGCTGATGAAGAACATGATGACGAACATCATCTTTTTCTCCACTTCCACGGCTTGGAAGTAGTCGCGGTTTTGGTAGGTCCAGTCGAAGGCGGCGATACGGTTGCGCTGCTCGGCGGGCACGATAGTGGCGGTTACGTCGGGTGCGGTTTCCGGCTGCGAGAGGCGCAGCTGGATGCCGACATCGCCATCCCCTGCACGATACAGGGTTTTGGCGTCTTCAATATGGATGATGGACAGGCTGTTATCTACGGCGAAAATGCCGGTGGAAACGGTGGCGGCCACAGTGAATTGCTTCATGCGCGGCACCATGCCCACCGGCGTAACGTTGCCTTCGGGCGAAATCAGGGTAACTTTCTCGCCCGGCTGCACGCCTAAGCGGTCGGCAATATCTTTGCCCAAAATCATTTCAAACTGGCCGGGTTTGAGCTGCTGATACAGCTCGTTGGGCAGTTTTTCGCCGTATTCCGACACTTTTGGCTCTTCGGCCGGGTCGATCCCCTTTACCTGCACACCCTGTACTTCGCCGGAATTGGCCAGCAGCGCCTGCCCGCTCACATAAGGCGCCACGCCCAGCACACGCGGGCTGGCTTGAGCGATCTTGGCTAAGCCTTGCCAGTTATCGCCCGGATCAGCTTGCAAATAGCTCATCTGCATATGCGGGGTAACTTGCAGCAGCTGGCCGCGAATTTCTTTTTGAAAACCGTTCATCACGGAAAGCACTACAATCAGAGCAGTTACTCCGGTGGCAATACCGAAAATAGAGATGATACTGATAACGGACATTAGCCCGTTGCGTTTTTTGGCGCGCATATAGCGCAGGCCGATCCAGGTTTCTAAGGAAAGCATGGTGGAATTAGCTCCGCTGTCTGCCGAAGCAGGCTGCAATCGTGGAATTGGCAGGGTTTCAGGTAGCCTTATATATGGCTAAAACACTTTACTTCATACTGCGCTGGTTCGCTTGATTTGCAAAATATACTTCAACAGCGTATTTGGTACGGCAGCGAAACATATAATATGCAAGCTTGGCCAGACATTAGAATTGCACAAAGCGGCGCACAGTATACAGGCTCTTTGCCGGGCAGGGCATTGGTATTACGCGCATTTGCCCTATTTAACGGCAGATGTGCCCTTAGTGGGGCAGATATAGAAAACTGCATTCTCTGCCAAGCAGAAAATGCAGTCTGGGTAGAAAGTGTGGCTGAAGATTATTTCAGCTTGGTTTCTTTGTAAACCACGTGCTTGCGGGCAACCGGATCGAATTTCTTGATTTCGAATTTGCCGGGGGTAGTCCGCTTGTTTTTGGTGGTGGTGTAGAAATGGCCGGTGCCGGCGCTGGATTCCAGCTTAATTTTATCGCGCATGACTCTAATTCCTTAAATAATGTGATTAGGCTTCGCCGCGTGCGTGCAGATCAGCCAGAACGGCATCAATACCAACTTTGTCAATCAAACGCAAAGCCGCGTTGGAAACGCGCAGGCGCACCCAGCGGTTTTCGCTTTCAACCCAAAAACGGCGCGATTGCAGATTCGGCAAAAAACGGCGCTTGGTTTTGTTGTTGGCGTGCGATACGTTGTTACCGGACATCGGTCGCTTCCCGGTTACTTTGCAAACTCGTGCCATGGTTAATCTCCAAACTTCAAAAAACATTAGATAGAAACGAAACTTGCTTTATACCATAGAAAGCGTTTCCGGTTCAAGTTCTATCGTGACGGACCGAACAGATATGCTGCCGAATACAATATTTTCAGGCAGGGTGCCTGAGATGGTAGGATAGATGGGATTTGCATTTAACACACTGTTTAATCAGTTAATTAGTTTTGCTGATCTCGTTTTCAGGCAACCCTAAGTTGCAGAAATAACCGATTATCAAGCCGGTATGATTTGATGAATGCGGTAAGGATCATAATATTTCCAGTTTTTCAATCATAGTGCATAGTGCAATACTTGAAATACGGCTAAACACTAGATTTAAAGGCAATATAATGGATAAATCAAACGCCGGCGTGAGCAAATTCCTCAATTATATCCTGCACCGCCACCCCGAAGCCATCGGTTTGACGCTGGATGGCGAAGGCTGGGCAGATGTGGATGAACTATTAACTTATAGCGGCACACGGGCGCAACATCAGCCTGCCGCTGTTGCATGAGGTGGTGGCCAACAACAAGAAGAAACGGGTTTCCCTGTCTGCCGCATGGCCGCAAAATCCGTGCCGAGCAAGGGCATTCATTCCACAGCACAAGTGGACATTGCCTACGCTAAAACCGAGCCTCCTGAAATCCTGTATCTCGGCACCGCGCGGCGTTTTGCCAAGGCCATTGAATAGCAATGGCTTGCTGCTGCTAAGCCGGCATTATGTACACTTGTCGGGCGATGTGGAAACGGCTGTGCCAGTGGGCAGCCGCCACGGCAAGCCGCTGGTATTGGAAGCGCAGGCCGGGCTGATGCAGCAACAGGGTTTGTTTTATTTAACGGCTAAATTAAAGTATGGCTGATTAAGGAGGTGCCACCGCAGTTTCTACGGCGAATGAAGGAGGCTACCTGAAAAATCTCGACTGCTCAGGTAGGCTTTCAAGCAGCCTGTTAGGTACTACGGATTTATAGGGCTGCCTGAACGTGCGAACTTCAATCCAGTCCAAGCACCCGGCCGATGATATTCTTATAACAATCTATGGCGTGCCATTTCCCATGTCGAACAAAACCTCGTTAAAATTCGTCATTTCCGCCGCACGTGTAAACAATTTACTTGCCACTTGCGCCATGTGGCTTTACAGTTCAGGCTGTGCGAAATGGCACGTTTCCCCGGAGCAACCCATGCAACAGACAAAAAACCAAGAATGGCTGCTGGTAGACGGCGGCAATCTTGAAGTGAGTGTAACCCGCGAAGCAGATGCCGTGGCAGAAGCGCAACGCCTGCGTTTCGACATCTTTGGCCGCGAGATGGGCGCCGGCATACACAGTGAAGACGGCCGCGATATCGACCGTTATGATGAATTCTGCCGCCACCTGATTGTGCGCGACAAAAACAGTGGCCGCATTATCGGCACCTACCGCTTGATCACCGAAGAAGCGGCCCAAGCCGCCGGCGGTTGGTATTCCGATTCGGAATTCGACCTCTCCCGCATTCGCCATATCCTGCCCAAAACCGTGGAGCTGGGGCGCGCCTGCGTACACAAAGACTACCGTACCGGCGGCACGATTTCACTGCTGTGGATGGGTTTGATCAGTTTTATGCAAGCACATAATCTGGAATACATGATCGGCTGCGGCAGCGTGCATGTAGATGACGGCGGGGATTATGCCGCCAGCCTGTTCCGCAAGCTGAAGCAGACGCATTATTCGCCTGAGGAATACCGCGTGTTCCCGAAAGTGCCGCTGCCGCTGGATCAGCTGCGGCAAGATTTGGACGTGGAGGCGCCGCCGCTGATGAAGGGCTATCTGCGCGCCGGCGTGTGGATTTGCGGCGAGCCGCATTGGGACAAGGATTTCGGCAGCGCCGATATGCTGGTGATGATGCCGATGAAAAACATCGATCCGCGTTATGCCAAACATTTTGTGAAATAAATCAGGAAACAAGGTTAGCTGATGCGTAGGCTCAGACTGATTGTGAGGCTATTTGGGGTAGCCGCCGTTTTGCTGTGGGGCTGCTTTCAGGTAGCCTTGTTTTTCGGCCGCGAGGATAAGGCGAAGCGCCAATGGCGGATTCGGCGCTGGTCGCGGCAGTGTATGAAGGTGTTCGGCGTGAACCTGACGGTGCACGGCGCGGAGCGGTTTTTTGCCGAGGGCGGCCAGTTTATGGTGGGCAACCATGTGTCGTGGCTGGATATTTTCCTGATTAATTCGGTGCAGGCGGTGCGCTTTGTGGCCAAGCAGGAGGTGCGCGACTGGCCGGTGATCGGCTGGCTGGTGGAGCGGGTGGACACGGTGTTTATCAAGCGCGGTAGTCGGCAGTCTTCGCAGCAGGTGATGGAGGTGCTGCTGCGGATTTTGTCGGAGAAGGATTACGCGGTGGTGTTCCCGGAGGGGACGAGCACGGATGGTACTGGCATCAAGCCGTTTAAGAGCGGGCTGTTTGATACGGCGGTGGTGGGCAATCAGGCGGTGTGGCCGGTGTTGTCGTATTATCCGAATGCGGACGGCAGCCCGAATATCGATATGGCTTATTATGGCGAGATGAGCCTGTGGCAGTCGTTTTGCCGGATTTTGCCGCAGCGGCGCAGTGAGGCGGTGTTGTATTTCCTGGAGCCGATTGCGCCGCAGGGTAAAACGCGGCAGGAGCTGTGTGCGGCGGCGCAGGCGCAGATCGCGGCCAAGCTGGCGGAATTGCAGGGGGTGCCGCCGGAGAGTGTGGTGGCGGAGAAGGGGGCGGTGTTTGAGCACACGGCTTAGGGTGTGCGCCAGGTGGTCAAGGCTGTTTCGCTTGCGGGCGGGGCGGCCTTTGTTGTTTGGGGCGGGGTGGAAACGCTGCCTTTGTGGCAAGGCGGTGTGTTTGGCGAAACTTGCTCTGCTTGTTTTTCAGGTAGCCTTTTGGATGAGGGGGAGGCTACCTGAAAAGTGTTTTGCTGTGATGGGGGTATATAGTGGATTCACAAAAATCGGGACAAGGCGAGCCAACGCGGTAGCGGTTTAAATTTAGTCCGTTATATTTTCAGGTAGCCTGTGGCGGACGTACAGGCTACCTGAAAATTTTTTGCTTGCTGTGTCAATCTAATAGCAGGCGGCGCAGGATGTTTTCGTAGATGGCGGAGAGGCGGGGGATGGCGGCGAGCTCGATGTGTTCGTCGATTTGGTGGATGCTCTGGTTGACGGGGCCGAGCTCAATGAGTTCGCGGGCAATGGCTTTGAGGAAACGGCCATCTGAGGTGCCGCCGCCGGTGGAGAGGACGGCTTGGATGCTGCATTCTTCGGCAATAGCGGCTTGGGCGGCTTGGGTAAGGCAGCCGGCTTCGGTAAGGAAGGGTTGGCCAGAGATCTGCCATTGGAGGCTGTAATGCAGATGATGTTTATCCAATATGGCTTCTACACGGCGTTGCAGGCTTGCGGCATCGGTTTCTGAGGAGAAACGGAAGTTGAATTGTACGGATAGCTCGCTGGGGATGACGTTGGTGGTGCCGGTGCCGGCGTGGATATTGGAAATTTGGAAGCCGGTGGGTGGGAAGTAGGCGTTTCCGTTGTCCCAATGCTCGGCAGTGAGCTCGGCCAGGGCGGGAGCGGCCAGATGAATGGGATTGGCGGCGAGGTGGGGGTAGGCGATGTGTCCTTGTTTGCCGTGGATGGTGAGGCTACCTGAAAGCGAGCCGCGTCGGCCATTTTTGATGGTATCGCCCAAGATGTGTTCCGCGGTAGGCTCACCGATGATGCAGTAGTCGATATGCTCACCACGTTGGTGCAGGGTTTCAACCACGCGCACGGTGCCTTCTTTGCCGTCACCCTCTTCGTCCGAAGTAATCAGCAGGGAGAGACTACCTGAAAATTGTGGATGCTGTGCAATAAAGCGCTCGCAGGCGGTGATGAAACAGGCAATGCTGGTTTTCATATCGGCCGAGCCGCGCCCGTAGAGTTTGCCGTTGCGTTCGGTGGGCCGGAACGGCGGAGATGCCCATGCTCCAGCGGAGCCGGGCGAAACAACGTCAGTATGGCCAGCAAAGCACAATAGCGGCGTACCGCTGCCGCGCCGCGCCCATAAGTTTTGTGTGCGGCCAAAGGGCATGTGTTCAATAGAAAAACCAATGGCGCGTAAACGTTCGGCAATTATCTCTTGACAGCCGTGGTCATCCGGGGTTATGGAGGCCCGGGCAATAAGCTGTTTGGCCAGCCAGAGGGAAGAAGTTTCGGTCATGAGGAGCAGAATTGGGTAGATGGTGATGAAGCTGGGTTATAGCGGGTTTGGTTGGATTTGCCAAGTTATAGGTAGTCTGCAAGCTAGGGAAAGCTACCTGGAAACCAAGCTGTACAGTTTAAAAGTAGTTGATAAAAAGGGTTTATATAACATTTATTTTTACTGATGAATGAAACAGCTAGACAATATTGTGCATGAATAGGGAATATTTTCGGCGAAATAGCTTGACTTGGAAATTAATCCTAAATACAATTCAAAACTTCACAGCGCACCCGTAGCTCAGTTGGATAGAGTATCTGGCTACGAACCAGAGGGTCGGGCGTTCGAATCGCTCCGGGTGCGCCATAATTTATCCGCGCCCATCGTCTAGCGGTTAGGACATCGCCCTTTCACGGCGGTAACGGGGGTTCGATTCCCCCTGGGCGTGCCAGCTTTCCGTACTATGAACCCCTATGGAATCATTGATAATTCGTTCCGGGTTGTAGTGTATAACCACTTCAGTGGGATTTATATCAATTTTCCTGATAAAGCTCTGCAATAAAATGCGGAGCTTTTTTTCATTTGCAGTATTCAGGAGGATAGTTTTCAGTGTGCGTAATGCGCTGTCGACATCAATCTCCGGGATTGCATCAACATCGGGCGCGCCCGCCAGCTTGTCGAGTTCGATGAGCAGGGTTTGTTCCCGTTCATCATAACCGGCCACGCGCTCAAGTAGAGAGCGGCTGTCTGAACCGGACAGCCCTGATTCCACCAGTTCGAATAGGGTATTGCGGCGGCGGCGCAGTTCGGTGAGTTCTTGCTGCAGTAGTTTGCGCTGCTCGGCATTATTGGTACGTTTTTCGACGTATTTCCGATAAGCCTCACCGATAAAATCGCTGACCACTTCTTGGGTAAGCAGTTTGTCGACCACAATATTTAGCAGGTAGTCATCCAGCTTTTCGGCCGATATGCGGCGCGATATGCAATTGCAACCTTTCTTGAAGCCGCTGCAGTTGTAGTAATTGTAGCGACGTTTGGTTTTACTGGTAGCAGTTTCAATGCTCATGGCCTTGCCGCAGTGACCGCACCGCAGCAAACCGGTGAATAGGAAACGGCTGGAAGGGCTGCCGGTTTGCTTATAATCCGGCCGGTAGCGTTTTTGTACGGCTTCGAAATCTTTTTCCGAAACCAACGGCTCGTGGGTTTGCCGAATAATCCACTCTTCCGGCGGATTGGGTTTGTTGCCGCTGCGTTTGTTATACACGGTCTGACCGATGTAGACACGGTTTTTCAGCATATGCGACAGACTGGCGGCCTGCCATTCGGCCCCGCGCCGGGTATAGCCGCGCCCAGTAAAGCTGCGGGCGATGGCAATGGCGCCCTCCCCCGCCGCAAAACGGCGGAAGGCTTCCTGCACCAGTGGTTTTTCGGCATCGTTCGGCACCAGTTTACGGCGTTTGCCCTGGCTGGTTATTTGATAGCCGAACGGTGCACGCCCGCCGTTAAACCAGCCTTCTTCCGCATTTTTCAACATGGCGCGGCGGGTGTCGCGACTGATTTGGCGCGATACCTGCTCATCCATAATCTCCATAATCGAATCGGTGAACCAGCCCTCGTCGGTGTCGCTATCGATATTCATCGATGCATATACCAGGCGGGTACCGCTCTCACGCAGCAGCAGTTTGTAGCGGGCGGCATCCAACTTATTACGGGCGAAACGGGAGGTGGACCAGACGATGAAGTAGTCCACATCGTTTACCGCACAATAATGAATCGCGCGTTGAAATGCCTGCCTCTTCACCGCCGAAGTACCGGTAATACCCTCATCGCGGAATATCTGCAGCACGCTGGCACCGAGCTCTTGGGCTTTCTTTTTGCATTGATCTGTCTGGGCATCGATTGAAATGCCCTCGTCGGCTTGGCGGGTGGTACTGACCCGCACATAGATGATTGCTCGTTTCATGATTTCCCTTCCTGTGTAGGGTGGATTTTACTGCCTATCCTGTGCCAAAAATACCCCTGTTTTGTTCTTGTCTTTGGTCGTTTAATGCCCGTATGACCGACCATTCTTCCCAATCCCTCGATACCGTTGTTTTCCGCTGCGCCGCCTGCAAGCACACCTTCGAGTGCGCCCCGCAGACGGTGCGGGATGCACCTGAATGCGAGTGGCACCCGTTTGCCTATCAGGCAGCCTGCCCGAAATGCGGGGAGACCTGTGCCCAGGCGGCCTGGCACCGCAATCTGATGAAGGGCTGGGCAAATGCCACCGGTCCGAAGACGCCGGAAGGCAAGGCGGCGGTGCGTAAGAATCTGGAAGGCCACCCGACGCCGGAGGAAACACGAAGGACCCGCTTCAATGCGCTCAAGCACGGCATGAATGCCCGCACCGCCACCTATTTCCCGGCCAAGCCGGACGGCTACCCGGCCTGCCGCACCTGCACCGTGGATCGCGAGTACTGCCGCAGCCAGCCGGCCTGTGTAAAGCAGACGCAGCTGTTTATGCTGCACCACGCCGCGTTCGAGCAGCGCGACCCACGGTATTTGACCGAGATTTATGCCGATATGCAGGCGGCCATCACCGCCATCGTCCAGCAGATACTGCAGACGATTGTGGCGGACGGGGTGGTTTTGCGCGCACCGGCATGGAAGGTGGATCAGGAAGGCAATGTAGTGATCGGCGAATACCTCGACCGGGCCAGCGGCGAGATGAAGGTGATTTACGAAGTCCACGCCCATCCGCTGATTCGCAGCCTGCAGGATTTCTTGAGCAAAAACGGTCTGTCGCTGGCCGATATGGGTATGACACCGAAAGTCATCGAGCAGGAAGAGCAGGCATTAGGCCACCTGAAACAGGATGCCGCCACCCAGCAGTCGCTTTTGGAATTCTCCGAGCGCAGTGCCAAAGCACTGGAAGATTTATCGGTACTGGCACAACGCGCCAACCAACGGCTACAACAAGATCCGGTGTTGATTGAATACCGGCAGCAGAACGGGGATAAATCATGAAAGAGTTTGCAATCAGCGCCCTGTTTCTGGGTAGCAAGGTGGCAATCGTGTATTTAGCCTATCTATCGGCGAAAGAACGGGTACCGCATTGCGGTTGGTTGGTATTCGCCGCGGTATTTTATGTATGTTTTTTCGGGTTAAAGGTGGATTGATGTTGCCGTCGGAATACTGTGCCGACTGCGGCGCCAAATTGGACGGGCACGAGCAGTTGCAATATTTGGACGTGTGCCGCGACTGCTATGAGGAATGGGCAGCCTATTTGGCGCAGTTGGCTCCACAGACGGAGGCTGCATGACGACCGCCGCCCAACGCATCCAAATACAGCATAGCGCCGAGCAGGAAATCATGCGCTATGCCCGACCCGACCCGGTTACCGGCATCAAGCCGCATGCCCTGTGGCACAAGCATGTGCACAACGTCGGTCTCGACCCGATGCAGGTGTTGAAGATGCAGGAGATGGACGACCACCGCAATACGGTGGATTTTTCCTGCCGCCGCACCGGTAAAACTGCAGTGAAAGAAATGTACTGCCTGGAATATTTGGCCACTACCCCTTTCCAAGAAGAAGGGATTGTGGCGCCGCGCCTACAGCAGAGCCAAACCAACCTGATGTATCACATCGATGCCATCCGACGCAGCCCGATTTTGAGTGGTTGGATCGGCTATAAATCCGGGCGGCGACAGATTGCCGATACCCGTTACCAGTTCCACAACGGCAGTAAGGCCGTCTGCTACGGCATCATGAGCCAAATTGACGGTGACGGCCTGAGTATCGGTTCGCTGGAAGAAATCGACGACATGCCGGCCGACCGGCTATTTTCCCGCTTCCTGCCGATGCTGGGTTCGGCTCGGCGCCTTGGGGTGGATAGTTCGGTGAGTTTCGACCCGCAGATCCGTATCACCGGCGTGTACAAAGGGGCGGACGTGCTGACCCAGTTGATTGATACCGGCGGCTACCATGTATTGCCGCCGGTAGACGTGTATCTCGGTATCGAACTGGGGATTTTGAATCAGGCGTTTGTGGATGAGATGAAGGAACAGTTACCGGATTCAGAGTGGATACGGCAGTTCTTGTGCATCAACGCTTCGGCGCAGAACCATATTTGGGAAAAATACATCCGCCGGGCGATGGCGGTGGGCTTGTCGGCTGGTTTGCAGGCAGCCTGCCCGCTGCCCGGCGGCCGCTACCGCAAAAAAGGTTTGCTCAGTTTCGGTTATGACCATTCTGGCCACGGCGAGAGCGCACATGCATCCAAGTCTGCCTTGGTGGTGTGCGAGCAGGTGGGGAATTTCGCTACCTTCCCGTTTGTGAAAACGTGGCCGGCGGGTACTGATGATGCGGTGGTGCAGCGTGACCTGTTCGGCTTTTGGGAGTATTTCCGCCCGGATTACGCGATGGGCGATGCCTATGGCTTGGGTATGCTGACCAACCTGAACGATATGCTGTTTGCTCGCGGTCTGACCGATATAGACCGACGCAGTATCGGTGATGGGCAATCGACTGCTTCGACATGGATGCACTGGCCATTTGCCCCGATCCGTTTCGAGGGCATGACCAAGCACAATATGGCCAGCTTGCTGCGCACCGCCTTTCATAACGGGCAGGCCGCCATCCCGTATGTGGACGACGGTAGTGACGCACTACGGACAAAAAACGCGGCAAATACCAGTTGGGGGCCGAGCAGATTGGATGAAATCGGTGCCGACAGCAGCGATTTTGCACTGTTTATCAGACAACTGGGTAATGTGAAATCGGCGCCGGCGAAAAACGCTGCCTACAACACCTACAAGATGGCGAACCCGAAAATCGGCGACGACTTGTTTGATGCGGCCTGTGCGGCGGTATATGCAATGGTTACCGCCGGTATTGAGGCTTACCAGCCGGGCGTGGTACTGACGCGGCGCATCAGCCAAGAGCAACTACTGGGGCAATTATGAAACTGAACCGACCGCCACCCCGCCCTCTTTCTGAGCAGGAAAAAATCGAAGTGGCCCGTAAGCGGGCGGAATGGATTGCCGCCTTCGGTGAGGACGACGACATGGTTCGTCGGTTATATGAGGCGGGACTGATCGAAGGCTGGCGGTCAATCGTTAAAGTGGAGCGAATCGAAAATGGGGATCATCAATAGGCTGCTGCGCCGTTTCGGGCGTAGCCAATCCGATGCCATGCTGACCGGTGAGGAAGCGCACGGCATAACCAGCGAAATCGGGGTGCGGACAACGCCGGAGCGGCAGCAGCGGCTGGAATACAGCTGGGAAACTATCGACTACGACTACCGCTCAGTGGTGTTGGATATCCGGCGTATGGATCGCGAAGACGGGCGGGTAAAGCGCATCCATAACCGGGTGGCGCGCGACGTGACCCGCGGCGGATTGGTGCTGCTGCAGGCCGACCCGAGTGCGCGGGTACAGCAGGCATGGCGCGAATTCGTACGCCGTCTGCAACTGGACAATGCACAGAAACTGAAATCGGATGCGCGCGGGCTGGTGATGGAAGGTAACCTGCCGATGCAGTGGGTGCTGGATAATAAAGGGCAGGTGGTGGCAGCGGTGCGCATGCCGGCGGAAACCATCCGCCCAATAGTGGGCAACGACGGCCGCTTCAAGGATGTGGCGGCGGCTTATGCGCAATACGATTTCCAACATGGTCAAGACATAGCAGTGTTCGGGCTGTGGCAGCTGACACTGGCGCGGCAAGACCCGGACAACTTCGACGACCTTTCTTCTCTCGGCCGGCCGTTTTTGGATGCCAGCCGCGAGATTTGGCGCAAACTGCGGCTGACGGACACCGACTTAGTGATCCGCCGCCACCACCGCAGCCCGATGCGCCTGTCGCATGTGTTAGAAGGGGCGAGCGCGGAGGATTTGGAAGAGTACCGCCAGCATACTGAGGCGAACAAAGACCAGATTACCACCGACTTCTACAGCAACAAAAAGGGCGGGGTGCAGGCGGTACAAGGCGACGCCACGATGGGGGAAATCGCCGATGTGGTGTATTTGCTGGACAGCTTTTTTTCAGGCAGCCCTTTGCCGAAAGGGCTGGCGGGCTATACCGACGGGCTGGCACGCGACATCTTGGAAGACTTGAAGCGCGACTACTACGACGAAGTGGATCAGATTCAGGACGTGCTGGCAATGGTGTACCAGCAGGGCTTCCGGTTGCACTTACTGCTGCAGGGTATTCCCGCCGATACGGAAAATTTCAGAGTGTCATTTGCCGAACGTCGCACCGAAACACTGAACCAGACCACCGACCGGGCGCTGAAACTGAAAGCACTGCAATTGCCGCAGTCGATGATTTGGGAGGAGCTGGGCTACAACCCGGCCGATGTGGAACAGCGGCGTGAGAACGATGAAAAGAACTACGACCCTTACCCAGAGGATGCACATATGCCGAGCGTGAAGGTAACGCCAGGCAACGCACCGAAGGGAGAGAGTATGACGAGCGTGGGCAATCATGGATGATATTCCGCGCGCACCGCATTCACGTCCTGATTTGTCCGAAACCTGGGCGCTGGTGGCAGCGATGGAGCAGTCCAGCCAGGCAGCCTACCGTGCCGCCGGGAAACGCATCCGGCAGCAGGTGGCCGATTACGAGCACATCGGCATTGCCGAATTGGCGGAAATCCACCGCCTGCTGGATAGCGAGCTGAAGCAGCTGGAACAGGTACAGAATAGACTGCTGCACGATGGCATGCTGGCCGCAGCGGCGGCAGCAGCATTGGGCTGGCGCGGCCGCCGGCGTGAGCCGGAAGCAGAACGGCTACTGGTGCGGCACCTGCTGGATACGCCGCAGAAGGACGGGCTGAACTTGTCGGCGCGACTGTGGCGTATCCATGCCGGTGCCGCACGCGACCTGAAAAGTGTTGTGGATGTGGCAGTGCAGCGCGGCTGGGATGCCGAACACGCCCTGCAGCGCACCCTGAATATCACACCGGAATTGAAGCAGGCGCTGGATGAGGCCGGAGCGGGTGCGGTGGCTAGGCGCCTAGAAGCTGGATTGCTGGCCAATCCGGGCAATGCGGCCATGAAATTCCGTCGCGTGCTGCGCACCGAAATCAACCGCGCGCACGGCGAGCGCTACAAGCAGCTGGCGCGGGCGGACGAGAATGTGGTTGGGCTGCGATTCATGCTTTCACCGCGCCATCCGCGGGTGGATATTTGCGACGAGCATGCGGCAGCAGATTTATACGGGCTGGGTCAGGGCGTGTATCCGGTGGACGAATGCCCGTGGCCGGCACATCCGAATACCTTCAGTTACACCGAAGCGGTGTATCGGGACGAAATCGGCAGCCTGAACCCTACGGTGGAAAAAGTACAAACCGAGATCGCTGCGGAAGCAGATGGGTTGTTGGAACGGGCCGCCGCCATCGAGCCGGTGATAACGGGCGACTTACAACGGATGGCTGCCGCCGTGCAAGCACGTATGGCTGGGTTGGATTACCGTTTCAAAGGCCGCGAATCCCTAATTCGCAAGATTGAAAGCAAAACATGGAGGCGTGATGTAACACCGGCCCGTGCCGCCGCTAATATCACGGATGTGTTGAGATATACGGTGTTGTTGGACAGTGAGAGTTTTGTCAGCCAGTATTGGCAGTTGCAGGAGCAACTGGCAGCCAGCGGTTACCAAACCAACAAGGTGTCGAATACTTGGCGTAAAAATGCAGTGTATAAAGGCATCAATACGACCATAATCAAAAATGGACAGGTATTCGAGCTGCAATTCCATACCGAGCAGAGCTTCAATTTGAAGAATAACGAGTTGCACAAACTCTACGAAGAGGCGCGGGAAATCTCCACCAGCACGGAAAGACGTGCCGAATTGCAGCGTCAGATGGTAGAATTAAGCAGGCAAATCCCGACCCCGCCCGGCATCAGTACGATTCAAACGAAAGCAGGGATACGATGAAACATCAATATTGGAAAGTAGACGGTAACCCAGACATCATTATTCGTGGTGATGAGGATGAAGACGGCAATGTTTACGAATGCGCCTTCTTCAATCGGCATACCCGGCAGTGGGATTACAGCGAATCCGGTTACTGGTGGGACGAGTGCTATATACAAGCCAATCTTGACGTACACAACCTGAGTGAGCAGGAAGCCTTAGCCCTGGTAGGTACAGTTTAAAATCTCCTAGTTCCGGTTATTCCGACATCTCCTTTTAGCGCCCTTTGGGGCGCTTTTCTTTTGCCAAAAATACCCCTGTTTTGTCATGCGCAAACAGCCTAACCTGCCATTATTGTCAGAGGGAGTTTCAATGAAACCGCGAATTTACCGCTTATCCGGAGAGAAACCGAGATGCCGCCGTGTGTTGTCTGCAGCGGCCACGCCGCCGCTGTCTGGCAAACAGACCTCATGGGTTACGATTACCCGCACCGGCTCGTTCACCGACCCGCGCTACGGGCTCTTTGAAATTACTTCGCCGATGCTGTTGAGCATGGTGAAGAACTTCGACGATCAGGTGGTGGGGCAGGAGATTTACATCGATGTGAATCATAAACCGGGCGACGGTGCTGCCGCCAAAATCCTAAAGTTGAGGGTGGAGGGCACGCGCCTGCGGGCACTGGCCGAATGGACCGATTACGGCCTGAAGGCGGTGCGGGAGCGTGGTTTCACCTATCTTTCCGCCGAATTTGCGGATAACTGGCAAGATAACGAGGGCGGTGCGTTTCACGGCCCGACTTTACTGGGTGCTGGATTGACGGTACGGCCTGTCATTAAGCGCCTAGATCCGATCACGCTGTCGTGCGAATCCGGCGGCGATACCCTAATTCTGGCCGAGCTGGCCGACGATTTGATGAAAAAAGCGAGAGCGAACATGGATAAATTAGAAGAATTTTTGAAAAAACTGGCCGAATCCGGCTATTCCGCCAACGTACAGGCACAAGTGAAAAAACTGGCCGAGGCGGCGGTGGACGAAAATACCGGCGAGGAAAAGGCCGCAGCAGTGATTGCCGAACTGGAAGGCATGGCGAAAACCCTGGCTGCCGCCGAAGACGAGGGCAAAAAAGCAGCCGCCCCGGCCGCGGCTGCCACTCCCGCCGCTCCGACTGCTGCTCCGGCACAGGCCGCCGCTCCGGCGAAAACCTTGAGTGAAGACGAACTGGAGGCGCTGGTGGCGAAAAAGCTGGCGGAAGCTGAGCAGGCTAAAGCGCGGCAGGCACAGGCACGCGAAGCCAACGAAAAACTGCTGGCGGAAGAAATCAGCAAGGCCGAAGGCCTGTCTGACGAGCTGAAAAAAGAATTGGCCGAAGGCGCAAAAGCGCTGCTGTCCGACCATGCCACCGAAGCACAGGTGAAGCAGCTGGCGCAGCACCAAATCAATATGGGCAACCGCATGGCAGCGACTTCCGCGCTGGCCGCAATGGGCTACAACGTGGCCGGCTCGCCGCACATTACTGTGCCGGACGAAGGGGCAAAACAATTGAGCCAGATTTATCAGGACAAGCTGAAGCAGTCCACGCTTTCAGGCAGCCTGAATTTCACCGACCAAGACAGCCCGTTTGCCCAGAAGGTGCTGTCCGAATTCGACCGCATCTTTGCCCGCGAGCTGAATGCCGAGCGCAAACTGCTGGCCGGCGGCGAAATGGATATGAACCGCAGCCAGCTGCCATACGGTGTGCAGCGCGAGGTAATCCGCCAGTCGCTGCATGACCTGAACGTGCTGCAGCTGGTGCAGACGCTGACCGATTTCAGCGCCCAGCAGACCACGCAAATCCCTTTCGAGGAGCGCGATTTGGCGCCGGTGTACAACGACGGCATGGTGTTTGAAGGCCAGCCGATCCCCTTTGCCGGCGTGAGCCAAAAAATGGATTTGGCCTACATCAACCAAATGAAACTGGCGCTGTCGGTAACTAACGAGGTGGTGCATTTCACCCGCGCATCCGTTATCAACTGGGACGCACTGGGTCGCAACATCGAAACCAATGCCCGCATTCTGCGTGAGCTGGTGGCCCGCCGCCTGATCAACGAAATCCAGCGCGCCAGTGACAGCTACGCCGCGATTGCGATTACCGATGAGGCGGTTACGCCGAACGCCACCAGCGGTATTTTCAAAACCGCGAAATTCCCGGTGGTGCGCCCACATCAGAGCCTGACCCTGCAGGGCGCGGCCGTGGGCGCAGCGGAAAATCCGATCACCATCAAGATTGGCGCCACCGTAGCGAAACCCTACGACGGTACCAATGCCCAACCTGCCGGCGACTACTTCCGCATCGTGGACTTGAACCAGGGTATTTTCCAGCTGGTGAACCAACTGGGTGCACCTAAGGCAGGCGCTACCGGCGTGAAAATCTCCTACAGCCAAGCCACCAACATCGTGCTGTTCAACTTGGATGTGGCCAGTGGTAACACGCTGGAGAAACACCTGAACGGCCTGCTGCGCGAAGTGGGTGCGGCCAAGGCAAACATGAGCGGCCAGCGTTACGAACATGTGGACTACCTGCTGATGAGCCCGGTGTTGAACGACACCATCAGCAATGCCGAGCAGTTTGTAGTGAGTTTGAAACGCAACGGCTCTGATACCACCGGCGGCGGCGATCTGATGAAGATTAAGGACATTCCCGCCTACTCGACCAATGCGCCGCATACCGATATGGGCGACGGCCGCATCATTATGGGCGTGCGCGGCAATACCAGCTACACGGTGGCCAAGCCGTTCAGCACCGGCGATCTGTTCGAGATCACCAATGCGCAAGGCCAGCCGCTGGGCAAGAAAGTGGCCTATGGCGAAGAGTACAACGCCATCCACACGCCGAAGCCGGTACGCCACCGCAGCATTTCGGTGGTGGTATACAGCAAAACCAGCCGCGACGCGATTTAAAACCCAAGGCCCGCCCCATACCGGGGCGGGTATAAGGATGAAGCATGAAACAACTTCCCTATTACAACGACCAGCCGCACGCTGTTTTTGTGGGTGCGGTAATGATCCCGCCGGGGCATACCCGCCTGGTGGACGCAGCCTTACTACCACAACCGGAAGCCGACCCCGCCCCACCCTCGCAGCCTGCCGACCCCTTGGTGGAACTGTTGAAAGGCAATGTGGCGCAGGTGGTGGATGCTATACCCGGCTTAAGCATCGAGGATCTGACCCGGCTCGGCGATTTGGAACAGACCGGTGCCCAGCGCAAAGGCGTGTTGGGCGCGATTGCAGCACGCCTGCTGGATGAATCGAGCCAGCAGCAGGACGGTGGTTTGCAGCAGCCCAACCAGCCGCCGGCCGTTGAAGAGGCGCCTAAGCAGGATGCTGAAAAAGATAGTGAACATCCCGAACAGGATGCCAAACAAGAACAGGTTGCCGAATGACTACACTCACCGCCGCCGCGGAACGGCTGACCAGCTCCATGCTGGACAGCAAGCGTATGTTTAAGGACGAGGATTATCCCCGCCTACTGCGTACCGCGCTGGCCGCATTGAATGCGGTGCGGCCGTTGCACAAGGTGGAGGTGTTGGAGTTGGCGGCGTGGCAGGCGTTGTATCCCTGCCCTGAAGACCTGAACTCGGTGTTTGCCTGCTGGTGGGGGCGCAGTTACAAGGCCCACACTGCAATCTGGGCGGACGACTACCCGGGGAGGCTGCCGGAATGGCGGGTACTACCCGGCGCCCAAGGACGGTTGCTGCAGGCACAACCGGCACCGAGTGCCCGGCAAATTCAGATATTAGGCAACCGCTGCGAGCTGGAATATTGTGCCGACCATGTATTAACCGATACCGCCTGCACACTGGATTCGGAACTACTGGATTTGCTGCATCTGCGCGCGCAAGCCGAAGCCATGCGCGATCTGGCCATGCGTAATGCCACTACCTCCTACCAGCTGCGCGAAGGTATCGGCAGTGTGCCGAAGAATGGCACGCCGGCCTACCTGTATCAGGAACTGTTGGCGGAATTCGAACGGCGGGTGCTGTGATGAGGATGCATTACCGCATTAACGACGCCCATGTGCTGGCCGCACTGCAGCAAGCGCCGGCAGCGATGGAGCGCCACCTGCAACGCGGGTTGGATGCAGCCGGACTGCAGATGGTGCAGACTGCCAGGCAGAAGCTTCGACAAAACGACAGCCTCGCACTTTCCACGCTGATTCAGGCAATCACGGTTGAGAAAACCGGCACGCTGGAGCGGGAAGTGCTGCCAGGTACCGATTACGCTATCCATCTGGAGAAAGGCACCCGCGCCGGTTACCGCCCGGCACCTGCGCCGCTGCTGGCTTGGCTGAGAACCCGTCGGGCGGCGGAGCCGGAACGGGCGGTTTTCAGGCTGCAAAAGCATATCCAGCGCCACGGCACCAAGGCCCATCCGTTTTGGCAGCCGGCTTTTGAGGATGCGGCGCCGCGGATGGTGCAAATTATCCGTGATGAAGTACGGCGCGGTGTGCGGGAGGTATTGGGATGAATATTTTTCAGGCCGAAATCGACCGCTTGAAAAGCGGGATTGCCGAAGCGCTGCCGGGCATAATCGTGCGCGGCTCGCTGATTGACCACGAATCCTTACGCCGCGACGAGCTGCAAAACGGGGTGATCACGGTGCTGTTGGAGCGGATTGAGAACGATGGCGACTGGCGCAGCAAGCTGCGGCTGCTGATTACCGGCCAGCTGGAAGTGCCGGGACGTCCGGGCGATGTGGAAGAGCAGGCGGCATTGGGTGCGGTAATCGAGAAAGCAGAAATCGCCTTGTATGCCCGGCTACGCGCTTATCTACGCAACACCGGCGGGCTGCCGCATATCGAGGCGCGCGAGGTGCAGTTTTCGGCGCAGAGCAAACCGCCGTTCGGTTGGTTTCTGTTGCGGGCGGATTACGGACCGTTGAACGAAGCTTGCCTGGATTGGGATTTCGGCGGCGGCGATGTGCCGGAAGCGATGTATCCGCCGCAGGTTGAGCAGGCCATCAGCCGGCTCTCCGGCGTGGATGTGAAAATTGATATTGAGCCGCACGAAAGCGCGGTCGAGCATCATAAGTGGTTGGATGGCGACGAATCAACCAGCCAGCCAGATGTGAAAACAAATGTGGAGCTGAAGTGATGGAACAGAAATATTTAAAACCGAAAGACGGGCTGTTGGTTCGGCTGGAAGACGGTATGGGCTATGTGGACGCGGAAGGCCAATTGTTGCCTCTAACGGCCTATTACCGCCGCCGTCTGTCCGACGGGGATTTGATTGAGGTAACTGAAGCGAAAGCGAAAGGCAAATAAAAATGGCTGATAATATTGTATTTGATACGATTCCTTCCGATACCCCGCTTGGCGGGATCTTCTTGGAAATCGATCCCTCCCGTGCATTGGAAGGGCCCGTGGCAGTAGAGCGTAAAGTGTTATTGATGGGGCAAAAACTGGATAGCGGCACCACCCCGCTGCTCACGCCACGCCGCATCACCAGCGCACAGGATGCGGAGGTACAGTTCGGACGCGGTTCAATGCTGCACCGCATGGCGTTGGGTATGCAGGCTGTGTTTGATGAAGTTGGCTTTTTGGATGTGTCCGCCATCGCGCTCGAAGATACTGGCGTGGCCGCCAGCGCCACCATTACCGTGGCCGGCCAGGCGATTGAAAGCCGGGTATTGAACCTGTATATCGCCGGCGAGCAGGTGCAGGTGGTGGTGGCCAGTGGCGAGGATGCCGCCGCCATCGCAAAAAAAATCAATACAGTGCTGGCCGCCCGTACCGACCTGCCCGTCAGCAGCGCGGTGGAAGACAAAGTGGTTACGCTGACGGCGCGCAATAAAGGCGAAACCGGCAACGGCATGGAAGTGGCGTGGCAGTATTTCGACGACGACCGCCTGCCGCGCGGCATCACCGTCACTATTTCCGGGGGCAGCAACGGCGTGGGGGCGTTGGCCGGCGGCAGCGGCGCGCCGGATGTGGCCGCCGCGCTGGCGGCGGTGGACGAGCAATGGTTCTATACCATCATCAGCCCTTATACCGACCAGAACAACCTTGCCAAAATTGAAGCCGACATGAATGGGCGCTGGGGCGGTATGAACATGAAGACAGGCCATGTGTTCAACGCGTTAAACGGCACCCATGCCGAGCTGACTACCTTCGGCAACAAGCGCAACAGTGCGCACGGCAGCGGCTGGGGCTTGAAAGGCTGCCCGACTTGGGCGCCGGTACGCGCCACCTGCTTCGGACTGACCTGCCAATACTACGGCAACCAAGACCCGGCCCTGCCGCTGAAGGCGGTGAAGGTGCCCGGGGTGCGTGCACCGCGCCTGCAAGACCGTTTCAATTACGGCGAGCGCACCTTGCTGGTGCGAGACGGTATTTCCACCACCACGGTAAACGCGGCCGGCGAAGTGTATTTAGAGCGGGTGGTTACCTACTACCAGCAGAATGCGCTGGGCTTGGACGATACCAGCCTGAGCAGTTTGGAAGCGAAGTGGACGGTGGATTACTACCGTTATCAGGTGCGCGCCCGCATCGCCCTGCGCTTCCCGCGCCACAAGTTGGTGAACGACGGCACCAATATCGGACCGGGGCAGAAATTTGTAACCCCGCAGATGATCAGCGACGAAATCACCGCGCTGGAGCGTGATTTGGAAGAAATGGGTATCGTGGAAGATGTGGATACCAGCAAGAAAAACCGACTGGTATTGCGCAGCAAAACCGACCCGGACCGTGTGAACGCAGTGCTGCCGCCGAATTTGGTGAACCAGTTCCGCACCTTCGCTGCGGTTGTGCAATATCGTTTATAAGGAATAAGTTATGAGTAATGTAACCGGATTATGCTATGTGCGCGTGAACGGCCAGCGCCTACAATCGAAAGAAGGCGCCACCCTGAAACCGGGCGGCCCGGTGGCCGAGATGGTGACCGCGGTCACC
Source organism: Eikenella sp. NML070372 (assembly GCF_001648415.1). NCBI lineage: Bacteria > Pseudomonadati > Pseudomonadota > Betaproteobacteria > Neisseriales > Neisseriaceae > Eikenella > Eikenella sp. NML070372. Next base: position 51,685 of record NZ_LXSN01000005.1, on the reverse strand, counting down.
GGGGTAGTGGGCGCGGCCACAAAAGAATTGCAGGCTGCCGAAATTAAAGCCAAAATCGTACACACCGGCGATTTGGACATCACCGCCGTGCAGCGTTGGCGCAATTTTACCGCCACCTTCGAAACCGACAGCGGCCAGCGTTACCTGATCCGCAATGCTTCGGTGGTGGATGCGGTAGAGCTTTCCGGCCACGAAGTGGACGTAACCATCGGCGGGCAGGAAGCCGAGCGCGTATAGATTTCCCTCCTGTGTGTGTTGTGTGTGAAGCAAGCAGCCGCCCCGCGTGGGCGGCTTTATTGTGCACGGGTATAATGACTTCGCTTTTCGTTATTTATGGAGCAATTATGCTGAAGACTTATTCTGTTTTAATGCTCGCTGTTTTCCTGTCTGCCTGCGGCGGGCAAGACACATCGGCAGTTGAGCAGCCCGCTGTGGCTTCTCACGCTTCATCCGAGATCAGGCCGCCGGAAACAGCGTTTGAATTCACCACTGATAAACTTAACTCGGATGAGCTGACTGTTGGATTGCCAGTCAATAAGCCTACGGTTGATAAAAGCGGGGATGGGTTTAAACGCCGCCGCTGGCAAATTATAGGAATGGACGAGAGCAATATGTTGGAGGCGGTTGGGGATAATCAGCAAGATGTGCGCGTTTTATCCGGGCATTGTATGGAATACTCTACCGACGGGAATTCTGCTGGGTGGGCACCTGACGGGCGATGTGTCGAAATTTTTAATGGGATAGTGGGTAAGCTAGTCGCTTCAAACGAAGATGTACCCGGCTTGTTGATGGAGCGGGCCGGGCTCTACCCATATATTCCGCAAGCGCCAATGGCCGTCATCGACCGCGGTTCTATTTCTATTGATGTGGATAACCAAGGATATTTTTCTATCCGAAACCGAGCGGCTCATTAACGTTTATCTATCCTGTGCATAACGCCCTGCGGGGGCGTTTTCTTTTGCCCAAAATGCCCCTGTTTTGTCATGGCAGGCTACCTGAAAATGTAGCCTGCCATTGATGTATTTCCCTTTATGACAACACAGGAGATTCTTATGCGTACCCAACTTGTAACCTTAAAACTTGGATTCAAAGTCAACGAGCAGCGGCTGAAGGATGTGGTGCTGCGCGAACCGACGGTGGCGGACTATATCGCCGCGGAAGTGAACGCGCCGGTGTATCGGCAGTATGCCTTCAAGGTGGCGCTGATTTCGCGCCTGATCGAAAAGCTGGAAGGATTCGACGGCGAAGTGACGATGGGCATGATGAAAGAGTTGAAACCGGTCGATGTGGCACGGCTCTCTGATGCCCTTACCCAGCTGGAGGAGGGCGACGAGGGGGAAGAATAAGCGGGCGGCCGAAAAACTTCTGGCGCTGCGTGTTCCTCATCGCCATGAAGACCGGCTGGCGCGAGCAGGATATTTTGAACCTGCCGGTAGCCCGCTTCCAGTTTTATATCGAAATCTTAACCGGGAAAGATAAATGAGCAGGGAAGAGTTGAAAGTAGTCATCGGCGCGGATGCGCAAGGCTACCTGCGCGGCATGAATACAGCCGCTGCAGGCACGCGCCGCTTCTCTGCCGGCATCCGCGGCGAATTCGAGCGGGTGAAGGGCACACTGGGCAGCCTGAAAGGGATATTGGCCGGTATCGGCGTTACCGTGGGCGGTATCAAGCTGGCGGTAGATACCGCTCAATTCGAGCGCGATATGCGCCGCCTACAGGTAAACCTCGGCGCCAGCCGCGCGGAAATGGAATCGTGGCGCAGCGAAGCCTACGACAATCAAAAACGCTACGGCACACTACTCACCGACCAGAAAGAGTTGGCAGAAAGCCTGCAGGCTGCAGGGTTGGACATCACCGCCATCCGCGGTGCGGCCGAGCCGGTATCCAAAACATTACAGGTAGCCAAAACCAATGCCGACCAACTGGGTAAGGCACTGGGTGTGGCGCGTGAGCAGTTCGGCATTGACATTACCGACAAGGCGGCGGTGGAAGGGCTGTTGGATAGGATGGTGGTGGCCGGGCGCTTGGGTAATGCCGAGCTGGAAAACCTGCCGGATATCTTCGCCCGCGTGGGCGGCCGCGCCAAGGATGCCAACTTTACGCTGGATCAGACCTTGGCATTGACTGAGGCATTGTCGCAATCCGAACCGCAGGCCGAACGCCTAGCGACCTTGGTGGATAGCACTCTGCGAATCTTTACCAACGGTAAATATATTCAGCAGGCGGAAAAAGCCACTGGCGTGAGCTTCTTCGATGCCAAAGGCGCACGGCGCGACCCGTTGGCCGTTATCCGCGACATGAAAACGGCCTATGACAAGCTGACCACCGATGCACAGCGCAACCAGTTCATCACGTCCGCTTTCGGCAAGATGGACTTAGACACCCAGCGCGGTCTGCGCAAGGCGATGGATGACGGCACATTAGACAAAATCGACGAGTTCAACCGCCAGCTACGCAACGCTACCGGCACAGTAGACCGCGACCTCGGCACGGCAATGGACAATGCCGTGACCCAAGCCAACCGCCTGAAAGGCGCGTTCCATGAAGCAATCGAAGACGGCGTGATGCGGCCGTTGGATAACGCATTCACCAACGTGGTCGGCTTCATGATGGATTCGAAAGAACAGGGCGGCTTGGGTTTGAGTGGGGAATCGATGCTGAAAATCGGCGGTGGTGCCTTATCGGCCGCATTGCTGGGCGGAATGGCTATCAGGTTGACGCGCGGCCTGCGTGGTGGTGGCGGCCTGCTCGGGATCGGCGGTAATTTGGCTACCGCTAAAGCGATGGAGCATGCGGCCGGGGTGCAGCCGGTATTTGTGGTGAATATGCCGGGTGGCGGTTTTGGTGGCGGCGCACTACCCGGGTTGGGTGGCTTGGGTGGTTTGGGTGGCGAAGCGGCCGGGGCCGCCGGTGCGCTGGGTAAATTCGCCCAGGCGGCCAACATCGCCGCCGCGGCGGTAACCGCATTCAGCGCAGGTTGGGCGGTCGGCACGGCAGCCCGCGAAACCTATCTGCAAACCGAAACCGGGCAGAAGTTCGATAGTGCGGTGGGGCAGACGGTAGCAACGGTACTGTCTTGGTTTGGGAATGAGGATGCCCAGTATGCGCGTGAACATAGCGATGAGAACGTGATCGGCGAATTGGTGGCGCGTTTTCAGGCATGGCACGGCAATAAAGAGGCAATCGAGGCACTGGAAATCAACCGGCAGATGGAGGCCGAGCGGCAGCGTAGCCAGGCGGTGCTGGACGGCACATCACAGCAGGCCGCGGAAGCGGTGAAAGCATCCGGGGATGCTGCCGCACAGAGCATCTCGGCGGCGAAAATAGGTGGGGAAATTAAGGTGATGGTGAGTGCGCCGGCCACCCTGAACGTATCCACCACGGCAGTCGGTACGCCGCAGACCAAGTTGAATGTGGGCCGAACCAATACAGGAGCGCAGTAATGGCGTTACGTGAAGCATCGTTTAAGGGCGTACCGTTTAAGGTAGACGAAACGGAAGGCCAATTCGGGCGGCGCAATGTGCTGCACCAGTATCCGTATCGGGATTTGCCGTTCGCCGAAGACTTGGGACGCGAGGTGCGACGCTTCTCTGTGCATGCCTTTGTGCTGACGCAGCCCGAATATGACGCGCTGGTGGATGCGCTGGAAAGCGAAGGACCCGGCACGCTGATTCATCCGTGGTATGGCAGCGTGTTTGTGCAGCACGACGGGCAGCAGTCGGTAACTTATCCGCGTGCTGAGGGCGGGCGGTTTGATTTCCGGCTGTCGTTTGTGGAGGCGGGCGAAAACAACGAGCCGGACGTGCAGGAAGACGCCGGCGGCCTGCTATCCGGCTTGGTAGATGATGCGCTATCACAGGTAGGGATGAAGTTTGAAGCGGAATGGCTGCGCGATATCGACGGTTGGCTGGACGTGGCGGCTCAGCGGGCAGACGAGCTGATGAAAGGGTTTGAATATTACCTGACGCCGCTCGAGCGCGGTTTGGCGGGGGTAGAGAGGCTGACTTCCGGCGGCCGTGGTTTGTTGGCTAAGCCGATAGAGCTGTATTACCGCGTAGCCGGACTGATCCGTAAGATTGCCGCCCCGTTCCAGCGGGATACAGGCAGCTCATGGCAGGCAGACAAAAGCCAGAGTGCGGGTAATTTGGCCGAGATGCCGGCTTTCCAGGTAACCAGCCGCCCGGATAGAGACCGGGCAATGCTGGATACGCTGCGCGGGCGCGAGCCACAAATTAGCGCGCGACCGCAGTGGACACTGCCCTATTCCCCGCGCAACCAAACGGACTTGCCGCCGATGCCGCCCAGCTTGGCTGATGCAGTACGCCGCACGTTGGTGTTGGAACAGGCGCGCGGCATTGGTAGTCATGATTACGCCAGCCAAAGCGAATTGCTGTCTGATCGCGACCTAGCCCTCTCCGCACTGCATAACGAAATGCAGCAGGCCAGCGGGCGGCTGTTCCGCGCGCTGGATGCGGTGCAGGCACAAGTGGTACGCACCGCCCAGGCAAGGCTACCCACTATCCGCGAGCTGGCGGTGGTAGAAACACTGGATAACCTGCCTGCACTACTGGTGGCATACCGTGTCAACGGCAGCATTGAGGCGTATGAAGACGTCGTGGCGCGCAACCATGTGCGCCACCCGCTGTTTGTGCCAGCGGGTCGGGTCGAGGTGCTACGCGATGGCGAATAAATGTGAGTTATGGGTCAATAACCAGATTTTTGGCGGCTGGACGGAGATATCCATCCAGCGCGGCATCGAGCAGATGAGCGGCAGTTTTAGTTTAACGGTTACCGAGCGATGGCCCGGGCAGTTGGAGGTACGTCCGATTCAAACTGGCGACAGCTGCGTGGTGAAAATTGACGGGGTGGCGGTGGTGACCGGTTATGTGAACCGCACGCGGCAGGGCTACAGTGCCACCGATACATGGTTTTCGGTGGAAGGACGGGATAAAACTGCCGACCTGACCGACTGCTCGGCCATCCATAAAAGTGGGCAATGGAAAAGCGCCAGCCTGAAACAAATTGCCGCCGACCTGTGCCGGCCGTTCGGGATTGAAGTGTTTATCGGCGCGCGCGGCGAGAAAGCGGCAAACGAAACCATTGCCAGCTTCGCGCTGGAAGACAGCGAAACGGTGCAGGATGCGCTGCAACGCCTGCTGCGTATGAAAGCGCTGATGATGTGGACCAACGGCAGCGGATGCCTGGTTATCGACCTGCCCGACCAAACGCCGGCCGGAACGGCGCTAGTGGAAGGGCAGAACATCCTGAGCGCGGAGAGCACGCAGGATGAGAGCGAGCAATACAGCGAATACATCGTGAAATCGCAAGGGCGCGGCAAGCACGACGGCAAAGGCAACGCTACCGATGCCACAGTGAAGCGCTACCGGCCGCTGCTGATTCTAGCGGAAGACCAAAGCCAGAGCCCGGCGGCGCGCGCCAAGCACGAAGCCACTATGCGCGAAGGCAAGGCAGACCGTGCGGAAATAACCGTGCAGAGCTGGCGGCAGGCCGGCGACCAGGGCGACTTATGGCTCCCCGGCCTGCGCGTGCAGGTGCAGGCGGCGCGCATCCATAAAGACAACGAGGAGATGGTGATCTCCGAAATCGAATACATCCTGAACGACCAGGAAGGCACGATTGCCAAACTGCAGCTGGCCGACCCAAATGCTTACGACCAGCTGGCCGAACAACCGAGACAAAAACAAGGCCGCGGCCACGGTAAGCGCCGCGGTAGAAGGAAGCGCAATGAATCCCCTGCAAAAAATCCGGCTGCTGGTAGCGCGCGGCGTACTTAACCTGCTGCGCACCAGCGGCCTGCAGATGATGCAGATCAGCCTGCTGGAAGGCGAAACCCGCGATGAGGTGGAGCGGGTGCAGAACTACGGCCACAGCGGCCATCCGCCCGCCGGTTCCACCTTGGTGGCGGTGGCGGTGGGCGGCAGCCGCGACCACATGATCGTTGTGGCCTGCGAGCATCCGCAGTATTCGCCGACTTTGAAATCCGGCGAGAGCGCGATGTATGCCCAATTCGGGCAGCTGTTCAAGATGGACGAGCAAGGCAACGTAACGCTGAAATGCAAGGATTTTTCCATCGAGGCCAGCGGCAATGTTTCTACGCAGGCTGCCGGAAACGTTGAGCAGAAGGCTGGCGGCGAGCTGAATATGAGCGCTACGGCAGGCAGCCATATGGAAGGCGGTTTTAATGTGGACACCGTAACCGCGGATTCGGTGAGCGCCGACGGCGTGAAACTGGAAGACCATGCCCACAGCGGCGTGCAGAGCGGCGGAGATAACACCGGAGGACCGGTTAAATGACAAAACTGGTACTGGATTTGAACCTGGGCATCCCGTTTAATCAGCTGGAAGACGAATTAGTTTGTGCGGTGGTGCTGAGCTTGTTTTGCGATGCACGCGGCATTGAAGCCGACGGCAGCCCGGGGCGCGGATGGTGGGGTGACAGCCTCGCCGAAAACGACCGCTGGGGCAGCCGCCTGTGGGAGCTGCAGCGCAGTAAGGAAATCCACGAAACCCTACGGTTGGCGGAGGACTACGCCAGAACTGCCCTGGCCTGGCTGACGCAGGACGGCGTAGCCCGCCGCGTATCCATCACCGCATATACCCCACGACCTACCGTACTTGGACTACAGGTAAAAATCGACGATACCACGCTGAATTTGGAAGTGCGCCATGCCCTACGATAAAGAAAGCCTGCCTGAATTAAATCGACGGCTGGAAACCGAGCTGCCGCGCGCCAACGCTTCACCGGCGCTGCGCCGCAACCTGTTCACCCCGTTTGCGCGGGCGCTGGCCGCAGCGGTGCACGGCATCCACGAGCATATCGACTGGCGCACCCGCCAGATGTTCCCGCAAACCTGCGATGACGATGTGCTGGAAAACCTGCACGTTGGGTTATGGCTGCAAGGCAGCAAACGCCGTGCGGCCGTGCCTGCGGTGGGCAGGGTGGTGGTGCGCGGCGCGGGCGGGATCGAAATCCCGCAAGGCACCCTGTTCAACCGCAGTGATTCGGTGCAGTTTGCCGTGGTGGAGGGGGTGATTACCGATAGCGGCGGCAGTACCACGCTGCGGGTGTGCGCCACCCAGCCCGGTGCAGCCGGCAATACCGACAACGGCGCCATGTTGCGTTTCGCCAACCCGATAGCCGGCATTGAGAACACTGCCACCGTTGCTTATTTAAGCGGCGGCTCGGACATCGAGAGCCTGCCCGAGCTCCGCCGCAGGGTGGTGGAAAGCCGCAACCTCGGCGGACAGGTGGGCAAATTAGCCGATTGGATACGCTGGGCGAAGGAAGTTCCCGGCATCACCCGTGTGTGGCCGGCGCCAAAATTGAGCGGGCTGGGCACGGTAACCGTGTATGTGGTGCGCGACCACGACAGCAACATCTTCCCCGATGCCGCCGAACTGGCCGAAGTGCAGAAGCATTTGGAGCACAGTGCGCTGCCGAACGGCGAAATCCATGTGGTATCACCACTGCCCAAGCCGGTGAATTTCAAAATCAAGATTACACCGGATACGCCGGAAGTGCGGGCGGCGGTGAAAGTGGAATTGAGCCGAGTGTTGGATGCCAACGCTTCCCCTGTGGCTTATGACGCGGCCGGCGATTTGGAACTGCCGGCACGTGGCCACGCCATCCCGCGCAGCCACCTCACGCAGGCCATATCCAACGCAGCCGGCGAATACGACCACCAGCTGCTACTGCCCGCCGGCGATATCACGCCGGCAGTAGGAGAGTTGGTTAGTTTGGGGCAAATCGAATGGGCTACCTGAACGCATTAGGCAAATTGCTGCCGCCCGGCATCGCGCTCGACCCACAGGCAGATGAACCGGCTGAGCTGCTACAAAAAACCGCCCGCGAACTGGAGGCGGTGGACGATTTAGATACCACGCTCTGGCAGGAGATTGATCCTAGGTTGGCTACGCTGCTGTTGGTGGAATACGAACACAGCCTGAACCTGCCCGACCGCTGCACGGTAGGCATCCAATCCGTCGCCGAACGGCGGCAGGCGGTTTACAACAAATTGGTGGATACCGGCGGCGCAAGACGTACCCGCTATTTAGCGATTCTGGAGAGATTGGGACAGAGTGAAGCTCAAATAGAACGGTTCACTCTGCACACCTGCGAGAGTGACTGTGAATTTGCGGTATTCGACCACCCCGACTGGCTGTTTACTTGGTCGATATCGCTCAAGGCCGACAAGCAATATATCGAAGCCACCTGTCAGAGCCACTGCGAAGAGCCGCTGGCTACTTGGGGGAATACGCATATCGAGTGCGTACTGAACCGAGAAAAACAGGCGCATACCCAACTGATTTTCAAATACATAGGATGAGACCATGAAACGGGCAGACCTAGAAAAGCGCGCCCAGCGCGACAAATTCGGCGCGGGCAAACACGGATTCCAAAGCGGCAACCCTGCAGGCGGCCTGCTGCCAACCATTCCCGGGGCGGCGTGGTTCGACCACACGCAGGAAGAGATTTGCGCGGTAATCGAGGCGGCCGGGCTGACGGTAGACCCGAGCCAGTACAACCAAATGCTGACCGCATTACGCAAAATCATCGACGAGCAAGCCGGCGGCAAAGGCCTGCCCGTTGGCGCGGTAATCGGCTTTCCGCGCGCGATTACCAGCCAAGAAGGCTTTTTAAAGGCCGACGGCAGCACCTTTGCCCAGGCCACCTATCCCGACCTGTACCGCGTATTGGGCGGCAACAAGCTGCCCAACCTCACGCGCTCCGACATCGGCATGACCGCCTATTTCCCGTTTGGCGACATCCCGGACGGCTGGATTAAATACGACGAGATTGCCACTAGAGTTACCCAGTCCGCCTATCCAGAGCTCTACCGCAAACTGGTGGCGCAATACGGCAGCATTGCCAACGTCAAGCCGGTAGATGATTACTTTGTGCGCAACGTGGGCAGCAGCGGCCAAATCGGCCAGCAATACCCGTGGACAGTAGGCGACCATCATCATGTTTTGGGGCTTGTGGCCTACGGCAACGACGACCTGCTGCTCAAACGCCTGCCGGTGGATAAGTATTACCCCAATCAAATCAAAGCGGGCGACCCGATGTTTGTCATCTACGGACAACTGGGCGGCGGCGAGGGCAAAAACAACGGCACAGATATGTTTGGGCAGGAGCATGTGCAGGCCGGCAGCGGCAAATACCACCAAAAACACGCTGTCCCCATCACTTACGACCACGCCTACACCGACCAATACACGCCCCAGCCCTATTATCAGGACAACACGCCGAAATACATCGGCATGGTGCTGTGCATCAAGGCCAAAGACAGCCTAGATGATGTGGTGATGTGGATTAAGGCTTACGGCAAAGTAACCAATGCCGGAGCGCTGGATGCCTCCACGCTGGCCGCACAGTTGCAGGACAAGGCCGACAGAAACCATACCCACCGCGCCGCCGAAATCAGCGACTTGGGCGAAGCGGTTAAGCAGCAGCTCGCCGCCGCCATGCCGCACCAAGCCAGCACCAACGGCTACACCAAACAGGCCAACGGCCTCATCGACCAATGGGGCGAGGTGTTGACGGGCTGGCAGGGAGAAGGGCCGGTGAAAGTGGTGTTTCCGATTGCGTTTACCTCCGAGTGCTACAACGTGCAAATCACCGTCAAAAGCAGCGGCCGGTCGGGCTCGGTGGGCACTGACTTAACCATCGGCGCGGGAGAGATAACGGCCACCGGCTTTAGCGCCATGCTTAACACATGGGCTCAAGGTGCGGCGGCCAATGATTTCCAGGGCTTTTTATGGCGTGCCATCGGCAAATAACGGGAGATAACTCATGACACTGTATTACTCACAATCCACCGGCGGTTTTTACGACGACCAAATACACAGCAGGCTACCTGAAGATGCGGTGGCGATTAGCGCCGAGCAGCACGCCGCACTGCTGGCGGGGCAGTCTGGCGGACAAGTGATTATGCCGGGCAAAGACGGCAAGCCGGTGCTGGCAGAGCAGCCGCCCTGCCCATCCAGCACTTGGGACGGCGAGCAGTGGCACATCGACCCCGAGTGCGCCGCCCGGCTTAAGGCCGAGCAGCAGGCGGAAATGTGGGAGCGCATCAAGATCAAACGCCACGAAAACCTACGCGGCGGGGTGTACATTAAATCCGTTGATAAGTGGTTCCACAACAACGACGAGAGCCGCCAGCAGTACACCTTTATGCGCACCCTGAAAACACTACCCGAAAACCTGTCTTGGAAAACGATGGACAACAGCTTTGTCATCATGACCAAGGAGTTGCTGGACGAGTTATCTATTAAGTTGCTGCTAGACGAGCAGGCCGACTATAAAAATGCTGAGCGCCACAAAGCGGTGATGGAGCAGGCTGAACACCCACTCGAATATGATTACAGCGGAGGCTGGACGCAGACTTTTGAGCAGGCGGCCGCCGAATTGGAAGAGGCTGCCAAATGAACACGCAACCGATTTATTTGGCTTTATACCGCGGGCGCAGAGACGGTTCGTGGTACCACCCAAAAGTGGCCGCCGCCCGCCTTTGCGATTGGCTGATCCGCACGCTCACCAAAAGCCTATACAGCCATTGCGAATTGGCCGTTAGGCTGTCTGAAAAAAATGAAACCGGTGCAGTGCAATACGCCTGCTACTCGTCCAGTATCCGCGACGGCGGCGTGCGCACCAAACCCATGCCGCTGCCGGCGGATAAATGGGACTTAATCCCTGTTCTCCAAAGTAACGCTTATACGGACACGCTCAAGCACTACGCCGCCACGCACGGGCAGCGCTACGACTGGCTGGGTGCCGTTGGCGTGATTACCCACTGGCGTGACGACCAACACAAATGGTTTTGCAGCGAGTGGTGCGCGGCAGCTTTGGGGTTGGCTGAACCCGAGCACTACAGCCCGGCCGCGCTGGCCGGATACCTACGGGCGGCGCTGCCTGAAAACGGAGAATGAAATGCCGGAACAGGATAAATACCAAACCATTGTCGATTTCCTCAAGCAGGTCGGTTTTCGGCGCGGTTTGCTGTTGTTTCTCGCCGGGGTCACGGTGTTGATACTGTGGAAAGCCGACCCCATCGCGCTGATCGACCGGTTCAGCCAGAAAAACGCCGGAGTAGTTATCGAGGGAGTGCACAAGGATGGGTTGACTACCCCTTATGTGCAAACGCCGAACGGGTTTGTAGAGGATAAAGCCGCCGAGCACGCGGCGGATGGAGTGGCAATGGAGAACGTACAAGCCATTTTGGGCTACAAGTTCGTGCCGAGCAGCAACCCCTACGAATATCAGGGGCGTTTATTAGTGTTCGCGAAGACCAAGCAGGACGAGCAGCGCATGGTGTCAGAAATCGGGCTGTCGTGGCTGCCGATTTTGAGCGGCAAGGCCACGGTCGAGCGCATCCTCGCTGGGCAGCCCAACGTGTCGGTGTGGCAGCCGGAGAAGCAGGGTTTTTACTTTGCCGACGGCACGGCGGATGAAACCCCTAGCCTGAATACCGACCTGCTGGCGCACGGCTACGGCGTGCGGCGGGTATACCGCTACCCGGTCAAAAAAGGCGGGCGCGTGGCGGGGTATCTCGCCGTGTATGCGGAGGGGGAATTGGACGCGGCGACGCGGGCGCAGTTGGAGACCGCTGCCGCGAGACTGGGAGCGTATCTATGAAAGGTTTATTAACGGGGTTTGGTAGCGAAGCTGCCAGTTTATCTAAGGTTGTGATGTTTTCAGGACATCTGGTCTGTAGTTGCATTATTGGTTGGCAGGCTTATACCAACAACCTGCATTTTGATTTCTTCCTAGCTTACATCTGCGCCAGCTACGGCGCGAACAGCACCAACAAAGCTCTGAGTATATTGAGTAAACGTCCTGCCATATCGCCGCCCGAACAAGGAGGTGAAGCATGAGACGGGGACTCCCTAAACGCTACATCGCCAGCATTGTGATTTGTGGCACGTTAGCCGGATTTACCGGCTATTCGTGGTATGGTTTTGCCGACGCACTGGCGTCGAAAAACGCCGAATTGGCGGCCTTGGTATCCGAGCGGGACGAATTATTAAAAATTATGGTGGCGCAGGATGGGTTGATACAGAGCCAGACCAAGGCACTGCAAAACGCCAAACTGGATAATGCCGGCAGTCAGGCGGAAATCCTAGCCCACACGCGACAGTTGGCGCAGATGCGGGCAGAGCTGGCTGCCAAACACCCGTCCACCGCTTACCGGTCGCCTGAAAAAGTCGGCCGAGCCACCGCTAACAACGTGAGGAGGATAAACCGATTATGGCAAAAGTAATCCTGACTGCTGCATTGTTGTGGCTGTCAGCCTGCACCAATCTCGCCGGCTACCCGACCGTGTGCAGCCAACCAAAACCCAAAACCGATACCCCTCGGCTGGCGGCGGCACAAATCAGAGCCGGTACCAGCCAAGACAGGGCGTTGGAACTGCTGACCCAATCGCTGCACACCGCCACCGTATACGCTAAGAGGCTGGAGGAGTTTGCTGACAGCTGCCGCGATAATCCCGCCTTCAAGGCGCGCCGCTAGACGGCAAAATTTCAGGTTGCCTGGAAATTAGAAAGGAAACGAAATGACACCGGAAACCAAAATCACAGTGCACTTTACCTACCGCGAACTTACCAATAGCGCGACCGGTAGGCGCTTAGGCTTAAGCAATACACCAAACGAGCAAGAGCTGGCAAACATCAAAAAGACTGCCGAGCGCCTAGAAAAAATCCGTGCTTGGCTGGGCAAGAAATACGGGCGCGAAGTGGGGATTTATGTGCTGTCCTGCTACCGCAGCGAAGCCGTGAACCGTGCCGTCGGCGGCTCGAAAACCTCCGCCCACCGTTTCGGCAGTGCGGCGGATATTGATGCATCCGGCATCAGCAACCTGCAACTGGCGAAAGACATTATCCAAATGCGCGACGAGGGCGCGATTGCCTTCGACCAATTGATTTACGAGTTCCCGGAACGCGGCGAGGCAGGCTGGATACATTTCGGCTGCCGCCACCATTCGGCAGAGCGCAATCAGATTCTGACTGCCACCAAGCGCGGCAATAACGGCAAAACCCGCTATCTGCCTGGGCTACATCCTTAAAGGAGCAGATATGGGTATCTTGATTAAATATTGGAAATATTGGGTGCCAGCGCTGCTGCTGGCCGCCATTATCGGCGGCGAGTATTACTACGGCGAGCAGCGCTACAGCGCCGGCTACAAGGCGGCTGAGACCAAGCTACAAGCAGAGCAGGAAAAAGCGGCACGAGAGCAGGCAGAGGCCGTATTAGCCAAAGAGAGGCGGCAACAGGCACAGCTGGCTGCCGCACAAAGTGAAATCGAAAAGGAACGAGAACATGCGAAAACTACTATTGCCGATCTGTATACTGAGCTTGGCCGCGTGCGCCAAACCACCGACGCACATCGCCGCGCCCTGTCCCAAACCGCTGCAGCCGCCGGCACACCTGATGGCGAAACAGCTGCCGCCGGCTGGCAGCTATTCGGAGAATGCACGGAAAGATATGCAGCGGTGGCTAAAGACGCCGACGAATTAAGGAACGATTCAGCCGAGTGGCAGGCGTATGGCCGCGTGAATCAACAGGCTGCCGAATAGCGAGCTAAACCAAGAAACCGCCGATTGAATCGGCGGTTTTTATATTTCAGGCAGCCTGAAAATTACGGATGGTGGGAAGGTGTAATTTTGTTATTTCCCATCCCATTCGAAATATTCCCCAGTAAACATAGCAGCTAGCTTGGCTACCCTGTGGGTGTTGATTAGGATAGAAGGAGTGATAGGTTTGAACCCTCCGATATAAGACCACATAAGTAGCCGCTGCTGGATATTTCTGGCCGTCATCTCCCGTCCATCTTTTCCGGGGAAAAGGAAAGATCCGGGCGGGCGGCCTAAACACCATTCCCTTAATGGTTTATGCCCGACATTCTCTTCTTCGATAAGCTGTAAGGCATCAGATACTTTTTTATTGAGCAGCTCGCTGATTTTCCAACCATATTCCAGCATCATAAAAACTGCGCAGTAATCGCGCAGCGCCAGCTCGTGAGTTTGCGAGCGGATGAAACTCAAAAACCTGCAGGCTTCCTGATATTCCAGAAACTCTACCGGCTCCAAATTCTTCACTTCACCCACTCCCGCATAAACGTGAGCAGGATTTCGCGCTTACCTTTGGGCAGCTTGTCGAACAGGCGCAAGAACTCGCGTTGCTCTTCGGTATAGCTGTTGTATTCAGGCAGGGCTTCAGTCAATACGACACTGGCCGGCTCATACACGATGCCGGTCATTTCACCTTTGCCAGTAGCCAGCCATTCGAAGTTCACATCCAGCACTTGGGCAATGCGCGACAAGTTCTCCGTGGCGGGATCTGTCCGCCCGGTTTCCCATTGAGCGACACCGGTTTGGTGGACGCCTACCTCATCAGCCAGCCATTTTTGAGAACGGCCGCGCTGTTTTCTTGCCAACTTTATTCTATTTCCAATCATAGGCTTAATTTTAATAGCTGAACTATTACACAGAAAACTTAGTATTGCTATTTGACTTATTTTAATAGTGATACTATTATTCGCACACAGCAAACACCAAGGGTTAAACAAAAACATGGAAAGCAAATTACTCAAGGCAAGGAAAGCAAAGGGGTTCACACAGGCTTATGTGGCGGAACAGGTTGGGTGTACTCAAACCAATATCAGCCACATCGAAATCGGCCGGCAGCGGGCAACCCCGGAAATTGCACAGAAACTGGCTGAGCTGCTTGGGCTTTCGCCGATGGATATTTTGTATCCCGGCAATCAGGCAGAGTAAGCCATCAACTGCAGTATCCGCCGTCACGCCATCCGCTACAAATGACAAACACACAAGGTTTCACACATGTTTAAAAACGATGTTTTCGAGTTAATCCGACAGAGCGCCTACCACTACGGCGTGCCGAAGCTGGCCGCCAAGATGGGGCTGGCTCCCGGCACGCTCTACAACAAGCTCAACAACGACGAGGGCTGCAGCCACCACAAACTGACCCTGCAGGACTTCATCGCCATCCTCGGCATCACCGGCGATACCGCCGCGCTGCATGGGCTGGCAGGGCTGTTCGACCACGCGGTATTCCCGCTGCCGCAAATGGAGCAGATGGGCGACGACGCGCTGCTGGATATGGTGAATCAGGTTTATGTTCAAGGCGGCCGCGCGCATACGGTAATGGCCGAGGCGCTGGCGGACGGACAGGTAAGCGAAGAGGAATACAGCGCCTACGATTTGGAATGCAGGCAATGGGTGGCTGCCATCGTGGCACTGCGGCGGCGATTTAAAAACATGGTGGTGATTGTGAATGAAAGAAGAAGCACCTGACTTCCTGCAGAAGCATGGCATTCGGCTTGTTTGCGATAACGCTCAAGGCGGGCAGCTTTCCGTTTCCGCCGAGCTGCTGGCCGACTTATTCGGTGAGGAGTTTCTCGCCGCAGTGCCGGCACCCCGTAACGAAGAATCAAAGGAATGCCATGAAAGAAATCGCCATTCAGCCGGGCCTTCAAATGATTTTGGCCGGAGCGAACCACATCACCACCCTCAGCCTGCCGCGTGAAAACGGGCAGCTATACATAGAAATCGGCAAAGACCGGTTCCCCGCGCGGAAGACCAATCAGTTTGAAACAGGCGGCATCCTGTGCCGCTTGGAAATTATCAAAGACGGACAACCAGAGATTATTTTCAGTTTAAGCGGCAGCCAGCCCCTGATGCTGACCCTGCCGGTAGGAGAACAAGCATGAACCATTATCTGACCGAAGCCGAGCAAGGCAAGCTGCTGGCCACCATCGGGCAATACCGTGAAGAAAAGGCGCAGCGCGATTTCCATATTGTTTCCGCGCTGATTGCCAGCGGGCTGCGCATCGGCGAATTCCTGCTGGTTACCGTGGGCGACGTGTATGCCGCGCTGGATACCAACTACCTCTACATTCCCGCCGCCAACCGCAAAGGCGGCAAACGCGACCACAGCGTGTACCTAACCAAAACCCTGCGCCGAGACCTGAGCAGCTTGCTCGCCATCCGCGAAAGCACCGATGCCGAACACTATCTGGTGGCCGGGCGCAACGACCAAACCCCGATGAGCGCGCGCAACCTGCAGCAGCGGGTGAAAGCCTGGGCGAAAGAAGCCGGGCTCGCGCATCTCGACATCACCCCGCACTACTTCCGCCACACCGCCGCCATGAACCTGCTGCGGCACAGCAGCGCCCGCGAGCCGCTGCGCGTGGTGAAGTCGGCGCTGGGCCACCGCAACATTAACAGCACGTCGATCTACACCGAGGCCAGCCGCGAAGAAGTGGCCGAGGCCATGAACGCCGCCGACCAAGGCCGGCAGCCCCGCATCACGCTGGCGCAACTGCGCCGCGAATACCAACGGAGAACCGCAGCATGAAAACCATCTTATTTTTAGCTGTCGCCCTGCTGGCCGCCCCCAGCTTGGACGCGCAAGACCATTATCTGCAACCGCAAAATCCGCCCGCCGACTACCCAACCCGGCAACTGCTGCAGGCCGCCGAACTGCGAGCCGAGGCCGAAGCCGCCGAGCTGGCCAAGCATTACGAAGAGATGAATGACTATGAGGTAATGCGCGGCGTGGTTTATGAACCCACCGAATAAGCAGCCGCCATTCAAGCTACCTGAAAATTCAACACCCCCTCACACGGAGAACTAAACCATGTATTTCAACCAAGCCCAAAAACGTTTCTTTCAAACCGCCTCCCTGCCGGAAAAGCAGGCGTGGCTGCGCAAAGGCGAGCCGGGAGGGCAGCAGATGAGCCGAGGCTTTGATTTCAATAGTTCGTATTTCGCGCCGTTCCTGCGAGGAATACAGCTAGACGGAGAATTTGAAACCTATTCCGAAGCGGTGGCCGCAGCGCAATGCTATTTGGACGAACTGAAGGCCATGCCTGATTTGCCGGAGCTGGACGAAGAGGCGCTGGGTATCACTACTTTCAATCAGGATTTATCCCGCACGATGAGTGAAGAGAAAAGCTACGGCATCGAACGCGTTATTCACATCGCGGCACAGGCCGAACACATCTGCGATGACTTCGCCCAATTTATCGATGATGAGCTCCCTGAAGAGCGGGTACGGCAGATGTTGGCAGAACAGGCCGGGCGGGCAGATTTCCTCGGTATGCTCGATGCCATTGAAGACGGTGCTTATCCAGACCACGATGAAGTGTTCAGCCTGTTGTACGAAAACGGCCTGATGGGCTGGTTGGTGCAGGCCGCAACGCCGGTGAGTAAGAGAGGTGCTGGCGGCGGCGTGATCTATTCGTGGGGCTGTTATTACACCCAATGGTTCTACGCCGAAAGCTACGAAGCGGCGCTGTGGCAGGTGGATGCCTGGGCGGAGCGGATGCGCGAGCAGGATTTGCAGGAGGGCGAAAAATGAACCGCGCCGCCATCCATCCCTACTTTGGCGACCTAACACGGCAGATTCTGGAGTGCGCTCAAGCCCAACAGAACCGACTCAACAGGAGGGTAGCAACCGCATTGAAGCTGGTTTGGGTGATGGACATACTCCGGCAAGCATTTACGGAAAAAAACATGCTGTGTCATCTAGCTATGGCTATTGAAGATGCGCCAACCTTGGTGGTGTTGGCACAAGACCGCGATTGGACGTATGACGAATTGCTGCAGGCTATCGGTATTGATGATCTGTGCAAAAAGCACAGCCTGCTGGTTGGCATGGTGAGCCGGAACGACGGCCTCTGCCGGCGTATCTACACCGAAGAGGGCGACGGCCCCGGCTTCGATATCTACCTCCTGCCGAAAGAATAAGCATGTATCCCCTTCCCATTCTCGCCCGTTTTGCCACACCGCACCGCTGCTTCGACCATGTGGTGGCCGCCATCCCGGGCATGGTGGTGGCGGTGCCGGAAATTATGATTTCAGGCTGCCTGAAAAACCTGCCTTTGGTTTGCCCCGTGCCGTGGCACGAAATTTGGAGTGTGCTGGACGTGGAGACCGACACCCCGGCCGGATTCGATGCCGACCTGTTTGTGCCGCCGCTGCTGCTCTCGCTGGGCATTGCCGAGCGCAGTTTCCTCAGCGCACCGCTGCCGGAGTACGCCGCCACGGTGTTCAGCCTGCCGGACGGGCTGCGATTGGGCATCAGCAACGACTATGTGCATAAGGTGGTGCAGTCATGAGCCAATCGCCTGCCATGAGCCAGTGGTTCGAGCAGCTGAAGATGCTCGACATCCACCAAGTGGCCGAGAAAATGGGGCTGGAGCGCGACGGCAGCCACGGCAACTACCGCTCCCCCAACCGCCCGGACAAACACCACAGCCTGAGCCTGCACAAGCAGGGCAAATACGGCCAAGGCTGGAAAGACCATGCCACCAACGAAGGCGGCAGCACCATCGACCTCTTAATCTACGGCGGCTTCGCCAACGATCCGATGAGTGCCGCCACCCTGCTCGGTAACTGGTTCGGACTGCCCAAACCGGCGCCGGAAAACCAAACACCGCGCCAGCTGACCAAGGCCGGTTTCATTGCGCAGAAATGCCTGGCCATGCCCGAGCCGCTGTTCGATTACCTCGCCGGCCGCGGGATTGCCCAAGACGTGATTCAGGCAGCCATCAGCCGCCGCACCGCCGGTTGGAATACCTGGACATCGCCCAAAGTCGCCGCCGGTTCGCCCGGCTACGGCGGCCCCGCCGCCGCCTTCATGGTGTACGACCGCAACGGCGTGTGTGTGGCAGTGGATTTGCGCTATGCCGACGCCGAGCTCAACGGCAATGTGAAAACCCAATGCCAGGGCGAAAAAAGCGGCCACTACTGGACCAGCGACCCGCGCCGGTTGGCTGCCGCCGGTACGGTATACATCGTGGAATCACCCATCAATGCCTTATCGGTGGAGACCGCCTTTGCCCATCATCCGCGTGTGGCGGCGATGGCCATCCGTGGCGTGGCCAATGTGGACAACATCGATTGGTCGCTGCTGCGCGGTAAACGGGCGCTGATTGCGCTGGACCACACCGACGCCGTGAACCCGAAAACCGGCAAACGCCCCGGCATGGATGCCGCCTACCGGCTCTACGACGCGCTGACCGCCGCCGATGTGGCCGCGCGTATGGTGGATATGATTGATTGGGAGGAAGGCGAAGACATCAACGACGTGCTGCAGCGGCACGGCGCGGAGGAGCTGCTGAAACGCCTGAAACGGCTCGACGGCTGGTTGATTGCCGGTATGCCCAGCCTGCCGGCGCATCAAGTGGAAAAAGGCAAGGGCCGCCGCCGCATCATGCTGCCGGCGCAAGACTGGAACGTGTATTGGCGCTACCGCATCAGCGACGACTTCACCCAGTTTGTGGACGAATTCAAAACCAGCACCGACGAAGACACCGGTGAAGAAAAGCGCAGCGAGACGCTGGGCGATCTGTGCGGCTTCCGGCTGGCCGCCACCAGCCGCCTGAACATCCAAGGCCACCTTGCCACCATCAACGGCAGCACCGACACCCAGCCGGAAGAGGTGTATTGCATATCGGTACAGCAACCGCGCCGCATCACGCTCACCCGCGAAGTCATCCAGAGTGAAAAACTCTACAACCTCGACTGGTGGAAACGGCTCGGCCCGGTGTGGAAGCCGGCGCAGTTCACCCGCATGCTGACCATCATGGAACGCAGTGCCGACTTGGCGGCGCGCGACGTGGTGAATTTTGTGGGGCTGGCGTGGCGAGACGGGCATCTGGCGGCAATGGAAGGGCAGGACACCTTTTTCACCGAACCGGCCAAACAGTGCCTGTACCACAACATGGTATTCCCGCGCGGCTCGCAGCAGCACGCCCGCATGGTGGTGGAAGCCTATCAAGAGACCTTCAAAGAAAACGCCGCCGCCATTGCGCTGGTTTGGGCGTTGGGCTGCCACCTGAAAGCGGTGCTCGGCTTCTATCCACACTTCCAGATGCAGGCCGAGAAAGGTTCTGGCAAATCCAAACTGCTGGAAAGCCTGCAGGCTTCGCTGGCGTTTCAGGTGCTCTCCGGCCAGATGCTGAAAACCGACCACCGCCGCCGTGCTTCGGTGTCCTACACCTCGCACCCGGTGGGCTGGGACGAATATTCCAAACTGCCGAAATCCGCACTCTCCGACATCGACGGCCTGCTGCAATCCACCTACCGCTTCGAATTCACCCGCGTTGGCGCCGCGCTCACGCCCTATCTGATGTGCAGCCCGGTGTTGCTGGCCGGCGAAGAGGTGGACGTGGAGAGCCTGCAGTCGAAAACCTGCCGCAGCACATTGAGCGTGGCCAAGCAGGGCAAAATCATCCCGCACAAGCTGCCGCAGTTCCCGGTGTGGCAATGGCTGCAATACCTCGCTTCGGTCGACCCGGAAACCATCCGCAACCTGCACGGCAAATGGACGGACTACTGCGCCGCCCGCGCCAGCGGCGACAGCACCGACGCCACCGCGCGCCGTATGCAGGAAAACTACGCCGCGGTGCTGACTGCCTGGGCTTTGCTGTCCGACTATGCCGATTTCGCCCAAGAACAGGGCGGCTTCATCGAAGACACCATCGCCGAAATGAACAGCCACCTGATGGACACCGACGGCACCCGCCTGCCGTGGGTGTGGATTATGGAAATCCTGCTCTCCGAGCTGGACGCCAAACGCTACGACCACCCCTTCTTATGGGAGCGCGACCACCAGCACGGCTGGGTGCTGTTCCTGCGCCCCAACCACGTGATGGACCACATCGGCACCGCCAACCACCTGCGCGACAAGTTCAACCACCTGCCCATCAAAACCGGGCGCATTTTCAAACGCCAGCTGATGGCCAGCGGCGTGGTGGTGCCGGGATTGGAAGACGTGGAGCGCTCGATACAAGGCAAACGCACCGCCCACCTGACCGGCATCTCGCTGGCCAAACTGGAAAAACTCGGCCTGTATGCCACCCCGTGGGAACCGGCCATGAAAGACGGTATTTAGCCGCCACCGCGCCTGAAGGATTCAGGCTTTATTTGGAGATAGAAAGAATGCAAGCAAGCGAATTAAAAACCACCGGCAAACAGCTTTTTAAAGTCTGTTTGGGCGGCGAATCAGGTGATTTATGCAAAATCGAAGTAGCGATTGATTTCGATATGCCGGACGTAAGGAAAAACATCATTGGTATGAGTTTATTTTGGCACGGCTGCCCAAGTGCCGATGCACCGTTTGAGGTACACCTGCAGGCGTGGCTGCAGAAACTAGCCAACTACTGTTTCTACAACACGATAGGCGAAGACTGGTGGCATGATGATTTAGTCGAATCTTTCAATAAGGCAGAGGGCTATATCCCGCTAGATGGTTCACGCGGCATTTTGCTTAAGTCATCGTGGATTAGGGAAATATATGACAAAGAATTCGAAATTGTAGAAAACACGGAATACGAAGGCCAAGTCGAACCGAATTAAAACCCGCTATTTAACACAGGAAAAAGCAATATGAAAATCACATACAACCCACCACGCCCCAGCGTGAATTACGAAATCAAACTGCAGGCCGCTTGCGAGCTGCTGAAAAACAGCCCCAAACTACGACCGGATACGGATGATGAAGCCGCGTTTAATCGCGCTGCTGATGACCTCGCCATGTGCGGCGACGAATATTGGGACGGCTATGAGCTGGCCAAACACCTAGAGTACCACGCTGGCTGGGACATCACGTCGGATATAGTGGAGGAATTGGAGGATTACCACATTTATATTGACCGCTTCCTGCTACGCGAAGAAAAAAAATGGGCGGAAGAGCATCAAATCCAGCCGCCATTCCCGATCGGCAGCCGCGTGCGGGTTCCATATGGGTTTGAAAGAGTAACCGCCACCATCACCGCCCTGTACGCATACGAGCCAGCCCGCTATCTGGTAAAACGCGACGAGCAGCCAGAAGACGACACCTTCCGCAGCATCATCAAATTTGAAGACGCCGAACTGCTGGAGGAGGGACAGTCATGAACCGCCTGCAACGCCGCCAAGCCGAACGGCAGGCCGCGCGCAAACCGGGCGCGCCAGCCCGTACCTTGCGCCAGCCGCACGCGCAAAACCGCCTGCTCTTGCTGAAAAACCCGCAAAAGCTGCCTGAAACCGCCCTGCTCGATTCGCGCATCAAGCTGCATCTGTATCTGTTGCAGCTCAAACAGGCGCACGATGTGGACGGGGTGCGCTACTTCCAACACTTCCTCGACCACATCCGCACCATGTGCCTACTGCAGGAGCGTCCGAAATACAAAGATGCCGCCGATAAGGCGCAGCAGGAGCTGGAAGCCAGCCCCCAAGACGGGCCACGCCGCTTCCCGTGGTTGAGTGCGCTGGTAAACAGCTTCGACCGCGAAATGGAGCATACCAGTGCCACCCTGCTGGTGGAATGCAACGACCACGCCGCCGCCTGCGGCCAGCTGGCCTGTATCGCCGTCATCATCGCCCTGCCGGACTACACCGCCGCCGCGCTGAAACAGTTGCTTGCCGGCGGCACACTGAAGGCCGCTGCCGAGCAGGCCGGCGCCGGACAGGCGGAATTGAAGAAAAACTGCCTGATCATGCTGCACCAGCTGCACAACCTACTGTGGGCTGAGGTGGATTTCGCGCGGCCGTGGACGCTCACCGCCGCCCGCCGGCACAAACAAATCTACCTGCAGGCCATCGACCAACTGAAAAGCGTGGCCGGCCAGGCCGCCGCACGCGTGGCCGACTTCCGCCGCCTGTTCGGCGTGGCGCTGGTCAACCTTGATGCTTTTATTAAAACTGCTTAAAAGGAGTATTCCGATGAATCAATTCAAATTCGGCGACCGTGTACAAGATGCAGACGGCAAGCAGTTTGTTTTCCTGCGCAGCTTCCTATCAAGCTGTACTGTAGCGGGAGAGGACGGCCGTACCTACGACTACCTAACCAACCGGCTGCAACCCATCCCCCATCCAGACACCGAGCGCATCGACTGGCTAGCCGCACAAGACGATATCGATATCACACTAGGCAACACCGTCCAACTAAAGCCCTGCCTGCGGGCGAATATCGATGCCGCCATGCAGGAGCAGGCCGCCGCGGAATCAGAGGCTACCTGAAATGCCATCTATCCTAGATCCCTGCTGCGGCAGCCGCATGATGTGGTTTAACAAGCAAGACCAACGCTGCCTGTTCGGTGACGCCCGCGCCGAAACCCATCTGCTCAAAGACCGCCAGTATCTCCGCCATTTGGAAATCCGCCCGGACGTGCAGCTCGACTTTACTGCGCTGCCGTTCCCGGACGGTCAGTTTAAGCTAGTGGTGCTCGACCCACCTCACCTTGTCCATGCCGGGCGGAAATCATGGTTGGCCAAAAAATACGGTACGCTTGGATCGGACTGGCGCGAAGACCTGCACCGCGCCTTCGCCGAATGTTTCCGCGTGTTGGAAGACGGTGGCGTGCTGATTTTCAAATGGAACGAAAACCAAATCCCCGTGAAAGAGATATTGGCTTTGACCGACCAACAGCCGCTGTTTGGGCATACCACCATGAAACACAAACGAAACCAAACACAGACGCATTGGTTTACTTTCATGAAGGAGGCTCCTTGAAAATGGAAAATAAACCTCAAAGAGATGCAGCAAAACAGGAAATACCCAGCTTGGCGCGCCAAGTTTTTGAAATATGGTTCAATGCGCTGGTTAAATATGAGCCGGATGCTTTGAATGACGTGATGGAGACTGCATGGAAGGCGTGGAGTGAGCAGGCGGAACGGACGGCACATGAATGCAACCATGCTTATTTGGCCGGTGTGGCCGATGGATTGAAAGATTGGAGCTGGATTGGTGTGAAATACAGGCTGCCTGAAAAAGAAGGCGATTATTTAGTCAGTGCTGCCGGTTGTGAAGCGAGGATCTGCCAGTTTAACGGGAAGAAATTCTTTTATATGGAATATGATAATGACTGGGACATGGTGGAAGTGAGCTTTGATCCCGACTATTGGATGCCGCTGCCTATAGGCCCACAGGTAAAGGGGTTGGGGGAATGAGCAGCTGCCTATCCTGCCTGCATTGGTGCACTTATGAAAAAGGCTCGGATAAAGTGGACCGCCCTACGCCGATGCTGCGCCATGATATGGCGCCCTGCGCCCTGGGCGAGCCGTGGAACT
This sequence comes from Eikenella sp. NML070372, assembly GCF_001648415.1. Classification (NCBI taxonomy): domain Bacteria; kingdom Pseudomonadati; phylum Pseudomonadota; class Betaproteobacteria; order Neisseriales; family Neisseriaceae; genus Eikenella; species Eikenella sp. NML070372. The sequence goes on along the minus strand of NZ_LXSN01000005.1, from coordinate 27,582 downwards.
ACCTGCCGCAGCGCCATCCGGCCTGTTCGCGCTATCAGGCACTGCCGGCAGCCGGACAAGCAAAACGCGCCCGCTGGATAGCGGACGCGAAATTGCAATGTTACAGAAAATAAACGCATGAAAGGAGAATATTCACTTAAAGAGCCATCACGAATAAGACGGCGGCGGTTGGTGTGCGCGAACACGCCTTCCGCCAGCCTCAGCAGAGCGAGCCTGCATCAGCCCGTGGCCGCCACCCGATCAGGCGGCCTGATTCTAACCCAATAGAAGGAATCACGCCAATGCAGTATAGACTTGTGCGCGAACTCCGCTGCCCGCGCTGTGGTAAATTATTGGCCCGCTGCAGCCAGGGCAAGGCGGTGGTGCAGATTAAATGCACCCGCTGCGGTTTCCTCGCTGCATTCAATTAACCAGAACGCCCGTGAGCGTCATTTTTTATGAAAGGACGCTTTATGGGCGTTTTATCGTATAAACCGCTGCCCCTGATTCCTTGGATGGGTGGTAAACGGCGGCTGGCCAAACAGCTGCTGCCTTTATTTCCCGAACATAGCTGCTACGTCGAGCTTTTCGCCGGCGGGGCAGCCTTGTTCTTTCTGCGCCCGGAGCCAGCACGCACGGAGGTGTTGAATGACATCAACGGCGAGCTGGTGAACCTGTACCGGGTGGTGCAGCATCATTTCGATGAGTTTGTGCGCCAGTTCGACTGTGTGCTCACGGCACGGGATACTTTTGCACTTTGTCAGGCTACGCCGGCAGGCTGCCTGACGGATATTCAGCGGGCTGCGCGCTTTTTCTTCCTGCAGCACACGGCTTTCGGCGGGAAAACCCACAAGCAGCATTTTGGCACGGCCACCACCGACCGCGCGTTTAATGCGGCCAATGTGCGCCATAAGATTCAGGCGGCTCAGAAACGGCTGGGCGGGGTGTATATCGAGCATGAGCGGTGGCAGGACTGTTTGACCCGATATGACCGACCGCACACCTTCTTTTATGCCGATCCGCCGTATTGGCAGGCGGCTGATTACGAATCTTCGTTCTCTTGGCAAGACTATGAGGCGCTGGCTGCGCGTATGCGCACCATGCAGGGCCGCCTGCTGCTGTCAATTAACGACCATCCCGACATCCGCGCGCTGTTTGCCGGTTTCCGTACTATAGAGCTGGAACTGGCTTATTCAATCAGCCGGGAAAAGACGGGGAAGGCCAGCCGCGAGCTAGCCATCTGTAATTGGTAACTTCCTTCCAAATGCGCCCGAAGCCCGGGCGCTTCTTTTTTAGGGTATGACTTCGCTTTTCCTACCATTCTTTACATTCGGCTTTTTCGGCTTTGGCGGGCTGTTGCATAAAAAACAGGCTAAAAAGGCCGTTATCGCCAAAAGATTGGCGCAGTTTCAAAAAAAACTTGTGGATTTTCGCCTTGTTTTCACTTAACTGATTGATTTATTGTAAATCAGCTTCCACAGTTTTGCTTTTTAATCCACAGTTTCGCTTCTATATTCCACAGTTTCGACATTTTGTATGTGGATGGGTTTTGCGCCGTTTTGCCCGTTTATCATTATTTATTTTAATTTTTTCAAAAAGATAAAGAGATAAAGAGCGGAGAAAATAGGAAATGGTGTGTCCACGGAAAATAGGGTTGCTTAAAAAATAGTCCACGGAATTGTTGGTGCATCCACGGGTTTTTTGTGGATTTCCGTAGATTGTAAGCTGCTGATTAAATATAATATTATCTGTAATCTTTCCTTTATCCACGGAATCACGGCCGTTTTTGCTAGTGGTTCCCCGAAACAGTATGCAAACCGTCTACGAAGCCTTCTTATTATTCAAAGCCGAAAACCAAGGTAAAGCCGACCGCACCATTGCCGCCTACCGCGACATTCTGCAGCGTTTCGACACTTGGCTCGACGGCAAGCTGCCTGAAAGTGTCAGTGCCGACGACTTGTTGGTGTTCACCGGCCCGTATCTGCACCGCAGCAAGCTCAGACCCATCAGCCGCCGACCATACATTGCCTGCCTGCGTGAGTTTTACCGCTGGCTGCACAGTGTGGTGCACCGCATCCCCGCCAACCCAGCGGAAAATCTCGACTACCCGGAAACCGGGCGCAAGCTGCCTACTTTCCTCACGCTCGATAATGCCGAAAAGCTGATCTGGGCGCCGGATTTAGAGACCTTCACCGGCGTGCGGGATGCGGCCATCATCTCCGTGCTGCTCGGCTGCGGCTTGCGCGTGGCTGGGGTGGTTGGCTTGAACGAGAGCAACCTGCAGACCCAGATCATCGACCGCGAGCCGCGCCTGTGCCTGCGCACACTGGAAAAGGGCAGCAAAGAGCGCCTGCTGCCTGTGCCGCGCGAAGCCGACCTGCTGCTGCGTATTTATCTGGAGCATGACGAGCTGAAAAGTATCGACCGCAGCCTGCCGGACGGCGACCGGGTGCTGTTCGTGACCACCAACAACCGCCATTGCCCCGAACACCAATACCACGGCGAGCGCCGCCGCTTCACCACCCGCGGCCTGCATGCCATGATTCGCCGCCTCGGCCTGCGTGCCGGCATCCCAGCCAACCAGTTGCACCCACACGCCCTGCGCCACCTGTACGGCACCGAGCTGGCCGAGAGCGACGTGCAGGATGGCGTCCGCCAGCAACTGCTCGGGCACAGTGACCCACGCAGCACCCAGATTTACACCCACCTCGCCACCCGGAAGCTGACAGGTGATGTTGACCGCGGTAATCCTCTGGCAAAAATTAAAACGCCAGTTACAGAACTGCTCGGGAAATTACCACGTCCATAGAAGCCTCTTTTAGGTCTCTTTTGATTCCTACAACTCATAGTGGCTGAACCACTTTCTTGCCACCAATCTATGATAGACGGTGTTTCCAGCAGTTCCACAAACTGACCCTAAGAACGGGCTAAAACAAACTGATTCCTACAACTCAACACTTCGCATAACACCAAAGAGCGAAGTTCAGCCACAGCAACACAAGGACAAAACGAAGATGAAACCGACAGAAAAGCGAAGTCATAGCCACGGAACTGCACGGTCAGCAGGGGTGGGGGCTCGGCAAGACACCTCGCAGCCTCCCGCCCAGGGGGGTGGGTACCTAGATACCTACAGGTTTTGTGAACTTGAAAAATCGGATTATGCTGCCGAAAAAATCGACCCGCGGCTAAAAGACCTGCACCAAATCGGGCTGAATCCGACCCTGCTAAAAGTGGCCGCCACCATCGGCGTAGATAATTTTTTAAAGATGTGGGAAATTTTGGACAACGACGAGCATTTGCGGACGGACTGGGGCGGGATTATGGTAAAAATCCGCGCCTTTAAATCCTATCGCCGTTATTTGAGGAATCGGCATATTGTGATGCTGCACAAAAATAATGATGGGGTTGGAATGACAAAGATAGCTAAAAAGGCTACTGAAAATTTGGGAGAGAGGATTCACCCTTCACAGATTTACAAGATTATCGCCAAAAGCGAGAGTTAGATTTCTTGGTGTGAAAGATTTCGGGGAGATGGATGTGCATTTTCTGAGTTCGTAGTACGGAAAGTACGGCGTGCCAAGATTTCAAGAGTTCAGTTAATTTTGGGCTTTGGAATAACAAAAAATAATGACCTTAGAACTTAACTTTGTTTCCAAAGTTAAGTTCTTTTTATTTATGTTTTATGTATTATAGCTGCTACAATTATCTGTTATTGCTTTATCGGAATTACTGAAACTGATACAAGGTGGCTAATCACAAACAATACAGGAATACAACAAGGTAAGCCAACATAGTAGGAAGTAAAGTGCTTTGGCAATAACCAATACATTACAACCCTTTTTGTTCAACCGCAATTAAAGGCTACCTGAAATTTTCAGGTAGCCTTTTTACCATCATTTTATGATTCATCCCATCACAATAGCTGCTCTCAGCTGTATTCAGCCAACTAATTATGCAAATGTTTCAATCCGTGCTGTCAGTTTCTCAGCACTCAAACCCAAGTCGTCCAGCAGGATGGTCGGGTCACCGTGGCCAGTAACGATGTCTTCGATGCCCAGTAGCAACACGGGCAAGCGGCAACCTTGTTTGGCCAGCACCTCCAACACCGCGCTGCCGGCTCCGCCTTGCACGGCGTTTTCTTCAATGCACACCAGCCGCTGGTGGGTGGCGGCCAAATCGGCAATCAGTTCTTCGTCCAACGGCTTCACAAAGCGCATATCGGCCACGGTTAAATCCAGCTGTTCCGCTGCCTGCAACGCTGGCTGCACCATACTGCCAAAAGCCAACACGGCGGTTTCCCCGCCCTGCCGCCGCACCACGCCTTTGCCTACCGGCACGGTATCCAAGCCGCTGCCGATTGCCGTGCTGCCGCTGGCACCGCGCGGGTAGCGCACGGCAGTCGGGCAATCCAACGCGTAGCAGGTGGAAAGCAACAAGCGACATTCTTCGCCGCTGCTGGGGGCAGCCAGCACCATATTCGGAATGCAGCGCAGGAAGCTCAGATCATAGGCGCCGGCATGGGTGGGGCCGTCGGCGCCGACGATACCGGCGCGGTCGATGGCGAACAATACCGGCAGGTTTTGCAATGCCACATCGTGCACCAGCTGGTCGTAGGCGCGCTGCAGGAAGGTGGAGTAAACCGCCACCACGGGCTTGATGCCGCCGCAGGCCAGGCCGGCAGCAAAGGTAACGGCGTGCTGCTCGGCAATGCCGACATCGAAATAGCGTTCGGGAAAGCGTCGCTCAAATTCCACCAATCCGCTGCCTTCGCGCATGGCGGGGGTAATGGCGACTAATTTGTTATCTACGGCGACTTGGTCGCATACCCATTGGCCGAAAATCTGGGTGTAGCTCAACGGGGCAGCGCCGCCGCTCACCGGGCCTTGGTCGGGATTGAATTTGCCCACGGCGTGAAAACCGACCGGATCGTTTTCAGCCAGTTTGTAACCCTGCCCTTTTTGCGTGAGCACATGCAAAAGCTGCGGGCCTTTGCGCTGTTTCATCTCTTTGAGCACAGCCACCAGTTGCCGCACGTCGTGACCATCCACCGGACCGGTGTAGGTGAAGCCGAAGTTGTCAAACAGGGAATCGGGGCGGATGCGCGAGCCGTCGAGCACACTTTTCAGCCGCTGCTCCACTTTCTGCGCGATGTGTAGCGCGCCGGGCAATTTGTCGAGCACTTTTTCGGATTTGTGTTTGATGCTGCGCAGGGTGTCGCGCCAGTCTTTGGCCTGGCTGCCGGCAAGGTATTTGGGGAAAGCGCCCACGTTGGGGGAAATCGACATTTCGTTGTCGTTGAGGATAACCAGCAAATCGATGTCCATATCGCCCGCATTGTTCAGTGCTTCAAAAGCTTGACCAGCAGTCATGGCTCCATCGCCGATAACGGCCACGCTGCGGTTAGGGCTACCTGAAAGTTTGTCGGCCACCGCCATGCCCAATGCCGCGCCGATGGAGGTGGAAGAATGGCCAACGCCGAAATCGTCGTATTCCGATTCACTGCGTTTTGGGAAACCGGCCAAACCGTCGTATTGGCGCATGGTATGCATGCGGTTGCGGCGGCCGGTGAGCACTTTGTGCGGATAGCTTTGATGGCCGACATCCCAAATTAAGTGGTCATTAGGTGTATCGTACACATAATGCAACGCCACAGCCAGCTCCACCGCGCCCAGATTACTGGCAAAATGGCCACCGGTTTTGCTGATGCTGTCGAGCAGAAAGGTACGCAATTCAGCAGCCAGCTGCGGCAACTGGTCTTCACGCAAACGGCGCAAATCCTGCGGGTAGTCGATGGTATCGAGAAGCGGCGTGGTAGTCATGGTGTGGCGATTCCCTATTGATCGGGATAAATAAAGCTGGATTATATAGCCATTCTGCCCGGCACAGCAGGCAAATTGGCATCAGCATGCTAATCCTTGCTATGATGACACTTTCCCACCCGGCACACTGCCATGACCGACACCGCCCAAATCATTACCAGCTACGGCCGCCGCTTTATTGTACGCACCACCGGCGGTCACACCTTCGAGGCCACCACCCGCAAAAAGCGGGTAGACTTCGCCTGCGGCGACCAAGTACACATCACGCCGCTGAATGCCGAGCAAGCGGTGATTGAAGATTTCCTGCCGCGCCGCAGCCTGCTCTATCGGCAAGATGCTTGGAAAACCAAGCTGATTGCCGCTAATGTGAGCCAACTGCTGATTGTGCTGGCTGCTGTGCCTACACCCAGCGAGCTGCTACTACAACGCGCCCTGCTGGCGGCAGAAGCAGCCGATATCGGCGCAGTGATTGTGTTGAACAAAACCGATTTGCAGGAAACAGGACAATGGCGCAGCAAACTAGAGTTTTATGAAGGCCTGGGCTACCCCGTGCTGCCCGTTAGCGCCATGCAAGATGCCGCCGCCCTGCTGCCAGTGTTGAATGGGCACACCAGCATCCTACTTGGCCAAAGCGGTATGGGCAAATCCACCCTGATTAATGCCCTGCTCGGCCAAAGCATCGCCCACACCAACGAAATCTCCAGCGCCCTCGACTCCGGCAAACACACCACCACCCACGCCCAGCTCTACGACCTAAACGAAACCGCCCACATCATCGATTCCCCCGGCCTGCAGGAATTCGGCCTGCACCATCTTCAGGTAGCCTCCCTGCCCCACTATTTCCCCGATATGCGCGACTTCATCGGCCAATGCCGGTTCCACAACTGCAGCCACCGCCAAGAACCTGACTGCGCGATCAAAGCCGCTGCAGAAGCCGGCCATATCCGTGCCGACCGCTTACAGCTTCTGCAACAGCTGACCGATGAACTATCCACAAACAAGTGGTAAACCTCTGAGGCCGCCTACCGACATTACTGCATTTACATAGCCCTGCATATCTTTACCCTCCTGAACCTTGCACAATCAGAATAGATAATTTACCATTTTCACAAAAGCAATCTATCAGATAATAAAAATTCTGTTTGCACTAGAAAATAACAGCTTTAAAGAGAGTAAATTATGACAAAAAAAACCACCAACTACGTTGTAACCATTGCTGATGCCATCAACAGCAACCAAAACCGCCAGGTTTTGTTGCAGCTGCCACGCGAGGAAGTGCGCTATCTGAGCCAGGCCGAATTTAAAAAATTCGTGGCCGACAAATGCCAAGTAAGCGCGTTTAAAATTCATTCTATTGAGCGTTTTTACAAATAAGCTCTTGCTGAAATAGCTTCAGCTATTCAGCCATATATAGCAAAACCGCTCCGGTATTACACCGGAGCGGTTTTTATATGAGGTGGCGAGCCGGAGCCCCGGCACTGCTGAATTCAGGGTGGGCTGCTTGCTTCCGCACCTGACCCCTTGTCCCAAACCTGCATGCGGGGAGACCCGCCGTAGAAAGTATAAATTATACGGAGCCGAATGCGTTTTGCCAAGACGGCACCATTTTCAGGTAGCCTCAACTGGTACAGCTGATGGGTGCAAACCCAGCTGCTACAGTGTTTCAGGTAGCCTGGTATTGCCTGCCCTCACGAAGATAAAATTTACCTACTTGCTCAACATTCCTAAAAAGGCTACCTGAAAGCCTAATCCAGCTTTCAGGTAGCCTTTTGTATAAATCAACAACTCAATTACTGTCGGAAACCCTCCAACACCTTAACACGGAATATCGGAAACTCATCCAGTTCGTCCAACACAAACAGCTGGGCATCATGTTCTTTTTCAAACCCTTTTTCGAATTTTTCCAACAATATGGTGCGGGCGTTGCTAACATCGTATTTTTTGGTGATTTTCAAACGCGCCGCCCATTGGCGGCGTGCCGGGTCTTCGATAATCATCATCAGGCATTGCAGCTCGAAGTCACCCTTGTCATCGTTGCCGGAAAATTTGTCTGAAAAATTGCGCAACATACTGCTTTCCCCCCTGACATTACAAAATGTCTAAAAAATTTAACTTGATTATACGTTTTGCCCACAGGCGATACCATTGCCTGTGGGTGCGATATATTTGACTTAAATCAAACAAATGGCGAATTAGGTATGTTTAAACAATCTCCCAGTTAATATAGGCAACAGGCTGAATTATAAAACCAAATATATCATTTGACCCTCGCGATAAGACACCAAACCACCCAGCAGGTTCGGCAGGTAGGAAATACGCTGGCTGCCAACTGTCACTGCGCGTTCCAGTACGTGGATGCGGTTTCTCGCGCATAGGTGATCGAAATAGCCCAGGATGCACCATATGGATGTTCAGCGTGTCGTACCAATCACTAAAACATGCCCTTGCTCACGAGCATATGTGCCCGCCGAAGGTTACCTGAAAACGGTTGTACCAGTAGCCGAAATCAGCGGCGGGGTCGAAATAATCCAGCGCCTTGGTCATGAGCAGGTAGGTGTTGGCATCGAAGCGGTCAGCGAATTTGTCGCCCTGGTAGCGCAGATAGCTTTCTACTTCAAATTCAATTCCGTATCCGTATTGCAGCTCGCCGCTCCTCATTTGGCGGCCGAACTTTTTGCCCAGCCCGTCTTCAACCAGATAAGTGATGTGCCCCATCATGCGGGCAATCTTCAGGCCGCGCCGGGGCACGGCTTAGCGACTGGAGTAGTGGCCTTCGTGGAAGTCGGGATCGGTGAGGATGGCCTGGCGGGCCACGTCGTTAAACGCGATGTTTTGAGTGGACAATTTGGGCGCAGAGGCAATCACCGGCACGTGACGCACACGTTCGGGGAAGTCGGTTGCCAATTGCAAGGTCTGTATACTGCCGAGACTGCCGCCCCTTGATGCCGAAATGGTCGGCCAGCATGGCTTGCGAGCGCACCCGTCTTTTACGATAACCATCGGAGAATCCGAGCCATAAGGTTTGCCTGTGGCGAGGTTGATGCTCAACGGGCTGCTGCTGCCCAGGTTATTGGGCCCGACCACAAAAAAGCTTGGTATCCACCGGTTTATTGTGGCCGACCATGTTGCCTCACCAACCGGGGTGTTCGTCGTCCGGATGGTGGCGGCAGGCCACGTGGTGCATGCCGGACAGGGCGTGGCAAATCAGGATGGCGTTGGATTTATCGGCGTTGAGCGTGCCATAGGTTTCAGTAATCAAATCAAAACGCAGCAGCGTGTCGACGTTTTGCAGGGCAAAGGGCTGTTCGAATGCAATGGTTTGCGGGGTAACGATGCCCACGAAAGCGGGTGGGTTAATAAATCAGAAAGTTGGTTGGAGTGGTTAATCTCTATCGATAATAGCGGATGGGACGGGGAAATTCATGGTGGGCTGAAGAGAAGGCTACCTGAAAGCGCAGCTTCAACGAAGTTGAAAGTTTTAAGCGTTTTCAGGTAGCCTGCTTTTTCCACTTAAACCAAGCGGCTATTTCGCCACCACCTGGTTCAATTCGCCTTTGGCATAACGGGTGGCCATTTTTTCCAGCGAAATCGGTTTGATTTTGCCGGCCATGCCTTCGCAGCCGAAGGCCTGATAGCGGGCCAGGCAGATGCCTTTCATGGCTTCAATAGTTTTGGCCAGGTATTTACGCGGGTCGAATTCGGCAGGGTTCTCAGCTAAGAATTTGCGGATTGCCCCCGTGCTGGCCAGGCGCAGGTCGGTGTCGATATTCACTTTGCGCACGCCGTGTTTGATGCCTTCCACAATTTCTTCCACCGGCACGCCATAGGTTTCGCCGATGCCGCCGCCATATTCGTTGATTACTTTCAGCCATTCCTGCGGCACAGAGCTGGAGCCGTGCATCACGATATGCGTGTTCGGCAGGGCGGCGTGGATTTCTTTGATGCGGTCGATGCGCAGCACGTCGCCTGTGGGCGGACGGGTAAATTTATAGGCGCCATGGCTGGTGCCCACGGCAATCGCCAGCGCATCCACGCCGGTGTCGTTCACGAAGCGCACGGCATCTTCCACGCTGGTGAGCATTTGGTCGTGGCTCAATTTGCCCGCTGCGCCCACGCCGTCTTCTTCGCCCGCTTCGCCGGTTTCCAAGTTGCCCAACACGCCGATTTCGCCTTCCACCGACACGCCGCAGGCATGGGAGAAGTTCACCACTGTGCGGGTAACGTCCACGTTGTATTCGTAGGAAGACGGGGTTTTGCCGTCGGCCAGGAGCGAGCCGTCCATCATCACGGAGCTGAAACCGAGCTGAATCGAGCGCTGGCACACGTCGGGCGAGGCGCCGTGGTCTTGGTGCATCACCACGGGAATGTGCGGAAACTCTTCCACCGCCGCCAAAATCAGGTGGCGCAAGAAGGGGGCGCCGGCATATTTGCGCGCGCCGGCGGAAGCCTGCACGATAACGGGTGCGTTCACTTGGTCGGCCGCTTCCATGATGGCGCGCATCTGCTCCAAGTTGTTCACATTAAAAGCGGGCAGGCCGTAGCCGTGTTCGGCGGCGTGGTCTAAAAGCTGGCGCATGGATACCAGAGCCATAGCAATCTCCTGAATGATAATTGGTTGTGAAAATCAGTGGGATTATAGCAGCAAACCGCCCCGATGGCGGGAGTGTGAGTTCCACCAATTCAAATTGGGTATGGCAGCAGGCCGTAGTGGCAAGTATGGTAAAGCGGGCAAAGCAGTAGAATACTCATTTGCAGCTATATAATTCGGTTTTTTATTTTTCAGGTAGCCTCATGCCGCCCTCCCAGCCCGTTTGGCTGTTCGACCTAGACGACACCCTGCACCGTGCCGATGCGGGCATTTTCCGCCTTATCAACTGCCGCATGACCGAATTCATGGCACGCGAACTGAGCCTGAGCCTGCCCGAAGCCTCCGATTTGCGTGAACACTATTGGCGGCGTTACGGCGCCACGCTCGGCGGTTTGCAGCAACACCATCCGCAGGTTTGCCCCGCTGAATTCCTGCGCCAAAGCCACCATCTGCCCGAACTCATCGCCACTTTGCAACCGATGCCGCACATCGATACCGCGCTCGCCGCCCTACCCGGCCGCAAAGCCGTGTTTTCCAACGGCCCTGCATTTTATGTGCGCGCCCTAATCGACGCCATGCGGCTGGGCAGCCATTTTGAAGCCCTGTTCGGCGTGAACGACCTCGCCCTGCACTACAAGCCGCAGCCGCAAGCCTTCCATATGGTGTGCACCGCGCTGGCCGTGCCGCCGCCACAATGCGTGCTGGTGGACGACAGCCCGGCCAATCTGCAAGCGGCCAAAGCTTTAGGCCTGCGCACGGTGTGGTTCGGCAACCGCGCACAGCCGCAGCCCTGTGCCGACCATATCGCCCGCGATATGTGCGAGCTGCCGGCTCTAGCTGGCGAAATCATGTAAAATCTGGCTCTTGCATTCCAATCTCAGATTTCAGGTAGCCTGTTTAGTCCGGCCGAAGCTCACGCTTTCAGGTAGCCTCTTGGCCATAATCGAATAACAAGAAAGAACACCCCATGCAACACACCGATTCCGCCGACACCCAACACGAATACTTCGCCGACCGCCCCGGCTTTCCCGCCAAAACCATCGTGGCCACGCTCTTTATCGGCGCCTTCTTCGGCTACCTGAACGACACTCTGCTCAACGTGGCGCTCACGCCCATCATGCGCGATTTCCACATCGATAAAACCACCGCCCAATGGCTCACCACCGGCTTTCTTCTGGTGATGGGCGCATTCACGCCGATTACCGCCGGCGTCATCCAATGGTTTGAAACCCGCAAAATGGTGCTCATCACCCAAGCCACCTTCCTCGCCGGCTCGCTGATTTGCGCCCTCGCGCCCAATTTCGGCGTGTTGCTGACCGGGCGCATAGTGCAGGCCATATCCGCCGCCTTCTTCGTGCCGCTGTTGTTCAACGGCATCCTCAACATCTTCCCACCCAACCGGCGCGGCACGGCCATGGGCGTGATCACCATGATGTTCACCGCCGCCCCCGCGCTCGGACCCACCCTCTCCGGCATCATCATCGACCACACCCACTGGCGCGTGATCTTCGCCGCCACCGCGCCGTTTATGCTCGTGGCCATGTTCCTCGTGGGCAAATACCTCAGCGTCAACCTCAGCCCCATCACCCGACTCAAAATCGACATTCCCTCCGCCCTACTCTCCATCGGCGGCTTGGTGTATGCCTGCAGCAACTTCGCCAGCCTGCCCCTGGCCGAATTCGTGCTGCTTTTGGCCGGCTCGGTGGTACTCATCGGCTGGTTTGTGCGCCGCCAGTTCCACATCGCCACGCCGCTTCTAAACCTGCGCGCCCTGCAATACCGCCAATTCAGCCTCTGCCTCGCCATCCTTGCCTGCGCCGGCTTCCTCTTCCTCGGCTTCGAATTGATGATTCCCATCTACACTCAGCAAGTGCTGCTGCTCTCCGGCACCGCCACCGGCCTCATCCTCATGCCCGCCAGCATCGCCCAGGCCTTGGCTGCCCCGCTGTTTGGCAAACTGCTGGATAAAAAAGGCGGCCGCTTCGTGGTACTGCCCGCCACCATTATGCTCACCGCCGCCCTGGCCGTATTGTGGGGCTACCTGAAAATCGACACCCAAACCACCGCCCTCTCCGCCATGTTTGCCCTGATGGCCGTATCCGTATCCGCCTGCATCACTGGCGAAACCCACGGCCTCAACGCCCTGCCCAAACACCTCAACCCGCACGGCGCCGCCATCATCACCACCATCAATCCCATCGCCGGCGCCATCGGCGCAGCCTTCTTCGTGGGCACCACCAACATCGGCGAGCGCCTCTCCAGCGGCAACAGCCCGCAGCAGGCCATGCTCAACGGCATCCACCTGAGCATGAGCTTTGCCCTGGCAGTAGGCATCCTCACCATCATCTGCGCCTACCGGCTCAAACCGCAAAGCAAAAGCAGCGATTAGAATTTATGCCAGACAAAGCAAGAGGCTACCTGAAAACTCACAAAGCTCGTTTTCAGGTAGCCTCTTGCTTATCATCACTCCGATGCACATCCTTCGCCACGGCATGGCGGGCACGACGGCCGCTCGTGGTAGCTGGCAGCCAAAGCCAGGATAGCGGTTTCCACAGCCGCCGCATCTGCCTGCGCGGGGATTTGTGCCACAAAATAATTCACCGAACGGCTGCCCGGCAGATAAGCCACCAGCTCCTGCCCGCCGTTGCTGTAGCCGGTAAACCGCCACAGCTCACCGCTCACCCCGTCGCGGGCACGGATACGGCGCAGCATGGCCGGCCGTATGCGCTCATTCGATTGGGCATATTGCGCCACCACATCATTCACCTGCCCGCGTACGGCTGCAGTAAAGTTCTCGTTCGGCTTGCGGCCGATGCTGCCCGCATAAATCATCACCCGCGCCGCACGCAGCCTGCCGTCTTGCGGCAGAAACACCATCGGCACGCCCTTATCGGCCAGCAGCCGGTTATCCTGCGTCCAGCCTGCTGGCGCGTGGAAACCATAACAATGGTTTGCCCCATAGGCATAGCCCGTATCCCATGCCGGAGCAGCATATGCCCCACTCATCGCCGCACAAGCGGCCAACATCAAACCCAAACGCTTCATGATTTTCTCCCATTGTTTGAACGGCACGATTGCCTCCCGCTACTCTACACCATTAAGCCGATATATTGGCCAATCTTTCAGGTAGCCTCAACACCGGCAACCACCCTACACCAACCAAAGGCTACCTGAAAACACAACGGACACACAGCCGGCCCCAACTTCCTACCTCCCTCAAAGCCTAAAAACCAACAGCCAGCCCCGGCCGTTCGCGTTATAATTGGCATCAAAAGCAACACCCGTCTCACAACAGAAAAAGGATAAAGCCATGCGCCCCGCCGTTCTACTGCTCGCCCTCATCGCCCTTTCCGCCTGCGCTTGGGAAACCTACCAAGACCAACAAGGCAAAACCGGCCTGCGCCAGCGTTATGCCCCCGGCACGCCCGTGGTATACCAAGACGGCACCTTCGCCCGCGACCAACGCTACAACGAATACCGCCCCGTGCCCGTGCCTGTTACCCGCGAGCAACACCAACACAGCGTGCCGCGCACCACCTGGAGCGGCGACAGCGTGCCCGAAGCGCCAAGCAGCCATTAATATCGGCAGTTTGAATCCTTCTTTTTCAGGTAGCCCCACGCAGGCTACCTGAAAACCATCATTTCAAAGAAATCGTTTCTAGAAAGCCCGCCCATGCACCAGCCACTCCATATCGTCATCCTCGCCGCCGGCAAAGGCACGCGCATGTATTCCTCACTGCCCAAAGTGCTGCACCGCATCGGCGGCAAAACTATGCTCGAGCGCGTTATCGATACCGCGCAAAGCCTCAGCCCGCAAAGCATCAATGTGGTGATCGGCCACGGCAAAGAGCAGGTGCGTGAGCAAGTGCGGCTCGAAGGTGTCCGCTGGGTGGAGCAAACCGAACAGCTCGGCACCGGCCACGCCGTGCAAACCGCCCTGCCGCACCTTGGCAACACAGGCCGCACCCTCGTGCTCTACGGCGACGTGCCGCTGATTAACCGCGCCACCCTGGAAGATTTGCTGCAAGCCGCAGGCAGCGAAATCGGCCTGCTCACCGACATCCTGCCCAACCCCTTCGGGCTGGGCCGCATCATCCGCGAGGCCAACGGCCAAGTGGCCGCCATTGTGGAAGAAAAAGACGCCTCGCCCGAGCAAAAAGCCATCCGCGAAACCAACACCGGCATTTTCGTTTTGCCCAACGCCCACCTTGCCCGCTGGCTGGGCAGCCTCTCCAGCAACAATGCTCAAGGCGAATACTACCTCACCGACGTCATCGCCCTTGCCCGCGCCGACGGCGTGGCCGTGCATCCCGTTCAGGTAGCCTCCTCCTACCTTGCCGCCGGGGTGAACAATAAAATCCAGCTCGCCGAACTCGAGCGCATCTTCCAACGCGAACAGACACAAAGCCTGCTCCAAGCCGGCCTCACCCTGCGCGACCCGGCCCGCTTCGACCTGCGCGGCAGCCTTCGGCACGGCCAAGACGTGGTGATTGATGTGAACGTGGTGCTGGAAGGCGAAAACCAATTCGGCAACAATGTATCCATCGGTGCCAACTGCGTGATTAAAAACGCCGTAATCGGCGACAACACGGTTATCGAGCCCTTCTCGCACCTCGAAAACTGCCGCATCGGCAGCAGCGCCCGCATCGGCCCCTTCGCCCGCCTGCGCCCCAATGCCGATTTGGCTGACGAAGTGCACATCGGCAACTTCGTGGAAGTGAAAAACAGCACCATCGGCCGCGGCAGCAAAGCCAACCACCTCACCTACCTCGGCGACGCGCGAATCGGCAGCCGCAGCAACATCGGCGCGGGCACCATCACCTGCAACTACGACGGCGTGCACAAACACCAAACCGTTATCGGTGACGAAGTGCGCATCGGCTCCGGCAATATGCTGGTTGCCCCGCTCACCATCGGCCACCGCGCCACCACCGGCGCCGGCAGCACGCTCACCCGCAACTGCCCCGAAGGAGAACTCACCCTCACTCGCGTTCGTCAAACCACTATCTCCGGCTGGGTGCGGCCGGAGAAAGAGAAAAAATAAGCCGGAGCTTAAAGTTTCGACTGCATGAGGCCACTTGAAAGAAATATCTTCAATATAATCAAACGATTTTGAATTTCAGGTAACCTTCCTGTTGCCTGATCGGGCTAGCTGAAACCTTTTTGATAGCGGATGAATCAAAACCAATACTGCGTTGGCTCACCCTGCTGTGCTGCTCTCACTATCTGCAGCCCACCGCCTTGTTCTGCTTTAAACTTGATTCGCTATAAAACCCAAAAACTATTTTCTCTCACGCACAAAAGAAACCAGCCCCGCCATTTTAGATGGCGGGGCTGTATTGTTTCCAGCTTACATATGCTGCGTGAAGGTGCGGGTAATCACATCGCGCTGCTGCTCGGGAGTGAGGGAGTTGAAGCGCACGGCATAGCCAGACACGCGGATAGTGAGCTGCGGGTATTTATCGGGGTTGGCAGCTGCGTCTTCCAGCATTTCGCGGCTCATCACGTTCACGTTTAGGTGCTGGCCGCCTTCCACTTTCGGGCGCATGTAGCTGTCTACAGCCACTTCTTGGTAGGTTACATCGCCCAAATCGCTCAGGGCAACGATTTGGTCGGCAGCGAAATGCTCGTCCTTGCTGCACAGGCAACGAGCCTGCTGGGTTTCGTCGTCCAACAGCCAGAAAGAGCGCACCAGGGCGGGGTGTTGGGCGGATTGGGTAATTTGAATGCCTTTAATCATGATGGTTCATCTCCAAGAGTTGTGTTGTAAAGCTATAGTTTTAAAATAATTCCATACCAGCAGGCTGCTGATATGGGGGGAAGGATTAGGGTTAAACGCAGCAGCGGCCAAAACGCAGTTTTTGGTTTAACAGGGCATGGTAGCACAGCTGTTTCACCACGAGTACGGAGGTATTATCCTCCAAAGCCACGAGGGCATGGGTTTCCTGCGGTTCAAGCCGCGCCAGGGTCATCGGCTGCAAATCAATCTGCCCCTGCTCGGTTTTCAGGCACACCGCGCCAGAGAGGACGGTGATGGTAATGATGGCTTCAGCCGAATAGGGTGGCACTTCATTGCCTTTTTGCAGGTTGAGCTGCACGATTTGCTGGTCAGCATCCTCCGCAATAATACCGCCTACGGGTTGGTTGGGGTTGAGTTGATAGCCTCGCATGGTGTTTTTCCTGAAAACCGAATGCTGCCAATGCCAGGTTGGCACTACAATAGGCCATTGGGACACGACAACCATTCGGTTTTAAATTAAATTCGGCAAAAAACGCGCCGACGGCCAGACTGAAACGGCACAGGGCGAAAGGATGTGGGCAATTATTCCAAACCTGCCGCCCTATTCTGCTATAGTTTACAGATTTTACTGGCCTGCCTCAATTATCGACCGCTCCAAAATCCGCGTGGCGGATGCGATTGGCTAAAAAACCACACAAGGCAAAAGGCTACATGAAATTTCAAGTAGCTTGTTTATGACTGCAACCCGCTATTTGACCTGTTGTCGTTCGCCACCCGCCGTTTGGTTATCCAAATCATGAGACAACAACTTGGACGCTTATAGAATTCCTATTCCCAAATCAGCTCTTCGGCTTTCACCATGTCGATAACGTAGCGGCAGCCGGCGAAGGCCATATCGTGGTGGCAGGTGGTTACACCCACCCACACCGCCATGCCACCCACTTCCAGCCACCTGTAGTGGTACACGCACACGGCTGCTTCCAAGCCAAAGCAGCGTTTGGCCTCTTCAATCACAGCCTGCCCTTGGCAGCACGCCAATTCTTCATACACGCCGTACACCAAATAATTCACGCGCTACCCGTCGTTTTGACGGCGTATCCAGTCTTCGAAGCTGAGGAAAGCGCCGCATTGCTCATTTATTCAAGGGGACCGTACTAGATTAGCAATCTATGTTACCCTCAGAGTATGAAGATAACACACTGCAAATTAAAGAAAAAGTACAGAAAGAACTGATCCGTTTTTTGTACTGGAAGTTACTGCCCGTGCCACTGCCGATATTTTAGGTATCCATCCCAATTCGGCAGCCCTGTTCTACCGCAAAATCCGCTAAGTCATCAGCCATCATCTGGCACTGGCTACTAATGAGATTTTTGATAGCCCAGTTGAGTTGGACGAAAGTTATTTTGGCAGACGGCGTAAGGGTAGGCGCGGTCGCGTGGCGGCAGGCAAAGTGGTCGTCTCCGGTATTCTGAAACAGCATGATAAGGCCTATACGGTGGTTGCAGATAACGACAAGTATGAAACTTTACTGCCTGTCATCAAATAAAAAATTATCCCTGACAGCATCATTTACACGGACAGCCTAAGCAGCTACGACAGACTGGATGTGAGTGGTTTTATCTATCACCGCATCAATCATGCCAAAGCGTTTGCAGACCGTCAGAACCACATCAACGGCATCGAAAATTTTTGGAATCAGGCAAAACGCGCCTTACGCAAATACAACGGAATCGACCGCAAATCTTTCCTGCTATTCTTGAAAGAATGCGAATTCCGGCTTAACTTCGGCACACCATCCCGGCAGCTTAAAACGCTGCGGAAGTGGTGTGGAATTTAGGGCTAATCTAGTACAGCCCCTTATTAAAACTGTTGGTGCAGGGCTTGGCTTTCTATTGCTTATTCATTCAAATCAAATATTCAGCCTACTACTACCGGAGGGATAAAGGCCACGATGTCGTTGGCAACAATCAGCTGCTCTCAACCGGCAAAAGCATGTACCGCCACGCGCACACGTTCCTGTTGTATAGAGTAAAGCTGTATTGCTGTGAAAATTGTTCGTATAAGGCTGCCGTGACCCAGCCTTCGGCGATGTGGATTTTTCCTTCTTTGCCTGCTCGCACAGGGCGGCGAAATACAGCTCAGTAATTTCAACAGTTGAACTCAATGTTCACCTCCGAATTTGTGTATCTAGGCAGATATCTTGGATTTGGATAAAGGGGACACCACGCTGATAGGTGGCAGCAGCAAAGCCTGCAAGGTCGCCGATTACGCCGCCGCCGAGGGCGAGGATGGTGGTACGGCGGTCGGCATGGTGCTGCAACAATCCAGTGTAGATTTGCTGGAGGGATTCGTTATTTTTGTATTGTTCGCCGTCGGGCAGGATGATGCTGCAGGTACTGATGCCGAGTTGTCGGCAGGCGGCTTCAACAGGAGCAAGGTAGAGCGGGGCAACGGTCTGGTTGCTGATGATGGCGGCTTTGCTGCTAATGTGTGGGCGGATGTGTTCGGCCAGATTATCAAGCAGGCGAAAGCCGATGTGGATGGGGTAGCTGTGGCCGGGGGGGGGGGACATGCAGAGTTTGCTCTCTGCCATCCTCTCCTCCTTCAGCCAAATATTTTTCCCACCCCACTCTTGAATTCAACGTCACCAGCCTTATCTTCAAGCCCGCACAAGTGGTGTGCCGTGCCCTGCCCGGCATATTTCTGTTTACCCTCAATCGGGTAGCAACAAATCATCAAATTCAATTCTGGAGAGAAGATTTATGAAAATTCGTCCGTTGCACGACCGTGTGGTTATCAAACGCCTGGAAGCCGAAGAAAAAACCGCTTCCGGCATTGTTTTGCCCGGCTCTGCCGCTGAAAAACCCGATATGGGCGAAGTAGTGGCCGTGGGCGCCGGCAAGCTCACCAAAGACGGCGGGCGCCGTAAGCTGGATGTGAAAGTGGGCGACCGCGTGATTTTCGGCAAATACAGCGGCCAAACCGTGAAAGCAGACGGCGAAGAGTTGCTAGTGATGCGCGAAGAAGACATTTTCGGCATCGTGGAATAAGCAAGCTCGTCAAGATAATAATTTCTGATTTTTTATTTTAGGAGTCATACATATGGCAGCAAAAGATGTACAATTTGGCAATGAAGTCCGCCAGAAGATGGTAAACGGCGTAAACATTTTGTCTAACGCCGTGAAAATAACACTCGGCCCGAAAGGCCGTAATGTGGTGTTGGACCGCACTTTCGGCGGCCCGCACATCACCAAAGATGGCGTTACCGTGGCCAAGGAAATCGAACTGAAAGACAAGTTTGAAAACATGGGCGCACAGATGGTGAAAGAAGTCGCCTCCAAAACCAACGATGTGGCCGGCGACGGTACCACTACCGCTACTGTGTTGGCACAAGCCATCGTGGCCGAAGGTATGAAATACGTTACCGCCGGCATGAACCCGACCGATCTGAAACGTGGTATCGATAAAGCCGTTTCCGCTTTGGTAAAAGAATTGCAGAACATTGCCAAGCCCGTGCCGGAGAAATCCAAGGAAATCGCCCAAGTGGCTTCTATTTCCGCCAACTCCGACGAATCCATCGGCAACATCATCGCCCAAGCCATGAACGAAGTGGGCAAAGAAGGCGTGATTACCGTGGAAGACGGCAAATCGCTGGAAAACGAAGTGGAAGTGGTAAAAGGCATGCAGTTCGACCGCGGCTACCTCTCCCCCTATTTCGTCAACAACCCGGAAAAACAACTGGCCGAGCTGGACAGCCCGTTTGTTCTGCTGTTTGACAAGAAAATCAGCAATATCCGAGACCTGCTGCCCGTGCTGGAGCAAGTGGCCAAAACCAGCCGTCCGCTGCTGATTATCGCTGAAGATGTGGAAGGCGAAGCCTTAGCCACGTTGGTGGTGAACAACATTCGCGGCATCCTGAAAACCGTGGCTGTGAAAGCCCCGGGCTTCGGCGACCGCCGCAAAGCCATGCTGCAAGACATCGCCATCCTCACCGGCGGCACTGTGATCGCCGAAGAAGTGGGCTTGTCTTTGGAAAAAGCCACGCTGGAAGATTTGGGCCAAGCCAAACGCATCGAAGTGGGCAAAGAAAACACCACCATCATCGATGGTTTGGGCGACAAATCCGCCGTAGAAGCCCGTGTGGTCGAAATCCGCACCCAGATTGACACCGCCACCAGCGAGTACGACAAGGAAAAACTGCAAGAGCGCGTGGCCAAACTGGCCGGCGGCGTGGCCGTAATCAAAGTGGGTGCGGCCACCGAAGTGGAAATGAAAGAGAAAAAAGACCGCGTGGATGACGCGCTGCACGCTACCCGTGCCGCCGTTGAAGAAGGCGTGGTGGCCGGCGGCGGCGTAGCCCTGTTGCGTGCGCGTGCGGCATTGAAATCGGTGGAAACCGCCAATGCCGACCAAGAAGCCGGCGTGCAAATCGTATTGCGTGCGGTTGAGTCTCCGCTGCGCCAAATCGTAGCCAACGCCGGCGGCGAGCCGAGCGTGGTGGTGAACAAAGTGCTGGAAGGCAGCGGTAACTTCGGCTATAACGCCGGTAACGATAGCTATGGCGACATGCTGGAAATGGGCGTAATCGATCCGGCCAAAGTTACCCGCTTTGCGCTGCAAAACGCCGCTTCCATCGCTGGCCTGATGCTGACCACCGAATGCATGGTAGCCGACATTCCGGAAGACAAGCCCGCCGCTCCGGACATGGGCGGAATGGGAGGCATGGGCGGAATGGGTATGATGTAATTGTCCCAACGCCATGCAAAAGCACCCTCGCCTGAGGGTGCTTTTTCTTGCCTGCCGTTTGCCGTTAAAGGCTACCTGAAATTTTAGCTTCGCAGAAACTTCACTGCGCTGCGTTTTCAGGTAGCCTCTTCCCCATCACTAATCCGCATATTCTCTATAAATAAATTTCTATATATAACAACAAATAATAATCAAAATGAAAATTCATCACGCCAAACTTAATCCAACATCAAACTTTGGCACGCTTTATGCTTATCCACCATCGAAATTTCTTTTTCTACCCATCTAAACTATCCAACAATTATTAGGACACCAAATAAATGGCTACAGCAGTGAGAAAATTATCCCGTAACAACAAATCCCGCAGCAAACGCAGCGGCAGGAATGGCGGCGGCGCATTGCGTTCAGTCGGCCTTCTGTTGGCTCTGATTCTAGTGGGTGGCGGCGTATATGCCTATATAAACCCGGAAATCATCAAGCAGGCAAAATCCATTGTCGGCTTGGCCGAACCGGCCAATGAAAGCGGTATGGGCGCAACCGCCCCGCAAGTGCCTGCTGCCCCCACCATCACCGATCCGAAAGCCGTTGAAGCACTGAATATGGCGAAAGTATGGGTGGAAACCCGCCTGGCCAAAGGTACCCGCTTGAATGAAATCAATGAAGCAATCGACGTTCCTGCTGGTCAGGAGGAGTTCTGGCAGAGTATCACTCTTAGTCAAGGCGCGATTACTGCTATTCCTGCCGGCAGCACTGCCGAACGTGCGGTTCTCCTGCTGCCAATGCAGTCGCAGGGTCAATTGATTTGGGCTTGTGCCGGCGATATCCCGCAGGCTATCGAAAGCATCTGCACCCAGTAAAGTTACTCTCTAGCTGTTCTTTTAGGCTGCTTGATTTTTCAGGTAGCCTGCTTTTTGCCTGCATGATTCGTAGTATATGGCTAAAGTACATTTTTCATACAAAGCAGCAAGCCACAGACAGTACAAGAGTGCGGCAAGGTAGGTCTACGCCGTATAAAGAAATCAATGCATTTGGCTATAAATCTTTTACAACACAAGCCAAACAAAGGGCTATCTAAAACCCATTTTCGGGCAACCTTTGCCATACTGGTTGCTTAAATCTGCCCTTACCTCAATACAGCCAAAACCAGAGTATCTGTTTTCCCGAGAACACATACATTCCGGCATTACCTGCTGCCCAATCTGTCCACACTCACCCACGCAGTTCTTTGGGCAGCACAAACACGATGCTCTCTTTCTTGCCCTCCCTTTCCTGCACCGTTTCATAGCCCCAACTGTGCACGGTATCCACTACCTCTCGCACCAGCACCTCTGGTGCAGAGGCCCCAGCAGTAATCCCCACCCGCTCTTTGCCGGTGAACCATTCCTTTTTCAGGTAGCCTGCATTATCCGCCATATAGGCATCCACGCCATGCTGCGCGGCCACTTCGCGCAAACGATTGCTGTTGGAAGAATTGGGCGAGCCTACCACCACCACCACATCGCTGGCCGCCGCCAGCTGCTTCACCGCCTCTTGACGGTTGGTGGTAGCATAGCAGATGTCTTCCTTGTGCGGGCTTCGGATATTGGGAAAGCGCGCCCGCAGCGCATCGATGATTTCCTTGGTTTCGTCAATCGACAGCGTGGTTTGGCTCACGTGCGCCAGCTTATCGGGGTTGTGTACTTCCAAATCGGCCACATCCGCCGCCGTTTCCACCAAAAGCATACTGCCAGGCGGCAGCTGCCCCATCGTGCCTTCCACTTCCGAATGGCCAGCATGGCCGATCATGATGATTTGGTAGCCGTGCTCGTCCAATCGCGCCACTTCACGGTGCACCTTGGTTACCAGCGGACAAGTGGCATCAAACACACGGAAACCACGCTCCGCCGCCTCCTGCTGCACCGCCTTGGATACGCCGTGCGCCGAATAAATCAGTGTAGCGCCGGGCGGTACTTCCTCCAACTCCTCCACGAAAATCGCCCCTTTGGCGCGCAAATTGTCCACCACGAATTTATTGTGCACCACTTCATGCCGCACATAAACCGGCGCACCAAACAGCTCCAATGCCCGTTCCACAATACTGATGGCACGGTCCACTCCTGCGCAAAAACCGCGCGGATTGGCCAGCATAATGGTTTTCACCATGTTTTTCCTCTGTGTGTGTCTGTTGCTATCTTTAGGTAGCTTGATCTCGCCTGCCCTGACAGAAACCGTCAATTACGAACAATACTGCGCCAATACAGATAAAACTATCGGCCACATTAAACGCCGGATAGTAGCGATTATTCCAATAAAACAACAAGAAATCGATTACATGCCCGTAGTTGATGCGGTCGATGACATTACCGATGGCGCCGCCGATAATCATCGCTGCTGCCACATCACCCAAACGGCCGAATTTCCCAGAACGGATACCCAATGCCAAATACAGCGTAACCACCGCCGCCAAGCCGGCAAACAAATATTTCTGCCAGCCTGAGGCACCGGCCAGGAAACTAAACGCCGCACCGGGGTTGTACACATGTGTCAGATCGAAAAACCCCTCGATAACCGGTTCGCGCCAGTTGAACACGATATGATCCAACACCCACAATTTGCTCCACTGATCCACCACCACCACCAAAGCAGCCAGCAAAGCATACGGCCACAGCCGGAACCACGAAACTTCTTTCATATTCATCATTACCCAACAGATAAAAAAGTGGCCGCACTGTACTATAAAGCGCCTGCATGCAGCCAAACTTATGGAACAGGCTCCAGCGTCAAACAAACATCCCGCCCCTCTCAACTCCATTCAGGCTATAGCTGAAGCAACATCTTCTCCTACCAGGCCATGAGCCGCAGACAGTACAAAAGTACAGCAAGGCGAGCCAACGCAGTAAGAGAAGAGAAGTGCGTTAGCGATACCTGAAAGCAAAGCGCCGTGCAGAGCAGTGATAATCTGAGCACGCCGCAGTCGATGAGGCGGATTGTTTGCGTAGCGGCATGGGCCAGCAGTTTGCCAAAGTGCCCAGCCGGAGAGCGTCAGCAGGGTGCAGCCTGCCCATGAAGAGGCTTTTCTGCTGCGCGGTTTTGGCTGAACGGTGCGGCCGACGGCGGGCGGTATAGAGCGCAAACAGCAGGCAGCCGCCCAAGCCGAGCACACCGCGCCGCCATATTGCAGCCACTTATAGGCTGGCAGGGCGAGCACCAGCTGCTGCAGCGGGGCAAAATGCTGCACAAACCAGCCGGTCGGGTGGGTGAAGGTATCCAAAAACAGATGGGTGGCCATGCCGAACAGGGCGCTGCCCATAAAGGCAAACAGCACGGCCGCCATTTGGCGGCGTTTTTGCGGTGCGGCGGCTATGGTATTTTCAGGTAGCCTGTAGGCCGCGTTGGGGCAGTTGGGCAGGAAGTTGCGCAAAGTGTGGTGCCATAAGGCGAGATAGAGCGCGTAGATGGCGAAACACAGCGGCAGGTTCGGCCACAGCAGATTGGCCAAACCATGCCCGCCCGGCACTGCGCGGCCGTGCAGGAAATACACAAAATCCGGTGCGAGGCTGCCAATAACCATGGCCGGGAAGTGAACGCGGCGGTGGCGGGCAAAGGGCAGCATGGCAACGGGGTGAGCAAGGGTGAAGGGCATGGTTGGGGAAGATTTGAGGGTATGGTAAGAAATTACCTGAAACTTACTTCATTCGTTTTCAGGTAGCTTTTTTTGAGTTGGGTATGCAAATGCTAGTGTGTGGGCGCAAGATTATAGCTGAAACAATTATTTTTTTATACCAGGCGGCGAACCGCAGGCAGTATGAGTAATACGGAAAGCCAAGCCAACGCGGTATGAAGAGAGTAAGGGTTTTAGCTATGGTAAACCAAAGGCTACCTGAAACCCACTCATCAGCGTTTTTTAAACACCAAATCCCACACACCATGCCCGAGCCGTTTGCCGCGTGCTTCAAATTTGGTTTCGGGGCGGTAGGCGGGAGTGAGGGCGTAGGCTTCGGCGGTGTTTTGCAGCTCGGGGAAACTGCTCAGCACTTCAAGCATCTGCACGGCGTATTCTTCCCAGTCGGTGGCGAGGTGGATGTAGCCGCCGCTTTTGAGTTTGGGCAGCAGTTTGGCCACGAAGGGGGCTTGAATCAGGCGGCGTTTGTGGTGGCGTTTTTTGTGCCAAGGGTCAGGGAAGAAGATGTGGATGCCGCTCAAGCAGGCATCGGGCAGCATGGTTTCCACCACTTCCACGGCATCGTGGCGCATCACGCGGATATTGGCAATATCCTGCTCGGCCATGAGTTTGCACAAATTTCCCACGCCGGGGCCGTGCACATCGATGGCGAGAAAATCTTTTTCAGGTAGCCTTTGGGCGATTTCGGCGGTGGCGGTGCCCATGCCGAAGCCGATTTCGAGGATTTTCGGGGCTTCCCGGCCGAAGGCGGCGTTTAAATCAATAGGCGCGTGTTGGAAATCCAAGCCGAAGCGCGGCCAGTTTTCATCGATGGCGCGCTGTTGGGCGGGGGTCATGTGGCCTTGGCGCAAAACGAAAGATTTGATGCTGCGCGGGTGTTGTTCGTGTTGGGCATCGGATTGGGTCATGTTGGGTGTCTGCAATGTGTGGATCAAATGGTGCTATATTGCCAGCATCGGGCGGGGCGCTCAAGTTTCAACCGCTTTCCGGCAAACACAGCGGCTGTGCTTTGTGCGATAATCCGCTAGATTTATTCACACTTCAGAAACAGGGATTGATTATGGCAGAAGCAAAAAACAAGGCAGATAAAGCGTCTACTCCTGAAGACGATAAGAAAAAGGCTCTGGCCGCCGCGCTGGCGCAGATTGAAAAGAATTTCGGCAAAGGCGCCATCATGAAGATGGACGGCAGCCATCAGGATGAAAACTTGGAAGTGATTTCCACCGGCTCTTTGGGCGTGGATTTGGCGCTGGGCGTGGGCGGTTTGCCGCGCGGGCGTATTGTGGAAATCTTCGGCCCGGAATCTTCTGGTAAAACCACGCTGTGTTTGGAAACCATCGCGCAATGTCAGAAAAACGGCGGCGTGTGTGCCTTTATCGATGCGGAAAACGCGTTCGACCCTATTTACGCGCGCAAGCTGGGCGTGAAGGTGGAAGAGTTGATGGTGTCGCAGCCGGACACGGGCGAGCAGGCGCTGGAAATCTGCGATATGCTGGTGCGCTCCGGCGGTGTGGACATGGTGGTGATCGACTCCGTGGCCGCGCTGGTGCCGAAAGCGGAAATCGAAGGCGAAATGGGCGACAGCCACGTGGGCCTGCAAGCCCGCCTGATGAGCCAAGCCTTGCGCAAGCTCACCGGCCACATTAAGAAAACCAACACTTTGGTGGTGTTCATCAACCAAATCCGCATGAAGATCGGCGTGATGTTTGGCAGCCCAGAAACCACTACCGGCGGTAACGCGCTCAAGTTCTACGCCTCCGTGCGCCTCGATATCCGCCGCATCGGCCAGATTAAAAAAGGCGACGACATCTTGGGCAACGAAACCCGCGTGAAAGTGATTAAAAACAAAGTGGCGCCGCCGTTCCGCCAGGCCGAGTTCGACATCCTCTACGGCGAAGGCGTGAGCCGCGAAGGCGAGCTGATCGACTGGGGCGACAAAGTCGGCATCATCAAAAAATCCGGCGCGTGGTACAGCTACAACGGCGACAAAATCGGCCAGGGCAAAGACAACGTTCGCGTGTGGCTGAAGGAAAACCCGGAAGTGGCCGCCGAAATTGAAGCGCAAATCCGCAAGGAGGTCGGTATCAATATCGAGATTACCGAAGGGCAACGCGACAAGACCGACGGCGAACATCCGGAAGAGTAAGTCTGCCGGAAAGGCTACCTGAAGATACCAAACGCAAGATTTTCAGGTAGCCTTTTTCATTTTGGCTTCGCAGAAGCCTTGCGCGAACAACTGCACCAAAGCGCCGCCCTGCCGCCGAAATGGTACAACAGGGGCTGGATAGGTAGTTGGAATAAGGAAAAGGCACCTGAAATAAAAATGGAGCTACCTGAAATCACAGCTGCAACGCAATTAAAACTCACTTCGTGAAACTGCCCTTTCAGGCAGCCTTTTGCAAGAGAGCAAAAGGCAATAAAAAACCTTTGTTGCGAAACAAAGGTTTTTCAATTTGGCGGAAGCGGTGAGATTCGAACTCACGGTGGGCCTAACCCACGACGGTTTTCAAGACCGCTGCATTAAACCACTCTGCCACGCTTCCAGTTTAGGAAGCGCGCACTATACAGGTTTTTTGCGAATTTGAACAGCATTATTTTGTGTAGCTGTTCCAAATAGGAAGGGTACTGTGTTGGTTCGCCGATTTGTCTCATTTGGCCATACAGCAGGGTGGAGAAACCGTGCTTTTAGGCTGTTGCAATAATAGAAAACAGGCTGCAACTGCGTGCAGCCTGCTGGCTATTTTTGGTGGGTCTGGCTGGTCTCGAACCAGCGACCAAAGGATTATGAGTCTGGTATTTTTATTTTAACTATTTGATTTTGCTATATTATCGCTTGCTTAAACTATGCCAAATAATGGCTAAAACAGCCCAATGCTGTCAAAGTTTTGTCAAAGTGCTTTTGGCTACCTCGGCCATGCCTTTATCAACCCGTCATGCCGTGCCGCACAGTCGTTATACAGATGCACCACTTCCAGCGCCCACGGCAGCATTGCCTTGCCCGTTGTTCCCGACAATTCGGGCAGCCTGGGGCAGGGTATAGCCAAATCGG